>NZ_DATCRD010000071.1:0-48515 GCF_036569185.1 Chitinophaga sp.
GAAAACTGGGCCTTTGCTACTTGAGTGCCGAACAGTGCTACTGCGGCCATTACAATCAACTTTTTCATCTGTCGTTAAATTTAAATATTCATTAAAACTATTCCTGTGTTATTGTTTCTTCTACATACATTCTAGCAATCCTTGTTGATGTTTGGTCGATATCTTAAACCATTAAAAAAAATGGTGAGTACTTGTTTTTCGCGATCCATAAAGCATTTCAGCGCTTCCCGGTCGTATGGGTCAAAGCCCGCCGCCTGCCACTTGCACCATATTACCCATAAGCCGAATAATACATTTACCAGCAGCTGCGCTGTGAGCTCCGTATCCGTGTCTTTATTGAGCTCCCCGCTGCTTACCCCTTTTGAAATGGTAGCAGAAAGGAAGGAAATTTCTACCTGCTGCAATAACTCAATCGTTTGTCGCATCCGGCTGGAAGGAACATCCTTTATCCATTCGTTTACGCCAAACAGGAAATGATATTCCAGCAACATTTTTTCCTTCAGTGCCAGGTAGCGGTTCACAATATCTGAAGTACATGGCGCCTCTTCCACATATGCCGACATGTCAATAAAACAATCGGCTATCATACGCTCTACCACCGCCACATAGATGGATTCTTTATCGGAAAAATAATAATACAAAGAGCCTTTTGAAATTTCCAGGTCCCTGGCTATTTCCTCCATGGTAGTTTTAGTTAACCCAAACCGCTTGAAGCGCTTTAACGCCGCCTCCAGAATCATTGTTCGTTTCAGGTCCTGTTCTGCCATAGTGTTGTTGCAAGCGAAACTGACTGTTTGACTATTTCGTTTTGCGGGTCAAATGTACAACCAAAAGTAAAACCACCAAATTTTTTTGTTAAGAAATTGTTACGTACTCTCCGCGCAACCCGTTAAAACGAAGGTAAAGTCACGGAAATAGTTACACGTTCACAAAAACGTTGGCAAATTGTTAACTGAATCGAAAACATCTTCCCGGAAAAATTGAAAATATATAATTACCGCTAATGGATATACGAAATCATGTTATTGGGGATGCGCCATTTTATGCAGCAGATCGCGTTGCCGTTTTTCGCTGATATCCAATGTAGTGCCGCCTTTCAGCAATACTTTGCCGGAAGGGCCATCCACCCGGCTGATGTTGGATAGCTGTATCATCTGGTTGTTATTGATCTGGTAAAACTGAAGGGAGGCAAACAAATCGGCATAGTAACGGAACGATTGTACAGCCGTGATCAGCTCACCGGAGCTTAACATAAATGCGCAGTTATCGCCCTTTGTCTCCAGGTATTCAATGGCCGGAATATTAATGGTATGCGCCTTCCCGTTGGTGGCAGGGATCAACAGCTGCCAGGCTACAGGCTTACTGTTATTGAAATTTTCCAGCAACACGCGGTAACGGTCTTTACTGCCACCGGTGTTAATCCGTTCTGTTATCAGTGCCACGGCCTGCAGCAGGCTTTCTTTATCAATAGGCTTTAGTATCAGCTCCACGTCACTGAAACGGATCACATGAAGGAACTTCTTTTCAAATGCAGTAACAAATACCGCTTCAAAAGGGATATCAGGCAGGGTGCCGGCCAGTACGTCGAAGCCGGTACCATCGGGCATTTCAAGGTCAAGAAATACCAGCTCGGGACGATGTGCCTTTATTTTTTCTATGCCATCCGCACAATCGGTGGCCATATCGGCAATGGTAATTCCGGGGCAGTATTTACCAAGCATCAGGGCAATAATATCCCGGCTGTTTCTTTCATCATCTATTATAATAGCCTTTATCATAAAAAAAGTAACATTAACGGATACACTGTTCTAACTATAACTGGGGGATCAGGATCTTTACTATCGTGCCGCTGTTGGACTCATCTTCAGATGACTTGTCAATAATTTCTATATGAATTTCTGTATTATACATTTTGTTCAGTAACTCAGCGCGGTTCTGGCTTATTTCCATGCCGGACGACTGGTGATGCTTTGGCAGCATACGCAGCGACTTTGAACGGGCAATGCCAATTCCGTTATCTGCTATTACACACTCCAGCATATCTGAGGCCACCTGGTTAAAATAAATGGAAAGCTTACCTGTAGGCTGTTGGGGGTTCGTCATGCCATGCTTTACAGCATTTTCAACATAAGGTTGCAACAGCATTGCGGGGATTTCCAGTTCGGCAGTGGCAATCACGGGGTCTACCACTATTTCATACTCCATCCGGTTTTCAAACCGCATCTTTTCCAGTCCAAGATAAGTATTCAGATAGGTAATTTCATCTGCCAGGGATATAAAATTACGCCGGGAGAAGTCCAGCGTTTTGCGGATCAGGTAAGAAAAGTCGGAAAGATATTTCTGTGCGTACTCATAATCCCGCTGCATTACAAACAGTTGAATAGAATTCAGGCAGTTGAAAATAAAATGAGGGTTGATCTGTGCACGGATGGCCTTCAGCTCAATTTCCGTCAGTTTTTTATCGTATTCTGTTTCCAGTTGCTTTTTCCGCTGCTCTTCCAGTTCCTGCTTTTTGCGCAGTATCTCAGTGGTTTGCTCTTTTACCAGTTCTTCCAGTTGCTCATTCAGCTTCCGCTGCAGTTCTTTGTTTTTATTCAGTTGTTTGATCAGCAGTTCCTGTGTGCGCGTTCTTTCCAGGTGCACCAGTTTATTGCGGTAACTTAACCCGGCAAGAAAAAACATGGCCTGCAGCGACACGCCGCCTATCAGCAGGATAGTAGGGGCTGCCAGTTCGCCCAGTGCGCTGAGCAGCCCCAGTGGCCGCACATGCATCAGGAAGGAACCCAGGCAGGCAAGATATAAGCATACCGACCCATACAGGAAGAACCGCACCAGCGGATGATGGCGGGAACGCCGCGCCAGCGCCACAAATACAGCCAGCAGGGGCACCAGTGTTACAAAATACACATAGCTGTATATAATGGTGGGCATCTGGTACTGGCCTATCCTGATAAAATACACGCATAAAATAATCAGTCCGCCTACAATAGCGGCTACCCAGGTAAAGGCTCTCTCCATAAAGGGATACCTTTCGGTAAGATTAAGAAAGGCATTGCCAAACAGGAGGTACATCAGGTAAAAGCAAAACAGCAGGCCGGGAATATCCCAGTAATATTTCAGCATTGGCCAGCGGTGGAAAAAAGACAACTGGTAGGGCTTGTCTTCCAGTCGCAGGGCAAAAAAGAGGATCAGCCCCAGGATATAAGCTGCAAAATAGATATACGACCTGTCGGGCAGCTGGATATAGTTAATAACGGAAATACTGAAGAATACCAGGAGCATACCCAGCAATACCTGGATCACTACCGCTTCTTTGCGAAAGCCATTCAGCTGCTGATCCCGGAAAGCGCTATAGGCTTCGGTACTGAAAAGCGCCGGCATAAGAGGGCCTTCATTGTACGATTTATTGACAATGTGCAGGTAAAACGTGCGTATCCCACCGGCAGGCACCTGTACTGCAAAGGCATAGTGGGCCCATCTTTCCACGCCGCCATCATCCAGCATCAAACCCGTTTGCATGAGCGGCCTGGGCTTGTCGCCCGGCGATTGCGAATACCAGTACATATAGTCGTGCCAGCCGGAAAAAAGGTGGCACGACAACGCCTTATCGCCCCGGTTTTTTATGGTAAGCCTTAACCAGCAATTATTTACCCGCCCGTTATTTTTAGGATTATTATGGAAGATGTTTTCCTGCCGGGTAAAAGGCATGGCAGCAGCCTGCTCCGGCGTCAGGTGCTGCTGATCAGCTGTCAGCACGTATATAAAAGGCCGCAGATCCAGGTTCGCAGGAGCGAAAGCGGTATCGGCTATCAGTGTATCTACTGGGGTATGATCAACATTGGCAAAGGATCCTGCAGTGTAACAATACAACAGCAGCATTAGAATAATGCGCTTCACAAAGTGTAATATAAGTTTGGTTATAACAATTTGTCAATAGCTTTTGCCATTGCTTCATCCTTAGCGGTGATGATATCACCGGCATCGTGGGTGCACAGGAATATTTCCACTTTATTATAAATGTTGCTCCAGTTGGGATGATGGTCCATTTTTTCTGCAATCAGTGCAACTTTGGTCATAAATGCGAATGCATCCCGAAAATCTTTGAATTCAAAAGCCCGGTAAAGCTGTTTGTTTCTTTCTTCCCACATAAAAAATCAGGAATTTAAAAGTAAAACGTCGGGGTCTGTCATGGAATCTGGTCAAAAATATTACCGCTGATGCGTAGTGCCTGTTCTAAAAAATAAGGTTCATCTTATTTTTGATATCCCGGATATCAAGTAAAGATACTAATTGTACAAGCGGAACAAGGCGTAATTCTTCTAATAATTTTTTTACATCGCCTGGTTGATAGTAATCGCCCTTTACCATCCACAGAAAATTGATCTGTTTCAGTTCGGGCAGGAGAAATTCTGCCTGGCAACGGTTGTTATAAAGATAGTGTGCTACCGAGTTGGTTGGTTCGTGAAAATCAAATACAGGGAAATGAAAGGATCTTGTTTTTTTCGACAGGGTGATCTCCAGGTTATTATTTACCCGGAAGTTGGTGTGCAATTGCCGGTTAATATGCCAGCACAACTGATAATCCCGCGCGGTGGAGGCAATGCCTATAATGTAGGAGCTGTCGAAGAAGTCCTCTATCAATTGGTCATGGTCCAGTTTCAGCTTGAGTATTGTCATATAGAAACGTAGTGCTTCACCCCGCCGGATGCTGTCTGAAATATTTATACTTTCTTTTTACTGCCCTTTTTCAAAGGTGTAGCTGGTTGTCCCGGATCCCAAAATACGGCTTTAAAATTTTCTATTTTATCTTCTTTTACTACTATGCCTTCCTGCTCCAGTAATTCCTGCATCAGGGTAGGAGTGGCAAAATGACTCCGTCCGCTTAGCTCTCCTTTGCTGTTTACCACGCGGTGCGCAGGAACTGCCGGTTTGGCGCTGCCGGCTGCATTCATTGCCCAGCCTACCATGCGGCCGGTAAGTTTTAAACCGGAAGCATCGGCAATGGCGCCATAGGAGGTAACCCGGCCCCGCGGTATGGTACGCGCAATTTTAAAAACTGTTTCAAAAAAAGAAACAGGCTCAGTGGCCTTCTTTTCCTTCTTCCCTTCTGCGGGTAAGGAGTGCTGATCTTTCGGGTTCGGGTACTTTTTCATAATCAAAAGGACAGTGCTTACAGCCGTTGCCGCAACAGAAGCCCCGGTTGAGGTGAAACTTTTCGGTGAATACCATATAGCCCTGGGCATTATAGTAAAAATCAATCTTCTCCACCAACGGTTGCTTCATCTGAAGGCAGTTTAATGCTTTGCCAGTTCAACGGAGCAGCAGGCAATTGGAATTTAAGATAACGGATCGTTCTGCCATCTGCCAGGTGCATTCCTTCATAAAAGGTCCGGATCTTCAGCAATGGCGGTACTTCGGGTAATGCGTACACATCCGGGATGTCTTCTATCAGCGTACATCCCGCCGCGGTAATCACCTCCTGTGTGAAGGCATATAGCTGCGGTGAATCTGTTTTCAGGTTAATAGTGGCTCCCGGCGCCAGTAAGGGCTGAAACAGCTGCAGGAACCTGGGATGCGTCAGTCTTTTCTTTGATTTGGAATTGCGCAGGAAAGGGTCCGGGAAAGTGATCCAGATATCCTTTATTTCTCCGGGCGCAAAGTAATTATTAAGCTTATCTATTTGTGTACGTAAGAAAGCGGCATTTGGCAGCGGTTCTTCCAGGGCGGTTTTAGCGCCTCTCCAGATACGGTTGCCTTTGAGATCCACGCCTAAAAAGTTCTGTTCAGGAAACAGCCGGGCCATACCCAGTGTATAGTCTCCTTTACCACAGGCCAACTCTAATGTAACAGGGTGGTTGTTTTTAAAGAATTCATTCCATTTTCCCTGCATACCTTCCGGGTATATCAATACATTGGGGAAGGTTTCGATTTCAGCAAATCGTTGTAATTTTTTTTGTCCCATTTGCGGCAAAAATAGGGTGATTTTTTTGAATGGGAGAAGGGTAAGGGGAACCAATGCTCTTGCAGGGGTACATGCCGGGCAATAGTAGTTGCTGCATGATAACTTCATATTTATATTAAATAAAATATGAAACGTCGTGATATAAAATAAAAAAAAGCCCGTAAGCATGATCACTTACGAGCTCTTTAAACCAATTAGCTGTAGGAGGAGGAGTCGAACCTCCACGGGGCAGTTAGCCATAGCACAAGTAAGATTAGTGGTCAACCCAATTATACTACGTTTATCCTGTGATCCCCACCCCCGAGACAAGAGGGCATGTCTGCCAATTTCATCATCCCACAATGTGTTCAAACCGTTACCAGCTATTGCTTTTCGTTAGCCGTTTTTGTAATGATTATGATGCAAATCTAAAGAGAAGGTGAGTTTCTTGCAAATTTTTTAAGAAGAATTTTGGAATTTTCGATATTTTTTAAATATTTGCATATAACTTTAAAACATTCAAAAACAAATTGTAAAAATGAGCCACAATTTGAATATTGACAAACTAGATTTGCAGATTATCAGCGAGATGATGTCTAATGCTGAGATCTCCTACGCCGACCTGGGGAAGAAATTATTCGTTTCCGGCGGGACTATCCACGTGAGAATGAAGAAATTACAAGAACTGGGTGTAGTTAAAGGTACTAAATTACATGTAGATTTAAAAATGATCGGCTATGATGTGATCGCTTTTATCGGCATCTATCTTGAAAAGAGCTCTATGTATGATACTGTAGCCAAAGAACTGAGGAAAATCCCTGAAATGGTACGTCTTAATTATACAACAGGCAGCTATAGCATGTTTGCAGAAATCATCTGTAAAGACATCACCCAGCTTCGCCGCATCCTCCACGATGAATTACAGAAAATAAAAGGTATAGAAAGAACTGAAACCCTGATCTCGCTCGAAGAAAGCTTCTACCGGACAATTAACGTAGTGGAATAATTGGTTTTTAAGAATGGAGAGTTCACCCTGTTGCTATTTCATTCTTAATGATTAATTTTCGCTATGGTTACAACAGAAATTGCCGAGAAAATTCAACGGCTGGAAGAAAAGTATGCCGCCATGGGCCAGAACCTGTCATCTTACCTGGATGGCCTTCTGTATGCGGACTACCTCACCTATTGGGATTATATTCAGCTGGATGTGCTGCTCAACCTGCAACATCCGCGCACACCGATTCCTGATGAAAGAATTTTCATCATCTACCACCAGATCACGGAATTGTATCTGAAATTATCGCTGCAGGCGATTGAACAAATCAGCCTCGCGCCTGTACTGACAGCTGAGATATTTAAAACCCAGCTTAAAAGGATCAACAATTATTTCCACAGTCTGATCAGCTCATTTGAAATAATGGTAGATGGGATGGATAAGGAGCAGTTCCTGCAATTCCGCATGGCCCTGTTACCCGCCAGTGGATTCCAGAGCGGGCAATTCCGCATGATCGAGATCTGCTCTACCCGGTTGAATAACCTGGTGTATGAGCCCCAGCGTCCGGAAGTAGAAGGCCTGGACCTAAAAGAGGTACTGGACAAAATCTATTGGAGAAGCGGCGCCACGGAACTGGCTACCGGTAAAAAAACACTTACCCTGCGCCAGTTTGAGCTGAAATATATGGATACCTTCCTGCAATTGGCTACACGGTATAAAGACAGTAACCTGCTTGCCAGCTATAATAAGCTCAGCCCCGCAGAACAAACGGAATTGATTCCGCTGCTAAAGGAATACGATCTCAATGTAAATGTGCGCTGGCCGCTTATGCACTACAAATCAGCGGTAAGATACCTGCATAAAAGACCGGAAGATATTGCTGCTACCGGTGGCACCAACTGGCAGCAATTCCTGCCCCCGAAAAATAAACGCATCGTTTTCTTCCCGGCACTATGGACGGAAGAAGAGCTTAATAACTGGGGCAAGATCGCTATGGGCGAGTAAATGATGTCAGATATGCTGTGTTGTAAATCTTCTTAAATAATATGCCAGCAACGGCACATCCACTTTTTCCAACGGGTGTGCCGTATCCGGCATCACCGTTAACTGCGCCAGCGGAAGGGCTTTGTATACTTCAATGGTTTCCTGGAAAGACACCATGTTGTCACGGTCGCCCATCATCAGCATACAGGGGGAGACTACCTGGGCAAAATCGGCCGGTTTCAGCAGCGACTGGTGCCCCAGCTCTTCTATCAGCTGGGCAGTGCGCGTTACCACCGTTTTCCAGTTGCCCGCAGTATGCCTGGTCTCCAGCGTCCTGGCAAAAGCCGGCACTTTCTCCTCGATCAGGTCCGGGTTCAGTTGCCGTACTTCCTTACCGGCGGTAGCCTCGTTCCAGTTAAATTTGGTAGCCAGCGTAATCACCCGCCCGGTCTTTTCCGGGTAATGCCTTGCCAGGTACATGGCTACATAGCCGCCCATGCTGTATCCGAAAATGTGCACAAAATCAAGCTGATGGCTTTCGAGATAGGATAGTACTTCCGCTGCAAATACCTGTATACTGAACCCCTGCTCGGAGAAAGGCACATTGCCATGCCCGCTGAAATTGATCAGGTGTACGTCGTAGTGCTCAGACATTGCCGCCGCTAATGGTTCAAATTGAGAAGCAGCGCCCAGGGCGCCATGTAAAAAAAGTATGGGGAGTTTATGTGTTTGCATTGACTAAAACTAGCAAACATTTCGGGAAATGCAGATTTGATTGTTTGAATTTTTCAGGGAGATAAGATTTTTATCTCCCTGGAATACCTCGAAAAACAACATAACCAAATCATCTGGCCAGGTATGCTCCATCAATGGGATAGTAGCTACCGGTTACGAAAGATGATTGCGGAGAACTGAGCCATAACACCAGCTCTGCTACCTCTTCCGGCTTGCCTAACCTGCCTATGGGATGCAGGCCTACAAGTGCCTGCATCTCCTGCTGGCTCAGATGTTTGGTTAATAATGGGGTTTCAATAAATCCCGGTCCCACGGCGTTGACCCGGATGCCTTTGGCGGAATATTCCACTGCGGCTGCCTGGGTAAGCCCTACCACGCCATGTTTGGCAGCCACATAGGCACAGGAGCCCGCAAAACCAACGGCCCCCAGGATAGAGGCCATGTTTACAATCACCCCGCCACCGGCTTTTTCCATCACGGGGAGCTGGTATCGCATACCGTAAAAAACGCCATTGAGATTTATGTTGATAACTTTTTGCCAGTCTTCCAGCCTGTATTCACCGGTGGGAGCCGACGCACCACCAATACCGGCATTATTACAGGCAATATCCAGCTGTTTAAATTCCGCCAGGGTTTGGGCCACCAGCTGCTCGCAATCGGATGGACTACTGGTATCCGACTTTATAAAAACAGCCCTGCCGCCCTTGTTCCTGATCCCCTCTGCCACGGTCTTGCCACCTTTTTCATCAATATCACTGATCACCACACCCGCTCCATTGGCTGCATACAGCTCTGCCACACATTTGCCGATACCGGAACCTGCGCCTGTTACCAGCGCCACCTTGTTTTTCAGTTGCTCCATAACATGCTTTTGCATTAATAAACAATACAGCCCGATGAAATGTTCCTCGTATTTTTTTATTATGTTTGCATAGATGTTGCCGATTAATTTTCTTCACTTAAGATGTCCCATCATCAAATCAATTTTTTTTAAATACTAGTAATGGAATATAATACCACGCGCAATTACCTGATAATGAAGGAATATGGCAGGAATATCCAGAAAATGGTGGAGTACCTGGTAACCATAAAAGACGACGAAGAGCGCCAGCGTAATGCTATGGCTGTAATAGAGCTGATGGGTACACTGAACCCGCATTTACGTAATGTGGAAGACTTCAGGCATAAATTATGGGATCATATCTTTAATATCTCCGGCTTTACCCTGAATGTGGAGTCCCCATATCCAATCCCCACCATCGAAAAGCTGAGAGCCAAGCCCGATAAACTTCCTTATCCGAAAAAATATCCCAGGAACCGCCACTTCGGCAAAAACCTGGAAATGATCATCGATAAAGCGGTACATGAAAATAATCCTGAAAAGAAAGAAGGGTTTACCCAGTGTATCGGTAACTATATGAAGCTGGCATATAGCAACTGGCACAAAGAAAGTGTACATGACGATGCTATCAAGGCCGAATTGATGGCCATCACCAACAACCAGCTGGAATACCACCCGGGTCATACTGCCCATGCTGCAGGCCCCGTAAACTTCCCCCAAACCGGTAATGTAGCTGGCGCCAGTGAACAGTTCCGCTCCAACAAGCGCAAAAACTTCCAGCAAAACAAGTTCAAAAGCAGCAATAGCGGCAACAGCGGCGGTAAAAGCCGGGACAATAACAACAAGCACAATAACAAATACAACAAAAACAGGAACAAGTGAGCAGTGCTTTTGAAGTAAGAGGCGGCAACCGCTTAAAGGGAGAAATTATACCCCAGGGTGCCAAAAACGAAGCTTTACAAATCATCAGTGCCGTGATGCTAACCCCCGAAAAGGTTACTATCACTAATATTCCGGATATCGTAGATGTAAATCTGCTGATAGAGCTGTTGGGAGATGCCGGCGTAAAATTAAACCGTATCAGCAGGGATACCTGCGAATTCCAGGCAGATGCAGTAGATCTGAAATATCTGGAAAGCCCCGAATTTAAAAAGAAATCAGGCCGCCTGAGAGGCTCGGTAATGATTGCAGGTCCGCTACTCGCAAGGTTCGGACGCGCCTTCATTCCCAAACCCGGCGGCGATAAAATAGGCCGCCGCAGGCTGGACACCCACATCATCGGTTTCGAGAAACTGGGCGCCCGGTTTGTATACGATGCGGACGATAATTATTTCCGGCTGGAAACATCCGGAGGGCTCAAAGGTACTTATATGCTGCTGGATGAGCCCAGCGTTACCGGTACAGCCAATATTGTAATGGCAGCGGTAATGGCGGAAGGCACCACCACTATTTACAACGCAGCCTGCGAACCATACCTGCAGCAGCTTTGCAAAATGCTGAACCGCATGGGCGCCCGCATCAGCGGCGTAGGATCCAACCTGCTCACCATTGAAGGCGTAAAATACCTGGGCGGCTGCGAGCACAGCATGCTTCCCGATATGATCGAGATTGGGTCTTTCATTGGCCTGGCAGCCATGACGCAGAGCGAGATCACGATCAAAAATGCCGGTGTGGATAACCTCGGTATTATACCTGAAAAGTTCCGACAGTTAGGTATTCAGATGGAGATCAGGGGAAATGATATCTATATCCCTTCCCAGGATTCCTATGAAATACAGACCTTCCTGGATGGTTCCATTCTTACTATCTCCGATCATCCATGGCCCGGCTTTACACCAGACCTGCTCAGCATCGTGCTGGTAGTGGCTACACAGGCAAAAGGCAGCGTGATGATCCATCAGAAGATGTTTGAAAGCAGGCTGTTTTTCGTGGATAAACTGATAGACATGGGCGCACAGATCGTTTTATGCGATCCGCACCGTGCTGTTGTGATCGGGCTGGGCCGCCAGCATAACCTGCGCGGTATCACCATGTCATCGCCCGATATCCGTGCCGGCGTATCCCTGCTGATCGCTGCACTCAGCGCTGAAGGAAAAAGCACTATTCAGAATATAGACCAGATAGACCGTGGCTACCAGTACATCGACGAAAGGCTGAGAAAACTGGGGGCAGATATAAAGAGAGTATAAACACCTGTTCATACTTCTTCAGAACCCAAATACCAGCAAAACATTTTACTGGTTTTTGGGTTTTGCTTTTGAAGTAACCGCTACCCTGATTGTAATTAATAATGGAAAAGAAGATCATCATCGTTACGGCTCCTTCCGGCGCCGGTAAAACCACTATCGTAAAAAAACTGTTGGCTAATATGCCGGTACTGGCCTTTTCAATTTCCGCCAGCACCCGTACCCCGCGCGCCAGTGAAGTGCACGGAAAAGACTACTATTTCCTGTCGGCCGATGAATTTCACCAGCGGATAGAAGAAAATGCTTTTGCGGAATATGAAATGGTGTACGCCGGAAAATACTATGGCACCCTTAAAAGTGAACTGGAGCGTATCTGGAATAATAACCAGGTACCAATGGTAGACATCGATGTAAAAGGCGCACTTTCTATCAAGGAAAAGTATCACAGCAATGCACTCACCATTTTCATACAGCCACCATCGTTAGATGCACTACGGGTAAGACTCAGTGAAAGAGGCACTGAAACACAGGCCTCCCTGGATGAAAGACTGGCTAAAGCCCGCTATGAGCTGTCGTTTTCCCATGAATTTGACCAGATTGTGGTGAACGATGAACTGGAAAAAGCATATGAAGAGGTAAAAAAGCTGGTAACAGATTTTTTAAATATAAAATAGCGACGTGATCGTTGGTTTTCCTAATTCATTATTTTTGTTAGGATGGACGGATACACAATAATTATTTTGGTTTTCCTGGTATTGCTGGCAGGCTTCTTTTCAGGTATCGAAGCTGCCTTTGCCAATGTTAACAAACTTAGCATTGAGCTCAAAAAGAAGCAGGGCAGGACTACTGGCAAAATATTAGCCAGTCTGAATGAAAATCCCAGCAGGTTCCTGGCTACCAGCCTGGTAGGATTTACGATCACCATAGTCATCTATGGAATTCTTGTGGCCGGCGTATTTCAGCCGGCGCTGGATACTATTCTGCGGAAGCCTGATTCCGCCAGCGTACAACCTTTTATTATCTTTATTGAGATAATACTGGCCACCCTGCTGGTATTGTTCCTGGGCTTTTTTATTCCCAGGGCCGTTTTCCGGTCACGCCCGGAAACTCTGCTTAGTTTCTTTGCGTTGCCGGTATCAATAGTAGCCAAGCCGCTGTATGTGATCGGTAATGTGCTCGCTTCCCTCTCGGAATGGATGTTGAAATATTTATTCAATGTCCGTATCGTGGAAAACGGTGAATCATTTACCCGTGTGGATGTGGAGCATTTTATCAGGCAGTCGCAGCAACACTTCGGGGAAAACAACCAGGAGCTGAATACAGAACTATTTGAGAATGCTTTGTCGCTTGCCCATGTAAAAATCCGCGGATGCCTTATTCCCCGTAAGGAAATTGAAGCGCTGGAAATTCACCGGCCGCTCAGTGATGCCCGGAGTAAATTTATGGATACCAAGCTATCTAAGATCATTATTTACGAAGGAAGTATCGATAATATACTAGGTTATATCCACCAGTTGGATATGTTTAAAAATCCGGCGGATATCAAAAGCATTATTCATCCTATATTGGCTGTGCCTGAAACAATGAGCGCCATCGACCTGCTCAGCAAGTTCAATAAAGAACGTAAAAGCATTGCATGGGTAGTAGATGAGTTCGGCGGAACAGCCGGCATTGTAACGATTGAAGATGTATTGGAAGAGATTTTTGGTGAAATTAAGGATGAACACGATGAAGAAGAATTTGTAGAGAAGCAGATCGCCGAAAAAGAATATATTTTTTCAGGAAGATTAGAGCTCGATTACTTGAATGAAAGATATGGGCTGGACTTTCCTGAGGATGAAAGTGAAACTTTATCAGGGTACATTATCAATCATCATGAAACTATTCCGAAGATCAAAGAACGCATTATAATCGACGATTATGAGTTTGATATTCTGAATGTTACGGATACCAGGATCGAAATGGTGAAAATGAAAATGTTAGCATAGGGTTCACCGTTAAACTGGTTGACTTATCAGATAATAATATGATATATTTATTTGCGTAATGTAAAGATTAACCATTCAATAACAATTTTGCTAAAACGTTTTTAAAAAAAGTAGTAGGAATTTAACACGGATTGTATACATTTGCTTCAGATGATGTAACACAATGATTTGATTTTTGTTAAAAGGTTGTAAAAAAAGTGTTCCAACATTGATAATAAAATAATTCTTGTTATTTTTGTATTACAATATAGAACGCAACCAGGGATTCTTACTTATTCTGAACGCTTGCCATCAATTAGGTAAGTAGTTTAACTGGAAGCTAAAGACATTCTCGAATTCAACTTTTTTGGGGTTAACAAACAATGGATGAAAGGCCGGCTCTTGATTCTTCTCGGGCTGGCTCTTTTTTTTATCACATCTCATTTCCACTTTTTCTTCTCTTTTTACGTACATGCTTCAGGTATAAACAATGCTTTGCTTAAAGCAATATTAAAATAGGGTACTTTATACAAGGTGCACTGTAATTTGTAGTGTGCAACAGCTATATTTGTGATCCTTAATAAGAAACTGTATTCAACATCGTTCGATCCGTATAAAGTATGTTAAAGAAATTGTTCGCGAGCAATGAGGATAAGGCAGAAATGTCTTTTTTTGACCACCTGGAAGACCTCCGGTGGCACCTTGTCAGATCGGCCCTGGCACTCGTTGCATTCAGCGTATTCGGCTTTTTATATACACAGGAAATTCTGGATAATGTAATTTTCGGACCCACCAACGCCAGCTTCCCTTCCTATGTGGCGCTATGCAAAATCAGTCATTGGGTAGGCCTGGGAGATCAGCTCTGTATTACGCCTGTAAAGGTCCAGTTTTTGAATTATAAGATGGTAGGGCAGATCATGCTGCAATTTAAACTGGCCTTCATTATCGGCTTTGTTTGCGCCTTCCCTTACATTTTCTGGGAGTTCTGGCGATTTGTAAAACCAGCGCTGAAAGAAAAAGAGCTCAAAGGAGCCAGGGGAGTGATCTTCTGGGTGTCTTTCCAGTTCTTCCTGGGAATTGCATTTGCCTATTTCCTCATGGCGCCTTTTACTATCAACTTCCTTGCTTCTTACACGGTAACTGAAAAAGCAGTAAACCAGTTTTTTATAGATGATTATTTCGATCTGATGACACAGATCGTACTGGGGATGGGGCTCCTGTTTGAGCTGCCTATCCTGGTGTTTTTCCTTACCAAACTCGGTATCCTCACACCGGAATTCCTCAAATCCTACAGGCGACATGCTATTGTGGTGATCCTGATCCTGGCCGCTGTTATTACGCCGCCCGACCTGATAGATCAGCTCATTGTATTTGTGCCCTTATACTGTCTGTATGAAATCAGTATCTTTATATCGAAGAAAGCGCTGAAAGAACGTGAAGACAGCATGGCCAAAACCGACGTGGAAGAATGGTCTTAATTATCGCTAACAGCAAACAAGAAATTGAAAATGGAAAATACCGTATTTAACCTGACGTTGCCCGTGGCTATCGGATCCGATCATGCAGGATATGAATATAAAGAAGAAGTGATCTCTTTCCTGGAATCGAAAGGCCTGCAGGTAAAAGATTACGGCACCCACTCAAAAGATTCTGTGGATTATCCTGACTATGCGCACCCGGTATCAACAGCAGTGGAAAGAGAACAGGCTGCCTTCGGTATCCTGATCTGCGGCAGTGCCAATGGCGTAGCCATTACTGCCAATAAACACCAGGGCATCCGGGCTGCCATCTGCTGGGGAGAAGAGCTTGCGCGGCTGGCCCGCTCACATAACAATGCGAACGTGCTGTGCATCCCTGCCCGTTTTGTGGATATTCCCGTTGCCAACCAGATGGTGGAGATGTTTATCAGCACCCCGTTTGAAGGTGGCCGCCACCAGGACCGGGTACGTAAAATGGTTTGCCTGTAATGGTTTTAAACCATATATCATTTTTTACTGTAACGAATACACGAAATTGTAGTAATATTAAAGAGCCGGCTTCCAACCGGCTCTTTTTATTTATATAGATTTATATAGATGAACCCGGTCATAAAAATCAATCATGAAAGTTCCATTTGCTGTCGCTTTTCTGTTGCTGATAAATATTGCACAGGCACAAACCAATAACGGGGTGGCCGCAAAATATGGTGAAAGCATAACAGCTGCCGGTCTTAGCCGGCAACTGCATATTATTGCAGGCCCGGAAATGGAAGGCAGGGAAACCGCTACACCCGGGCAGGAAAGGGCCGCAGCCTATATTATCAGCCAGTTCTCTGCTGCGGGGCTTCAACCCGGTGCCAACGGTAAATGGGAACAACATTATCCCATTTATTCAGATAGCTTGCTGAAAAGCACTATCACTGTAAGGAATAAAACGTATTCATTTGCAGAGGACTTTCTCGCTGATCTGCGCTCCTCCAACAAACAGGACCTGCAGTTATCCCGTGTATTTTATGCCGGCGAAGGAACAGTAACAGCAGATCGCAACGATTACCGGGATATGGAAGTAAAGGGCCAGGCAGTGATGATCCGGGATGATATACGGAAAGGCTTACAACGCGACCGCCGCAGCCTGGAGGAGAGAATAACTATCGCCAGGCAAAAAGGAGTGGCCGCTCTGCTCATCATCAGCCCTGCAGCAGGCAGGTACCGCTCGCTGGATCAAAAAAGATTACACACTACCGGGCTTTACTGGCAGAAAGACACTACCCCGGGGCCAAACATTTACTATATAACACCCGCACTGGCTGCCGATATACTCAACACCGACAAAGGCGATAATCTCCTCGGGGAAATAGACAGGGGCTGGAACCCGCCGGCAATTACACAAATACCGGTGCATCTTTTTTTTGATAAAGCTGCCACCGTATTTCAGCCCTCCAATGTATTGGCTTACCTGGAAGGCACCGATAAAAAAGAAGAAATTGTTTTTGTAACGGCTCACTATGATCATCTTGGTAAAAAAGACAATGAAATCTATTACGGGGCAGATGACGACGGATCAGGCACCAGTGCTGTGATAGAGATTGCTGCTGCCTTTGCACGCGCAAAAAAGGCCGGTAACGGCCCCAGGAGAAGTATGGTATTCATGACAGTATCCGGTGAGGAAAAAGGTTTGCTCGGCTCACAGTACTACACCGAACATCCCATTTACCCGCTGGCAAATACAGTAACAGATCTGAACATCGACATGATAGGCCGCATTGACCCGGCGCATGAAAAAGATACCAACTACCTGTATATAATCGGCGATAATAAACTCAGTTCTGAACTGCGGCCTGTCAATGAAAAGGCCAATGATACCTATACCCACCTCAAACTGGATTATAAATACAACGATCCCAATGACCCGGAAGGATTTTACTACCGGTCTGATCACTACATGTTTGCCCAGCATGGTATCCCGATTATTTTCTATTTCAATGGCACACACGCCGACTATCACGCACCTACCGATACCGTGGAAAAAATCAGTTATAACCTGTTGGCAAAAAGAGCCCGCCTTGTTTTTTACACGGCCTGGGAAATTGCCAACCGCGAGCAAAAACTGGTGGTAGACAGGCACGAAAAGTAGCCCGATTCCTTTTAATTTTCCGTAAAAAACGCTGTTTTTGCCTGGTTAAAACCTTTTTGTTTTTCTTAACAAAATTTTTTAAATTGTGTAAAGAGTCCTTGTTTTAGATTTATATAATCTTTTTTGCATTTGAATGAACGGATGAACAAGATTTGCTTGTGAGTGTAATAAGGCTATTATTTTTAGGAGGGCCTCCCCAATTAAACATTTTTAACTAAGCTGTTGTTGTTCAATCGGTATTTATAGGATCAAGTGGAAATCGTCGAACCGGCCTTCTGCTATCTGTAACCATATAAACTTACCAGTATGAAAACACCTGCCACCTTTTTTATTTCAAGAGAACACCCCACAAGGAGAGCAACCTTGTGCCCTATTAATCGATGTTGCGACGGAAACACCTAGACGCACGACTGTAGTATTTGATTATAATAATCCTTGTTGTTCAGAATGTTGAAAAACGGAAATGTTTGGAGCACGTAATGGTATACCCTGCCATATTTCAATTTCAGCGCTAATAGTGGAAACCTAAAACTGAGAATGCATGCCTGATTTTTATAACGCTTATTGGTGGCTCTTTTTGCTGAGAGGAATCTTCGCCCTGGTATTGGGAGTGCTGGCCGTTGGATGGCCCGGCGCAACCTTTACCACACTGATCGTTTTCTTAGGCGCGTACCTTTTTATGGCGGGCCTGTTTGCCATAGCAGGGGCTATCGCCGCCAGGAAAACGAATGAGAACTGGGGCATATTCCTGCTTTCCGGTCTGCTGGGCGTTATATTAGGCGTCCTTACCTTGTACAATCCGTTTGCTACTGGTGCAGCCCTGATTTACCTGGTTGCTTTCTGGGCCATGCTGGCTGGCCTGTTTGAATTAATTATTGCTATCAGGCTGAGGAAAGTTATCACCGGCGAAGGCTGGTACATTGCCGGTGGTTTGCTGACAATTATCTTCGGCATTCTCCTGGTTGCAAATCCTGTAGCTGCTGCGGTTACACTTACCTGGATCTTTGGGATTTACGCCATTTTCACCGGGGCAATGCTGATATCACTTTCATTCAGATTGCGTAGCAGGCATTAAAAACAAGAGCTATAATTCAAAAAACGAAAGACTGCGTGGTACCCTGTTTAACTATTTTTAAAAGTACCCCATATGCATGTTTATTCATTCACTAAAACTTTTCCTCATGACTACCGCTACACCTGAATGAGGCACCTGTTGCCGCTTCTTATCAGGGTGTTGATACCCCCCTTTTAATAAGCGTAGCAGGTGCCGGCAGTGTCCCGCCGGAAGGAGACCGGCGCTGTACAACTACTGCTTTAATCGCTTTCTCCCGGCTGTTGTTCCAGCTAATTGTGAATAATTTAAAGTTAACCGTTATGTCATCCACCGAATTTAACAACTTATTACTCGGAAACGCCGACTTCCTGCGGCCTTATGCAGTAACCTTAACAAAAGACGCTGAATCCGCAAAAGACCTATACCAGGAAACATTATTCAGGGCACTGTCCAACCGTGATAAGTACCTGGCCGGTACCAATATCCGGGCCTGGCTGTATACCATCATGAGAAACATCTTCATCAACAACTACCGCCGCGGTAACCGCCAGTTCCGGTTGCTGGACAGTGCGGTGGGCGATTACCTGTTGAGTCACCAACCTTCTGCTATCGGCAACTTTGCCGAATCAGGCCTGCGGGTAAAAGATGTACAGATGGCCGTATATAACCTGCCCGTTATTTTTAAACAACCATTCCTGTTGTACTTTGAAGGATATAAATATTATGAAATTGCAGCTATACTCAACGAGCCATTGGGTACAGTGAAAAGCCGGATACACTTTGCAAGAAAGATGCTGAAAACCCGTATTACACGGCATTAGCAGCAAATTTGCCAATCAATAGCACCACCAGGCTTTTGTGTACAAAAGCCTGCGAACCCTCGGTATGACCATTGAAGCCGCGCTAAAGCGACTATGACCTGGCAGCAGGCTAAACTGCTTTTACACCTGTAGCGTTTGTATCCAACAGGTGAAGAGGTTACTGCTGTATGCCTGTTTACAGGCTTTTGTTTTTCCTTTCTGTCATCCCTCTACTGCTATAAGCACAAATCTTTGTTAAATAACCTCATATTCCTCCCCGGATCATATAAAAACCGGTTTAAAGCCGTTTATTAGCGTATACTTTCATTTTTTTCCCGGTTTCACTACAACTTTCTGTACACCCGGCAACAACAATGCTTATTATTTATGCCAAAAGTTACTTTCAACAACAAGAATGCATTATTCTTTCCGGCCCTGAAATCTGCTGTGGAGGACTACTTCAAAGCAAACAACATCCGGAAAACCGGTAATTGGAAATTATATATCAAAACAGCTATCCTCATTCCGGTGGCCATAGCCCTGTATGTTGCGGTACTGTTCATCCCGGCGCCGGCAATGCTCTCGGTAACTTTATGCGCATTGCTGGGGTTTGTACTGGCAAGTATCGGGTTTAATGTGATGCACGATGCCTGCCATGGCAGCTATTCCACCAACAGTAAGGTGAACGACACACTTGGCCTCACCCTTAACGCTTTGGGAGGCAACGCTTTTATCTGGAAACAGAAGCACAATATCATCCATCACACCTATACCAATGTAGATGGTTTGGATGATGATATCGCCAAAAGCCCGCTCATGCGGCAGTGCAGCTCCCAGAAATGGGTGCCTATGCACAGGATCCAGCATATTTATGTGGTACTGATATACGCCATTTCCTCTTTTGCCTGGGTATTTATCATGGACTTTGTGAAATACCTCAGCCGTAAAGTATATACCACCGCGTTGCAACCCATGAAACTAACCGACCATATGGTGTTCTGGGGCAGTAAAGTATTGTATATCGCTTTCTATATTGTACTTCCTATCGTTTTGCTGGGCTGGCAGGCCTGGGCCATTGGTTTCACTGTTATGCACATGGTAATGGGCTTCACCCTGGCCATCGTATTCCAGCTGGCGCATGTAGTGGAGGAAACCGAATTTGAAGCTGTAGGCGAAGATGCCAGGCTGATTGAAAACGAATGGGCCATTCACCAGATCAAAACCACTTCCAACTTCGCACCAGGACATAAAATCATTTCCTGGCTCGTAGGCGGCCTCAATTACCAGGTGGAACATCACCTGTTCCCAAGGATCAGCCATGTGCATTACCCGGCGCTCAGCAAAATTGTGGCCGCCAAATGCGCAGAACATAATCTTACTTACAATTGCATCCCTACCATGCAGGGTGCGGTAGTATCCCATTTCCGCTTCATGAAAGCGCTCGGAGCGAAGCCATAGCGGAGATCGCCTTCGGCGATTTAAATTGTCTTGGAGCAGGATTACGCTGATTTTACTGATTTATTGGATTTGAACAATTTTGATTTTATAAGATTAAGGGAGATAAAAGCGACAATATCCGCCTATATCTCCCTTAATTATTTCTAAAAATCCAAAAAATAAAAATCAGGTCAATCAGTAAAATCAGCGTAATCAGCGTTTCAAGACAAAATCCGCATCGCCGAAGGCGAGTCTATTCCTTTTTCGTACTTTTACACCCTTCAGAAATCTATAAACAGCAGTCGTGATGAAGGCAAATTATTTAGATGAGCTTAACGAACAACAGCGGGAAGCAGTAACACATATCAACGGCCCTTTGATGATTGTAGCAGGCGCCGGTTCGGGAAAAACCAAGGTGCTCACCACCCGTATTGCACACCTGATGCGGAACGGCGTGGATGCGTTTAATATTTTATCCCTCACTTTTACCAATAAGGCCGCACGGGAAATGAAGGAACGTGTGGAAAAGATCCTCGGCGGCAGCGAAGCCAGGAACCTTTACATTGGTACCTTCCACTCTGTATTTGCCCGCCTCCTGCGTGCAGAAGCACACCGGCTCGGCTATCCAAACGACTTTACGATTTATGATACCGACGACGCTAAAAGCGTTATCAAAACCATTATCAACGAACTGAATCTTGACGATAAACATTATAAGCCCAACTTCGTATACAACCGCATCTCCGCTGCCAAAAACAGCCTCATGGGACCGGAAGAATACCAGCTGGACAACCTGGTGCAACAGGAAGATATGCGCGCCAACAGGCCACTGATCGGCAAAATATATGACATGTACGCCAAGCGCACGTTTAAGAACGGCGCTATGGACTTCGACGACCTGCTGTTTAAAATGTATGTGCTACTCAAAACATTCCCGGAAGTATTGCATAAATACCAACACAAGTTTAAGTATATCATGATCGATGAGTACCAGGATACCAACCCTGCCCAGTACGAAATCATCAAATTGCTCGGGGCTGTGAATGAAAATATCTGCGTAGTGGGAGATGATGCCCAGAGTATCTATTCTTTCCGCGGCGCCACCATCGAAAATATCCTCCAGTTTGAAAAAGATTATGACGATGTGAAAGTGGTAAAACTGGAACAGAACTATCGCAGTACCAAGTCCATCCTGAATGTAGCCAATGAGGTAATTGCGCATAACAAAGGACAGATCGAAAAGAACCTCTGGACAGATAACAATGAAGGCGATACCATCAAACTGGTACGCACCATGACAGACAACGAAGAAGGTAAATTTGTAGCCGATACCATTGCAGAACAAAAACTGCGGAACCATTACGAAAACCGTGACTTCGTAATCCTTTACCGTACTAATGCGCAGAGCCGCTCTTTCGAGGAAAGCCTTCGCCGGAAAGCCATTCCTTACCGCATCTTCGGGGGACTGTCGTTTTACCAGCGCAAGGAAATCAAAGACTACGTGGCGTATCTCCGCGTTACTATGAACACCCGCGACGAGGAAAGCCTGAAAAGGATCATCAATTATCCTGTACGCGGTATCGGTAAAACCACCATCGAAAAAACCATTGTGCTCAGCAATGAACATAATCTCACTATGTGGGAAGTGCTGGAAAGAGCGCGGGAATTCGGGTTTAAAGGCGGTACCTTGGAAGCGATAGAAGCCTTTGTGATCATGATCAAAAGCTTCCAGGCAATGCTCTCCTCGCACAATGCCTATGATGTGGCTGTTGCGGTGGGCAAATCTACCAACATTGTAAAAGAGCTGTTTAATGATAAAACTACGGAGGGGCTTGCCCGTTATGAGAACGTGCAGGAACTGCTGAACTCCATCAAGGAGTTTACCGAAACTCCCGATGAAGAAGGAGAACTGCTCGATAAAAGCATGGGCTCCTATCTCCAGCAGATCACCCTGCTTACAGATGCCGATCAGGGCAATGATGAAAACAGCGATGTGGTGAAGCTGATGACCATCCACGCGGCGAAAGGGCTGGAGTTCCCGGTGGTATTCACGGTGGGCCTGGAAGAAACCCTGTTTCCCAGTGGCATGTCTATCAACACACGGGAAGAACTGGAAGAGGAAAGGCGACTGTTCTATGTGGCCATTACCCGCGCTAAGGCCCGTTTATGGCTTACTTACGCCAACAGCCGTTACCGTTTTGGTAACCTGGTACAAAATGAGCCGAGCCGTTTCCTGGAAGAAATGCCGGAGAAGTTCATTGACCGCAGTTATGCCGGCGGAGGCAGTGTTCGCAATGCTTTTGGCGGGGGCGGCAATGTAGGGTGGAGCAACACGAACAATATGTTCGACCGGAAAAAATCGCCCTCTCAACCTTCTCAGCCGGTACAGAAGCCTGCTGCCAAACCAGCATTTTCTCCTGCTACCACTCATGTGCCTTCGGCCGATTTTGCCCCGGATGATCCGGCTGGCATGGAGCCCGGCATGCAGGTAGAGCACCAGAAATTCGGATTTGGTACCATCGCGGCAATGGAAGGCGCCCCCAATAACAGGATCGCTACTATCAATTTCCCTAAAGGCGGTGGCGAGAAGAAAATCATGCTGAACTACGCCAAGCTGAGAATAGTAAGATAAATGACATGAAAACCGCCATACTAAAGCTCCGGCAGTTTTGTGCATACCAGGAGCGGAGTCACCAGGAAACAAAGTACAAGTGCCTGGAACTGGGCCTGAGAGGAGAAGAGGTGGACGAAGCCATTGCGGAGCTGATAGCAGATAATTTCCTCAACGAGGAAAGGTTTGCCAAAGCCTATGCCGGCGGGAAATTCCGCATCAAGCAGTGGGGGCGCAAAAAGATCATAATGGAACTGAAGCAGAAACAGGTATCTGCTTACTGCATTAAAAAAGGAATAGAGGAAATTGATGAGGATGATTATATCGCCGTGCTTCATAAACTGGCAGAGAAGAAGTACCTGTCGCTCAAAGGCGAAACAGCCCTGAAACGCAAATATAAAACCATGCAGCACCTCCTGCAAAGAGGCTTTGAACCGGAGCTCATCAACGACGCACTTGAACAAATCGCAAAGAATGAGGTCTAAGCGGGCAATAATTTGAAAAGTTTCTAACCCGTGAGGACGTAATTTTGTGACCACAATAACCGATAATGTCAGATCTGAAAGTAACACTCATACAAACCCAATTGCACTGGGAAGACAAAGAGGCCAACCTGCGTATGTTTGATGAGAAAATCAACAGCATTAAGGAAAGGACCGAAGTGGTATTTTTACCCGAGATGTTCAGCACAGGGTTCAGTATGCAGCCTGAGCGCCTGGCCGAAACAATGG
The DNA here is from genome assembly GCF_036569185.1 of Chitinophaga sp. GTDB lineage: Bacteria > Bacteroidota > Bacteroidia > Chitinophagales > Chitinophagaceae > Chitinophaga. The sequence continues at coordinate 23,894 of NZ_DATCRD010000071.1, forward strand.
ATGGAACAGCCGTGCAATGGATGAAGAAGAAGGCGGCAGAGAAAAACATCATTATCACTGGTAGCCTGATCATTGAAGAAAACGGCGAATACCTGAACCGCCTCGTATGGATGCTGCCCAACGGTACCTATGGCACCTACGATAAGCGCCACCTGTTTGGTTATGCAGGAGAGCATGAACATTATACTCCCGGAAATAAACGCCTGATTGCCCAGGTAAAAGGCTGGAAGATCAACCTGAATATCTGTTATGATATGCGCTTCCCCGTATGGGCGCGCAACAGCATCCAGCCGGATACCAATGAAGCGGCCTACGACGTGCTGGTATATGTAGCCAACTGGCCGGAGCGCCGCAAAACCGCCTGGACTACCCTGTTACAGGCCCGCGCCATCGAAAACCAGGTGTTTGCCATCGGGGTAAACCGGGTAGGCAACGATGGTAACAATATCTACCACAGCGGGGAAACCAGCCTGATTGATCCAATGGGAGAAATCATTTACCGCAAATCACACGACGAAGACATCTTTACGTATACCCTTCAACGTGAGCGGCTCGAAGAAGTAAGGAAAAATATTCCTTTCCTGAAAGATGCCGATGCATTTACAATTGTTCCGAAGGGATAATTGCACTATCCTAACCAACAGTAAAATATTGATATGTTATTACAGGCAGTCCATCACATCGCGGTTATCTGTGCCGATTACTCCAGGAGTAAAGCATTTTATACCGATGTGCTGGGCCTGCAGGTAATACGTGAAGTATACCGGGAGGAACGCGATTCCTGGAAACTGGACCTGGCACTGGGCAACCAGTATATTATTGAACTGTTTTCTTTCCCGGACCCGCCGCCGCGACCCAGTCATCCGGAGGCCTGCGGGCTTCGCCACCTGGCTTTTGCAGTGGCCGATATTGAAGCCGCTGTGGCCCGTTTACAGCAAAAAGGGGTCAGTACGGAACCCCTGCGAACAGATCCCCATACCGGCCAACGGTTTACTTTTTTTGCAGATCCCGATGGTCTGCCACTTGAGTTATACGAAGTCATTTAACACCTGTAAAATTTTGTTGTTATGTCTGTTGCCTACATCAACGCCCGGATATTTACCGGGGAAGAGATATTGGATGATCATGCAGTGATTGCACAGGATGGGAAAATTACCAGTATTGTTCCCTTATCAGAATGGAAAACCACCGGTAGCGAAACAGACCTGAAAGGCGCCCTGCTGGCGCCTGCCTTTATAGATCTCCAGATTTATGGCGGCAATAGCCAGGTGTTTTCCATGTATCCATCGGTTACTTCACTGGCGGCTACCGTGGCTTACAGTAAAGGTGGCGGCGCTGCCTGGATCATGCCTACCGTGGCCACTATCAGCCCGGAAATTATGCTGGAGGCCATGAAGGCGGTAAGAGCCCACTGGGAACAGGGTGGCCAGGGAGTACTGGGTTTACACCTGGAAGGACCCTTTATCAACCCTAAGAAAAAAGGCGCACACCTCGAACAATATATTCATGCCCCCACACAGGACGATATTAACTGGATCCTGGAAAACGGCCGCGATGTGGTGAAGATCATGACCCTGGCGCCGGAATGCTGCGATCCCGAACTGGTACGGCAACTGGAAGCTGCCGGCATCGTGATATTTGCCGGCCATAGCAACGCCACTTACGCCCAGGCCTATACGGCATTTGATGCCGGGATTCACCATGCCACCCATCTTTTTAATGCGATGTCGCCCCTGGAAAGCCGCGCTCCCGGCCTTGTTGGGGCTATTTATGATCACCCGCATGTATCTGCCAGTATAGTGGCAGATGGTGTTCATGTAGACTTTGCCTCCATCAGGATCAGTAAAAAGATCATGAAGGAACGCCTGTTCCTGATCACAGATGCCGTGGAAGAGAATAAAGAGGGCGGATACATTTATATTAAAGAGACAGACCGTTATGTGAGCGCCTCGGGTGTTTTGTCCGGCTCACGGCTCACAATGACCAAAGCTGTCCGCAATTGTGTGGAGCAGGTGGGTATCCCGCTGGAAGAAGCTTTACGTATGGCATCGCTGTACCCGGCCCGTGCAATTGGCCGTGAGCACGCATTGGGCCGCATTGCCGTAGGGTATGATGCCGCCCTGGTAGCCATTGCCTCTAACTGGGAAACTACAGTATACTGTTAATAGCCCTATCTTCGCAGGATTAATAATACTGTATATCCGCATGAGCGCACTAATCCGCTTCCTGAAAAAAGACCAGTATAGATACCTGTTCCTGCTCTCCTGGCTGGTACTGGGCCTCCTGCAGGCCTGCTTCTCCGAGTTGTGGGATGATGAAGCCTATTACTGGGTGTATTCCCGTCATATGGATTGGGGCTACTTTGATCATCCTCCCATGATTGCGCTGTTCATTAAAATCGGGTACGGGATTTTTCATAATGAACTGGGAGTAAGACTGCTTATTGTAATTGTAAATACGCTCACCCTTTGGGTTACCGCCAGGCTGGCGGCTTCAAAGGATAATAAGCTCTTTTACCTGCTGGTAGGCTCTATGGGCGCTATGCAGATAGGTGGTATACTGGCAGTGCCGGACTTGCCGCTTATCTTCTTTGCCGCAGTATATTTCTGGGTTTACCGTAATTTTATAAATGAACAAACCTGGAAAAATACGCTGTTGCTTGGCATTTCCATGGCATTGATGTTTTACAGTAAATATCATGGCGTCCTGCTGGTATTCTTTACATTGCTTTCTAACATCAACCTGTTAAAGGTTTTCAAGTTTTATGTGGCCTGTATACTCACCACGGTACTGTTCCTGCCACATATCTACTGGCAATACACCCACGGCTTCCCTTCGCTGCAGTATCACCTGGTAGACAGGAACGCATCTTCCTATGATATCAGCTACTCGCTGGATTACCTGGGCGGGCAGTTATTACTATTCGGTCCTTTAATGGGCTGGCTTATATTGTACTATGCTTTCCGCAGCCCGATCACCAATTCTTTTGAGCGCGCCCTGAAATTCTGTGTAATTGGCGTGTTGTCCTTTTTCCTGCTCAGCACCTTCAAAGGCAGGGTAGAGGCTAACTGGACAGTGATGCTATTTACGCCGGTAGTGATACTGGCGCACCAGGCCATTGTGAGGAAAGGCTGGTCGCAGAAATGGTTGTTGTATACGTTGCCGGTTACTTTGTTACTGGTACTGGTAACGCGGGTATACATGATATGGGATTTTATGCCGGGAGTGGAAATAAGACCTGAAATTCACCACAACAAAGAATGGACATCGCAGGTAGCGGCCCGGGCGCAGGGCAAGCCTGTAGTATTTGTGAACAGCTACCAGCGCCCATCGAAATATATGTTTTATACGGGGCAGCTTTCGTATAGCCTCAACAGCCGCTATGCCCGCAGGAGCCAGTATAATTTCTGGAATACGGAAACAGAGCTATGGGGTAAACCAGTCATGGTAGTATCGGACCCGGGTACAGGTATTCCTATTACCGACAGCCTGAAAACCGTTTATGGTACATGGGATTACTACATTCAATCTGATTATTACTCTTACTCGCTGATACAGCTGAAGCCCGCGCTGAAAAGCATCCGGGCAAAACGTGGGGAACATGTAAATGTGATCCTGCAACCTACCAATAATTACCATCAGCCCATCCGGCTCGACAGGACCAATGAACCGGTACTGGGTTACGGTTTTATGGATAAAGACGAAGCGCTGCCACCCGTGAAATCTTCCATGACCCTGGAAAGAGCCGTGCTCCGGCGCCTTATCAACCTGGAAGTGGTGATGCCCGATAAGCCGGGCAAATACCAGCTGAAGTTCTGCGTATTTGCCGGCGACCTCCCGCCCACCCACAACAGCCCGGTGATACCGGTAGTGGTGGAGAAATAATGCAGCGGAGGGGATCGCCTTCGGCGATTGTCTTGGAACACTGATTATGATGATTTTGCTGATTAGCTGGATTTGATCATTTTGGATTTTAAAGGATTCGGGGAGATATAAGCGGGTATTTGATTGGCATAGCATTTCTGATTAGATGGAATAGAACATAAAAAATCCCGGTTGCTTAAAACAACTGGGATTTTAAGTATGAATCATATTAAAATTTCAATAAAATATCCGCTTATATCTCCCCGAATCCTTTAAAATCCAAAATGATCAAATCCAGCTAATCAGCAAAATCAGTTTAATCCTGAGTCAGACAAAATCCGCTGCATTACTGCTGAAAAGCATTCCAGCCCTGCGCTACCAGCTTGAACTTGTTGCCTCCTTTGGTGAGGATATGCGCTCCTTCAGTAATGTCGGTCATGTAGCCGATCACGCTGATCTGCTCATTGAGCACAATTTTGTCGTAGTCGGCCTGCTTCATGGTGAACAGCAGTTCGTAGTCTTCCCCTCCACTCAATGCGCAGGCGGTAGGGTCCAGGCCAAATTTCATGGCAATTTCCCTGCTTTCCTGGGCAATGGGAATCTTTTCTTCATACAGCACTACGCCCAGGTTACTTTGTTTGGCGATATGCAATATTTCAGAGCTGAGGCCATCGCTTACATCCATCATTGCCGTAGGCTTAATGTCTTCCTGTTGCAGGAACTCAATAATGTCTTTACGGGCTTCGGGTTTCAGCTGCCTGCCAATGATATAGGTCTGATTCTCCAGGTCAGGCTTTACGCCCGGGCTTTCCAGGTAGATCTTCTTTTCCCTTTCCAGGAGGGTGAGTCCCAGGTAGGCAGCGCCCAGGTCGCCGGTAACGCATAACAGGTCGCCCTTTTCAGCGGTGGACCGTTTTACGAATTGATCGGGTGTTACTTCTCCAATGGCCGTAACGCTGATGATGAATCCTTTTTGTGAATTGCTGGTATCGCCACCGATCAGGTCTACCCCGTATTTTTCACAGGCTGCGTATACGCCTTCATAAAATTCGTTCAGCGCTTCCAGGGAGAAGCGGTTGGAGAAGGCAATGCTCACGGTGATCTGCGTGGGCGTGGCATTCATGGCGTAGATGTCTGACAGGTTCACTACCACCGATTTATAACCCAGGTGTTTCAGCGGGGTATACATCAGGTCGAAGTGAATACCTTCTACCAGCATATCCGTGCTGATCACGGTTTGTTTGCCGAAGTGGTCAATTACTGCGGCATCATCGCCTACACCCAATACTGTGCTGGCGTTTTGTATTTCTATGTTCCTGGTGAGATAGTCGATTAACCCGAATTCTCCCAGGTCCTGTATTTCTGTTCTTTCCTGTTCCATCTTCCCAATACTTATTTGCCGTTAACAAGATCTAGTAATGCACTATGGATATGGCCGTTAGTGGCCAGTATCTTCTTCTGGTAGGGGGAGAAACGGTTGCCTGAAAAATCGGTTACTTTTCCTCCCGCTTCTTCTACAATGAGGTAACCGGCAGCAGAATCCCATGCCTGGAGATGGTGCTCATAAAAGCCATCGAAGCGGCCGCAGGCCACCCAGCAAAGATCTATGGCTGCTGAGCCCAGCCGGCGAACGGGAATGCCTTCTTTAATCACACGCTCAAAAACCACCAGTGGATTATTGGGCATGTCCTGCCACTGGTAAGGAAAACCTGTTACCAGGCAGGATTTCGATACATCAGCTTTGGCGGAAACATGGATCGGCTTGCCGTTCAGGGTGGCGCCCTGGCCTTTCTCTGCTACAAACAGTTCATTCATGAAAGGATTGTAAACCGCTCCCAGCACCATTTCCCCGTCTTTTTCCACACCTATGGATACACAACAAATGGGAATACCATTGGCGTAGTTAACTGTACCATCTATGGGATCAATGATCCATTTTACGGAAGAATCTGTTTTTATTTCACCCACTTCCTCGCTCAGGATAAAATGATCTGGATAAGTTTCCCTGATAATATTGATGATAGCGGTTTCAGATTTTTTATCCACTTCCGTTACCAGGTCATTCACAGTACTTTTACTGCTCACCTCGAAAGGACCGTTGAAATATTGTTGCAGTATTTTTCCGCTGGCTTCAGTAGCTTTGAGTAAAGTTGTTTTTAACATGCCGCAAAGGTAATACGAATTACGAATTATGAATTGCGAATTATAACCTACATCTTTTGGATATATTATATGTATAGATGACTTAATGTTACCACATAATCTGTAATTCCGAATTATCAGTCAACTTATATTCAAGATTCCACTTATTTTTGTAGTTCAATTAAAGAGAGGGAAAGTTAATGGCCATCATAGGTAATCTTATTTCCAGGTCACTACGTATCAGGAAGAAGTTCACATTTAAATTAGGAACACCTCGCCAATACCAGCTGCAGGTGCTGCACCGTTTGCTGGAGAAGGCCAAGGATACAGAGTTTGGTCGCCACTACCAATTTCAGGAAGTATTGGACAGTGCTAATTTTATAGGGCATTACCGCGATAAAGTACCTGTGCATAACTACACCAAAATGCACGCAGAATGGTGGTACCGCTGCCTGGAAGGCGAAGCAAACGTAAGCTGGCCGGAGAAGATCAAGTATTTTGCACTGAGCTCCGGTACCTCAGAATCCGCCAGCAAGCATATACCTGTTACCAAAGCCATGCTGAGAACTGTGAAGAAAGTGGGCGTGAAGCAGCTGTATTCAATGGCTAACTTTAATATCCCGCCACGCTCCTTTGAAAAAGGTATCCTCATGCTGGGCGGAACTACTTCATTATTTGAGAAAGGCGATTACTATGAAGGCGATATGAGCGGCATCCAGGCCAAAAATATCCCGAAATGGTTCCGTCGTTTTTATAAGCCGGGAGGCAAAATTTCCCGCAAACCGAACTGGGAGCAGCGTATCAAGCTGATTGTGCGCAAGGCAAAAGACTGGGATGTGGGTACTGTTTGCGGCGTGCCTGCCTGGGTACAGATCGTACTGGAAGAAATTATCAAATACCACGGCGTTAAAAATATCCATGAAATATGGCCTAACCTGGCTGTATATATTCATGGGGGCGTGTCTTTTGAGCCTTACCGCGACAGCTTCCAGAAGCTGCTCGGAAAGCCCATTGCGTTCATAGAAACCTACATGGCCTCCGAAGGATCTTTTGGTTTCCAGGCACGGCCTGGTACCAAAGGCATTAAGCTGGTGCTCAATGCCGGCATCTTCTATGAGTTCATTCCTTTTAATGAAGAGAACTTCGATGCGGAAGGGGAAGTAAAGCCCAATCCGAAATCTTACATGATCCATGAGGTGGTGGAAGATGTGGAATATGCCGTAATGCTGTCTACCTGCGCGGGCGCATGGCGTTACCTGATTGGCGACGTAGTGAAATTTACTTCCGTAAAGGAACATGAAATAGTGATTGTGGGTCGTACCAAACAGTTCCTCAGCCTCTGCGGGGAACATATGAGTATCGACAACATGAACAAAGCCATTGATAACGTGCAGAAAAAACTGGGGATCACCGTCCGTGAATTTACCGTAGCCGGTTTTCCTTATCAGAACCTGTTTGCGCACCGCTGGTATGTAGGTACAGATACGCCGGGTGTGGATGCGGAAAAAGTACGCGAAATCATCGATCAAACCCTTGCGGAGGTAAATGATGATTATGCCGTAGAACGTTCTGCCGCCCTGAAGGAAGTGTTTGTGGAGATATTACCGAATGATGCGTTTATAGATTACCTCCGTTGCAAAGGCAAGGAAGGCGCCATGAATAAGTTTCCCCGTGTAATGAAAGGTGAAAAACTGAAAGACTGGGAGAAATTTCTTGCCGGAAAAACCGTTAAGAGTTAAGTTGCACCTGTGACACGGAAATTATACGCATGATAGCATCAATTGTAGCGGGACTGGGGCTTGGATTATTTCTTTCCTTATCGGTAGGCCCGGTAATATTCGCGATTATTAAATACAGCATCAATAATGGCTTTAAGGCAGGCATCAGTTTCGCACTGGGCGTGTCTTTCAGTGATATCATGTTTGTGTTGACAGGTAACCTGGCCACTTCTTTTATCAGCGGCCTGGAAGAATACAAAAGATCTATAGGCGTTGTAGGCGGTTTTTTACTGATAGGCATGGGGATTTACGGGCTGTTGTTTAAAAAAGTAAAGATCAGTACCGGGGATGAAAAACCGGAGATGTTCCGCACCCACGACTATCTTAAAATCTGGCTTGCTGGTTTTTTGATGAATACACTGAACCCGGGCGTTATTATTTTCTGGCTGGGGGTTTGTGTTGCCAACAGTGCTACCACGGCCGGTCACCGGATCATTATGTACGCGGTTTGCTTAAGCCTGGTATTATCTGCAGATATCCTGAAGGTGTTTGTATCTGATAAGATCCGCCATAAACTGACGCTTACCAATGTAGAATGGCTGAACCGTATTGCAGGCGCAAGTATGATCATTTTCGGGGTGGTGTTGCTGTATAAGGTACTATTCGATGTTGGTGCAATGGGCCACTAAGTTATTTGTTATAAAGAAAAAAGCCTTCCGTATATCACGGAAGGCTTTTTCTTTTATTGGAGGTGTTTATTATCCTTTGATGGTCCAGGTTTCGTTACCTGCCAGTAATTTATCCAGGTCGCCAGGGCCTTTTTTAGCCAGCGCTTCTGTTAACTGGTAACCCATGATATCTTCATAGGTAGGACGGAAAGCCTCGTAGAAGATACCGAACGGACGGGGTAAATGCCCTTCAATACGCACATCGTCAAACATACGGGTGAGCAATTGCGCTTTGTAGAAATCATTTTCATCATGGATCCACAGGTCGCTTTCTGAGTATTCAGCGCCCAGTTCCACTACTACCGGCTTTAAGCCATCCAGGCGAACGCCTTTGTTTTTGGCGGCGCCAAACACCAGCGGCTTGCCCTGTTCCACAAAAATGGTTTCATCGGCTTTGCTGCTCTTTTCAGTGAAGGCTTCAAAAGCGCCATCATTGAAGATGTTACAGTTCTGGTATATTTCCAGGAAAGAAGCGCCTTTATGCGCATGGCTGCGTTTCAGCATTTCCTGCAGATGCTTGGGATCACGGTCCATACTACGGGCAATAAAAGTAGCATCTGCACCCAGGGCCAGGGCCATTGGGTTAAAAGGATGGTCGATACTACCCATTGGAGTGGATTTGGTCACCTTGTTCTCTTCTGAAGTAGGAGAGTACTGTCCTTTGGTTAAACCGTAGATCTGGTTGTTGAACAACATGATGTTCACATCAAAGTTACGGCGCAGCAGGTGAATGGTATGGTTACCGCCAATGGATAAGCCATCCCCGTCGCCGGTTACAATCCACACGCTCAGCTCAGGGCGCGCTGCTTTCAAACCGGAAGCAATGGCCGTGGCACGGCCGTGGATAGAGTGCATCCCATAAGTGTTCATATAGTAAGGGAAGCGCGAAGAACAACCGATACCGGAAACGATCACAATATTTTCGCGGGGCACTCCCAGCGAAGGCATAATAGTTTGTACCTGCTTAAGTATAGAGTAGTCGCCGCAGCCAGGGCACCAGCGTACTTCCTGGTCCGTTACAAAGTCTTTTGATGTAAGTGGCGCCTGCGGGGCTATAGTTGCTGTTGACATTAGTATGAGTTAAAATAAAATATTATAGAGTCCGTAAAGTTACGATAGATAGCTGTAATTATCAGCTCACTGTGCCTGTAATTCTTCCCAGAATTCTGCTGCCCGGCGGGTATGAGGAATCACAATGGTGCCGCCTACAATATTGGCCACTGCGAATATTTCATACATTTCTTCGGTAGTAACACCCTGTTCATACGATTTTTCAAGATGGTATTTGATACAATCGTCGCAACGCAGCACCATGGAAGCCACCAGCCCCAGCATTTCCTTGGTTTTGGTGCTCAGCGCTCCTTCTGCATAAGTATTGGTATCCAGGTTGAAAAGCCTGTTAATCACTTTATTCTGTTTGCCCAGTATTACCTCGTTCATCCTGGCACGGTAGTCGTTAAACTCCTGGATCGCATTGCCCATATAACTGTTGTTTATGATGTTAGTTTATCGTTTCACCCAATAAAGCTATGAAAGGATTTACAAATATAGATTAATCTACTGGTTAAGTAGACTATCCGGCCTATAACCTATATTTATGGATCATAACCAAAAGTTATTAGACGTAAAAGGGCTTTAAATTAGTCTATTGATATGATAGACTTTTGTATATTGAGCAGATAAACCCTCTTTTTCAACAAGATCTGTAATCTGAAAAATGACAACAACCAACTTCTCCCTGCTACTGGCGCTGGCATTGTGCGCAGGCAGCACCCTGCGGGCGCAGGAAAAAAAGCTCACCGGGTACGATAGCAACGCCGCCTCCCGGCAGCTGGAACTGGAAAGCCGCTTCGACAAACAGTTAAGCACCACCCATATAGGCGAAACTATCAAAGCATTATCTTCCCAACCTCACCATATTGGCTCTGCCAGGGGCAAAGCAGTAGCGGAAGACATCCTGCAGCGCTTCAAAAGTTATGGATGGGATGCCGAAATAGTCACTTACCAGGTGCTTTTCCCCACTCCAAAAGAGCGCGTGGTAGAGCTAAAAGGGCCCACTACCTATAAAGCGCTGCTGAAAGAGCCTGCCCTGAAGGAAGACGCTACCTCCGGCCAGGAAGGCCAGCTGCCTACCTATAACGCCTGGAGCGCCGATGGCGATGTGGAAGGGGAACTGGTATATGTGAATTACGGCCTCCCGGAAGATTACGAGTATCTCGACCGCGCAGGGATCAACGTAAAAGGCAAAATAGTAATTGCCAAATACGGTCGCTCCTGGCGGGGAAGCAAACCTAAAGTAGCACAGGAGCATGGCGCCGCCGGCTGTATTATTTACTCTGATCCGAAAGACGATGGCTACTACGCCGGCGATGTGTACCCGGAAGGAGCCTTTAAAAATGAATATGGCGTGCAACGCGGTTCCGTAATGGATATCGTAATTTATCCCGGCGACCCGCTCACACCTAATACAGGCGCTACGGCCAACGCACAACGACTCGATCGCCTGCAGGCGCCCAACCTGCTGAAGATACCTGTACTACCTATCAGCTACCACGATGCCACTCCGTTGCTCAAATCCCTGGAAGGGCCTGTGGCGCCTGACGAATGGAAAGGAGCCTTGCCATTTACCTATCATATTGGCGGCGGTAAAGCCAGGGTGCATTTGAAATTGTCGTTCGACTGGCAAATACGCCCCTGCTATAATGTGATCGCCAAACTGAAGGGCAGCGAACAACCCGACCAATGGATTATCCGTGGCAATCACCACGATGCCTGGGTGAACGGCGCCGCTGATCCCATCAGCGGGTTGGCCGCTCTCCTGGAAGAAGCCAAAGCCATTGGTGCATTACATAAACAAGGCTACCAGCCAAAGCGTACCCTGGTGTACTGCGCCTGGGACGGAGAAGAACCGGGCCTGCTGGGCTCTACCGAATGGGCGGAAGACCATGCCGCAGAACTGAAGGAAAAGGCGGTGGTATACATCAACTCCGATAATAATGGCCGTGGCTTCCTGAATGCCAGCGGCTCCCATGCACTGGAAACCCTGGTGAATGAAGTGGCCCGTGATATTACCGACCCCCAAACCCAGGTGAGCATCCTGGCCCGCAGGCAGGCGGCAGACGTGCTGAAAGCCGCTACGCCAAAGCTGAAAAAGGAAAAACTGGCTAAACAAGGTATCGCCATTGGTGCTATGGGCTCGGGCTCCGACTATTCCTCCTTTTTACAGCACCTGGGAGTGCCTTCCCTTGATGTTGGTTTTGGGGGAGAAGATGCAGGCGGCGAATATCACTCCATCTACGATTCTTACGACGATTATACCCGGTTCAAAGATCCCGGTTTTAACTATGGCGTAGCGCTTTCCCAAACTGCCGGCCATACCGTTCTGCGTTTAGCCAATACCGTTACCCTGCCATTCGATTACCGCAAATTGTATGAAACGGTAAACGGGTATGTGAACGAACTAACGGAGCTCACCGGCAGCCTGCGGGAATCAACCACCATAGAAAACCAGTTGATCCGCGACCGCAAGTACCAGCTGGCCACAGATACAGCCAAACACCTGTTGCCACCAGTTCCCAAATCAGAAGTGCCATACCTGGATTTTTCCCCTTTGCAGAATGCCCTCATTGGCTTAGATACGATCACTGCTTCACTGGCCGCCAGGAAAACTCTCCCAGCTACTGCCAACAAAGCGCTTTACCAGGGAGAGCAACAACTGCTGAATGATGCCGGCCTGCCCGCCCGTAACTGGTATAAGCATACCCTGTATGCTCCGGGCTTCTACACCGGCTACGGCGTTAAAACCATCCCCGGTGTAAGGGAAGCCATTGAACAGCGCCGCTGGAAGGAAGCACAGGAACAGATCAGCGTAGTGGCGACGGCCATTAACCGCCTGGCGGCCTATTTAGGGAATATCCATTAGCGATCGCCTTCGGCGATATAAATTGTCTGACTCAGGATTAAACTGATTATAAGGATTACCTGGATTTGATCATATAAGATTTAAAAATTTGAGGGGATATCCCCGAATAATATTCGCTAATATCTTCCCGAATCCCTTAAAATCCCATAGCCAAAATCCAGGTAATCCTTATAATCAGTTTAATCCTGAGTCAGACAACACCCGCGCCGAAGGCGCGGGTGTCACCGCTGCCCGGCCGCTTCCCTGAGGTAGTCCTTCACTCCTTCCACGATGGCGGTTACTATTTCGCGTTGGAAGGCCGGGTCCAGTACTTTTTCTTCATCGCCGGGATTGCTGAGGAAGAGTGTTTCCACTAAAGCATCCGGGAACTCTGTAGGGTTGTTAAGAATAAAATTGAAGTCAGCATTATTCCCGAAATCATAAAGACCGGTTTGCAGCAAGCGCTCATGGATAGCGGCATTGAGCGGTTCGCAGAAAGGATGTTTATAGTAAGTGGCGGTGCCATATACATCCACAGGGTTGCCGGAAGCATTGAGGTGAATGCTCAGCAGCAGATCGGGATCGGCCCTGCGGAAAAAGGAAAGCCGGTCTTCGTTGGCCACAAACTTTTCTGTTGTTCGCGACATGATCACGGTTGCCCCTTCTCTTTCAAGTAATGTTTTCAACTGCAGGGAAAGTACCAGGGTCATGTTTTTTTCCACGGCGCCGGTAAGGCCTGTGGCGCCCGGATTACTACCCCCATGGCCGGGGTCGAGCCCTATTACCATATTTTTAAGCGACAGGTTTTTCGGTACACGTTTAACCTTTACCGTGATGCGGTTATTATCGTAATACACCTGGTAGCCCCAAGGTGCATGTTGCAGGGAGATCACCATACGGCATACATCCGGTGATGGCTGCCCCCATGCTACAGATGTAATTTCTTTGGTGTTCTGGAGCAGGGTGTTCAGCCCTTTTTCTGCATAAGCGCCGTGGATATCGATGATAATCTTTTTGGAAGAAACCAGTTGCGTGGAGGTATAAGGCAGCTTATCCGATAACGCCACGGATACATAGTCATATTTTTCATCTCCCCATATTTTGGCATCGTCTGCAATGCTTACGGGAAGCTCTTCCTGCGGGATCTCGGTGTCTACCAGCGGTTCGGGAATAAAAGCGGTGGTGCGGGAAGATAGTCTTACTTTATAATAGTCGCCCTGTCTTCCTACAATATGTAAAAGCACATCTTTATCGAGGTAACCGATCTTATCCGGTCCAAGCCGGTCGCCATGCGGACTTGCAGTGAGATAAGTCATATTATCGATGGTACGGCCGGTGAACGGTATTGCATTGCGCATTACGCTGTAGCGGTAAGGACTGCCCAGGATAGCTGTTTCCCCGTTTTGTTTGCGCAGCCGCACCATAATTTTTCCATTCAGGAGTGAGTCGCGTGGTTGTATTACATACATGCCACTGTAAAAGCCAGGTACGCCGCCTGTTTGTGAAACGGGCATTTCTTTGAGTGGTACATCATTGAACCAGCTGGCGTTTTGACCGGGATAGCCTTTCATCTTTATCCGCAAGGTATCGCCTTCGGAAAGCTGGAGGTTTCCTGATGGAGATATCTCTATATAATCTATCCGGAAAATACTGGTAGCTGAAGGAGCCGGCGGCTGGTTGTAGTAATAAGTAATATTTTTCGTAGATGTTTCCCCGTTAGGAGCAGTAGCAGTAACAGAGTAGGTATTCCTGCCGGTTGCCAGTTCATATTTTGCCGCAAAGGTGCCGGTATTGTATACGTGTACGGTATCGTTATTAATCCTTACTGTGCAGCCAACACAGGTGCGGCCGGCAATAAATTGCCTGGATGTATTCACATTATTCTGCTCCCTGGAAGGTTGACTGATACGCAGTGTTGCCTGGCTGCTTGCAAGAAAGGGGATACAAATGGCAACAAAAAATGTAGAAAACAACTTAGCTAATAGCGTCATACCCTGTCATCAATATCTTTGAAAGATGGTAAAGATAAGCAGGTGAGGGGAATAGGAAAAAAGCATTTGGAAAAATGCAGCGAAATAAAATACCCCGCTGCATTTTTCAGTTGCTTTGCGCCGGTGTTTACCAGCTGTATTTATTGTCTGCAATCAGTTTGTCTGCAATTCTTCTGCGGGCATCTTTTGCATTGAACGGTTCTGCTTTGGTAAAGCGTTTGAGGCCCAGCAGCATCATACGTTGTTCATCGCCTTCCGCAAAGGCGTTGATGGCGTCTTTACCGGATTTATTGATACGGTCGGCCGCATCGTAAATAAAGGTGCGCACAATATCCGCCTGCAGGGAAGCGGCGCTTTCGCCTTTACTGTTGGTGAGCTTAATAAGGCGCAGCAGCGCGCTTTCTGCCACAAAGGTTTCAATGGCCATATCGGCAATATCCATCAGGATCTCCTGCTCGTTTTCCAGTTTCACCATCAGTTTCTGTGCGGCGGCGCCGGCAGCCATGAGGATAGCTTTCTTGAAGTTAACGATCATCTTCTTTTCCTTACTGAAGGCGCTTTCATCATCGTTGCCAAAGTCGGGAATGCTCATCAGTTCCTTCATTACATTCATGGCCGGCGTCATCAGGTCGAGTTTACCTTTCAGGGCGCGTTTCAGCGTCATGTCGAGGGTGAGCAACCGGTTGATTTCATTGGTGCCTTCAAAGATGCGGTTGATGCGGGAATCGCGGTAAGCTTTTGAGATGATGTATTCATCACTGAAGCCGTTGCCACCGTGGATCTGTACGCCTTCATCCACTACATAGTCCAGCACTTCGGAGCCATTTACTTTCAGGATGGCGCATTCCACTGCATATTCTTCTGCGGCTCCCAGCAAGGCTTCATTGAAAGGCTTACCTTCTGCCAGCAGTTCTTTTTCTTTTTCATCGATCAGCTGTGCGGTGCGGAACAGGGCTGATTCCGAGGTCCAGGTACGGATAGCCATTTCCGCCAGTTTATGTTTGATTGCACCGAAATTGGCGATGGGTTGTTTAAACTGTGTACGGGTATTGGCATATTGTACGGAGGTGTTGATACATTTTTTGGCGGCGCCCAGTGCGGCGGCGCAAAGTTTCAGCCGGCCTATGTTCAGGATGTTAAACGCAATGAGGTGGCCTTTCCCGATTACGCCCAGCACATTTTCAACAGGTACTTTGGCATCCTGGAAATAGATTTGCCGGGTAGAAGATCCTTTGATCCCCATTTTATGTTCTTCTGCGCCCAGTGTAAAACCGGGTGTTCCCTTATCTACAATAAAAGCGGTGAATTTATCGCCGTCAATTTTTGCAAACACGGTAAACACATCGGCAAAGCCGGAGTTGGTGATCCAGCTTTTTTGCCCGTTCAGGATATAGTGCTTACCGTCTTCTGTTAATTTGGCGGTGGTTTTAGCGCCCAAAGCATCAGAGCCGGAATCAGGCTCTGTAAGGGCATAAGCGCCTTTCATTTCGCCGGTGGCCAGCTTGGGGATATATTTTTGTTTTTGTTCTGCAGTACCAAAATAAAGGATCGGTAAAGAGCCGATACCAGTATGTGCAGCCATGGCAACGGAGAAAGAGTGACCGGCGCCCAGTCCTTCGTTGATGATAGTAGCCGTTACAAAATCTTTACCCAAACCACCGTATTCCTCGGGGAAAGAGGCGCCCAGTAAACCCTGTTCGCCGGCTTTTTCCAGCAGCGAGGGCATCAATCCTTCTTCCAGCTTATCTATCCGCTCTACAATCGGTGTTACCTCTTTACTGATGAACTGATCTGCCATGTCTTTGATCATCAGCTGCTCTTCCGAAAAATCTTCGGGAGTAAACACTTCCTCGGGAGCACTCTCCTTAACCAGGAATTCGGCGCCTTTGAGCGCAGTCTTATTTTCAACTGTTGCGTCCATGTTACTGTATTTTTGGTAGTTCTGTAATTTACTGAAAAAAGCATTAAGCAAAACCGGTCACCGGGAGGGCTAAACTGATTTCCCCGCAATACTTACCTGTTAATTCACTGAATGTAAATCAAATGCGGCATTCCTGTAAAAAGGAAAGGTTTTTTAACAAAAAATAAATAACACCGGCAGGTGGCAGAGTACGCCTCAGGGCGCGCCATGGTAGCCCTGTTCAGAGATAAGACTTATATAAGCCTTATATAAACCTTATGTAAGCTTTATATAACCCTTATCTATAAGATATGGATTATGTAAGGCTTACTATTCTTTTTCTAAAAAGTACAGTATAAATATGCCTGGAAACGGTGATCCATGGCCCTTCTGGTGGCCCCGGACAATCATATCCATCGTCATTATGCATTTATTCTGTATCATTGTTCCCCTTTATGCCTGATTTTTATCTGTCATATTTGAAAAGCCGGTTTCATGGCACTGTGGAAGGTGCCGGGGAGGAGCTATTGATCTGTTTACACGGTTTTGGTGAAAGCGCCGCTCATTTCCGGCCGCTAACCGCCACCTTGGGCGATACCTTCACTTTGGTAGCGCTGGATATGCCCCTGCATGGCAGCACCCAATGGGAGGAACAACGTGTTTTTGAGAAAAATGACCTGGCAGCGCTGGTGGAAATGATACTGCAACAACATGGAAAGCAACGTTTTTCCCTGTTAGGCTACAGTATGGGAGGGCGTCTTTCCCTGTGCCTCGTGGAAAAAATGGCCGGACGGATTAACCGCCTTATCCTCGCGGCAGGAGATGGGCTGAGAAATAACCCCTGGCATATGTTTGTTACCCAAACTGCGGCCGGAAACAGGCTGTTTAAATACAATACATATCATCCACGGCTGTTTTTTACGTTATTACATACATGGAGAAAACTGGGCTTCCTGAACCAGAGCGTGTATAAGTTTGCGTTGCACCGTATGAACGAACCGGAGAAAAGGGAGCTGGTGTACAACGTATGGACCAATTTGCGCCGTATGATGCCGGATAAAAAGCAGTGTAAACAATTATTGGCCAGGTATAACGTTCTAACTCTCCTGATATTCGGGAAATACGACCGTGTAATTCCACCTGTACTGGGTACCCGCTTTGCGGATGGTTCCTTTCCCTGCAAAATACTGGTAATGGAAAAAGGGCATCAGCTGATATCCGATCAGCTGGGGCTTATCATCAAAACAAACCTTTAACCCGGATGTATCTTTTTGTAATTATATTACTGGTGTTGGCTTTAGGGTATGGCATACTGATGCTGTGGTATACCCTGGGCTGGAAACGCCTGAAAAGTTTTTCGCCGGCAGCGGCATCGGCCTGTCATACTCCTGTTACAGTGATCATTCCTGCCCGCAATGAAGCCGCTAACCTGCCAGCCCTGCTAGAGGCCCTGAAACGCCAAACCTACAATCCTGCCCTGCTGGAAGTAATTGTAATAGATGATTTTTCAACAGATGATACCGCCGCAGTGGTGAACAATTTCCCGGCAGAAAATATTCACCTGCTGGAATTAAGACAATATCTCAATGAAGAAGAAAGACTGAATTCCTTCAAGAAAAAAGCCATAGAAATTGCTGTATCAAAAGCTACCGGCCACCTTATTGTAACCACAGATGCCGATTGTGTAATGGGCCCGCGCTGGATTGAAACACTGGTACAGTTCTACGAACATCATCAACCTAAATTCATTGCCGCACCGGTGAGCTTTTACAAAGAGCATAATTTTTTTAAAAGGTTGCAGTCGCTCGATTTCATGACCATGCAGGGCATCACCGGCGCTGCTGCGCAGCTGGCCTCGGGTACCATGTGCAACGGCGCTAACCTCGCCTATGAGAAAAAAGCCTTCCTGGAAGTAGGAGGTTTCACTGGTATCGATAACATTGCTTCTGGCGATGATATGCTGCTGATGTATAAAATATACAGCGCATATCCTGATAAAGTGAGCTACCTGAAATGTGAAGACGCAGTGGTGCGCACCCTGGCAGTAGATACTTTCAGGGATTTTATGAACCAGCGGATCCGCTGGTCGTCGAAAGCCGATAAGTATGAAGATAAGCGTCTTACCTGGGTATTGCTGCTGGTATACCTGTTCAATGCCGGTTTGCTGGCGCTGGCGGTAATAGCGGTGTTCCTGCCGGTATGGTGGCCCTGGTTCCTTATCATCATGCTGTTTAAAATAACCCTGGAACTTTATTTCCTGCTTCCTGTAGCGAAGTTTTTTAATAAAACAGAACTGCTGTTATGGTTTATCCCGGGACAGATATTTCATATTCCTTATATTGTTGTTGCCGGGTGGCTTGGGAAGTTTGGCAGTTATCAGTGGAAAGGCCGGCAAGTGAATTAAATCCTGGTTTCTTTGTCAGACATGCAGCCTTACTGGAAAAAATTATACCGTAACAAAGGTGCGGTGGCCGGTTTACTGGTGATCGCCATTGCGGTGCTTATCAGTATTACCGCCTATTTTATTGCACCGGATCATACGCCCAATGCCAACAGGATGGTGTTGGAAATTGAAGGTCAGCACCCGGGATTCCGGATCCACATGCTGGCGGTCAGGAAAGAACAGCCGGTGCAAAAAGGATCTGTTTATCACCGGTTGCTATATGGCCAGGAATCTGATTTTACCTGGATCCCCATCCGCTCCTGGCAGTTCAGGGACAGTGTACTGGTAGTACAGCGTTATGTAGATGAATCTACCAGCAGGGAGGAAACCTATTCCCTGGCAAAGGTGTGGTATGCTGCTCCACCAGATCATCCTTTATCATCACGGGCATTACAGGAAAATATACAAAAGGAAAGGATCTTTTCCCGTACTTACTGGCTGGGCACCGACAAATTTGGCCGGGATATCCTCAGCCGGTTGCTCATTGGCACAAGAGTGAGCTTAGGCGTGGGTTGTATCGCTGTCATCATTTCTCTTAGCATAGGAGTGTTGCTGGGCGCCATTGCCGGCTATTTCAAAGGGCGTACAGATGATGTGGTGATGTGGCTGGTGAACGTAGTATGGTCTATGCCAACACTGTTGCTGGTATTTGCGCTCACCCTGGCGCTGGGCAAGGGCTTCTGGCAGGTATTTATTGCTGTGGGCCTTACCATGTGGGTAGGGGTGGCCCGTATTATCCGCGGGCAGGTATTGGCCATCCGGGAATTGGAGTATGTGGAAGCCGCCAGGGCACTGGGTTATGGGCATGTACGCATCATTGTTAAACATATTTTGCCCAATATCATGGGGCCGGTAATGGTAGTAGCCGCCGGCAACTTTGCCACCGCTATTGTAGTGGAGGCCGGGCTCAGCTTCCTGGGAGTAGGCGTACAGCCGCCGCAACCTTCCTGGGGACTGATGATCAAAGAGAACTATAATTTCATTATCACGCATAATCCCCTGCTGGCATTGGCGCCCGGGATAGCCATTATGCTTTTGGTACTGGCCTTCAACCTGTTAGGCAACGGGCTAAGGGATGCGCTGGACGTGAGAAGTAAAATTTGATTTGTATATTAAAAAAAGCTAATTTCATGCTCCTATAACTGGAAATATGTTATTGAGAACCTGTCTCCCTGCCTTCTTAGCTATTTCAATGCTTACTTTTTCTTCCTGTAAAAAGAAGAAAAAAGATAATCCTGCACCAAGTACCCAGGAAGAAACACTGGCTTTTGAACTGCCCGAAGTACAGGTGGGGAAGTATAATATGGCACAGGACAGCACCTATGCGCTGAAAGTGAATGTGACCAGCAAACTGCCGGACAAGGGAGTAAAGGTAACGCTGAATGTAGCCACAGAAACGGGTCTTATTCCTTTGCCGCAGGATGATATAGCGGATATTAAAACCACCCCTTTCACCATTACGCTCCGTCACCTGAAGCCGTTGAAAACATACGAGGTAACTATCAGGCTGGCTTCCCTGGGAAACACCGGTAATGTAACTCCTCCGCAGGTATTTTACCTTACAAATAAATCCGCAGAATAGCAGGGCGATTAAAATCCGCCTGTCCCGAATCTAAAATTGTGTAGGTTTGCAAGCTCGCAGACAAAGGGATCATTTATGCAAATTGCTGTTAATGCTGCTTGTTTACGACAGGACATGCCTGCCGATACGGGGAAAGTGGCAACGGAAATAATACTGGCGATGTGCCGGCAGCAGCCTGCGCATCAGTTCACCTTCTTTTTTGACGGGAAAGTACCGGCCGGCCTGAAAGTACCGGCCAATGTAACCAATGTGGTGTTGCCGCTGAAAGGGAATAAACCCTGGCACCTGTACTGGTGGCAGGAGTGGCAGCTGGTAAGGGCTATGAAGCCTTTCCGGCCGGATCTGTTCCTGGGGCTGGACGGGACGCTTCCATTGCGCAGTAAGGTCCCGGCGGCATTGCTCTTGAGAGATCTTTCGTTTTTACGCGATGCGGGTTTACAGCCAGCTGCGCAGCAGCGGTCGCTAAAAAAGAATATCACGAAATACCTGGACCGGGCGCGGCGTATAGCCGTACTGTCTGGCGCTGCGGAGGAAGAGCTGCTGCGTTATGCGCCTGGTGCAAAGGATAAACTGGTACGGCTGGAAACAGGTATCAGCGGGCTTTACAGGCCGCTGGACTGGGAAGAGCGGCAAACAGTGAAACGGGCTTTTGCAGGAGGTGCGGAATATTTCCTGGTAACGGGCAGTCTGCATCCCCGGAATAATATTATACCGGTGCTGAAAGCGTTTTCGGCGTTAAAGAAACGGCAGCGCAGCAATATTAAACTGGTATTGGCAGGTAGCATAACCCCTGCAGGTGCGGAAATCGCCACCGCTTTACAGAGTTATAAGTTCCGGCAGGATGTGGTATGCATAGAAGATGCGGATGAGGAAACGCTTGCCCGGCTTACCGGTGGCGCTTATGCCCTCGTATATCCGTCGAGGTTTGAGGGGCTGGCTTTACCCGTATATGCCGCCCAGCGATGTGAAGTACCAGTCATTGCGCTGGAAGGGGCGGCCGCGAGGGAGGCTGGGGGAGATGCCGTATTATACGCCGATCCGGCCAGTTTGGATGATCTGTCGGAGAAAATGAGCCTCTTGTATAAAGATGAACAATTACGATCCCGTTTGCTGGCTAAGATCCCTGCAGCGAAGCCTTTCAGCAGCTGGGAGCATGCGGCGGAACAGTGGTGGGGGCAGCTCACCGGCACTGGTTTTTCCAAAATCAGCAAATGATGGCTATTTTTGCGCTTTAATTGAAAATCATGAGTAAAGTATCTACCATAAAGATCCAGGTTGGACTGGACGATCAGAAGGTGCCCGAGTCAATAGAGTGGAGCGCTACAGACAATAAAGAAGAACGGATGATCAAGGCCAAAGGGATGATCGTATCTTTCTGGGATCCCGCAGAAAGGGCTGCGCTGCGTATTGACCTGTGGACAAAGGATATGATGGTGGATGAAATGGCGGATTTCTTTTTCCAGACCATGATGACAATGGCCGACACCTACGGAAGGGCTACTCCCTATAAAGACCAGGCCGATGATTTGCGCGCATTTGCAAAGGACTTCTTTAAGAAATTCCAGGACAAACAGGCGGCAGAAGAAGCAGGAAAATAATCCATTAAACCTAACCATATGTCATTAGAATTAAATATCAACGCAGAAATCAAAGCTGCGATGCTAGGCAAAAAGGAAGCCGACCTGCGCGCATTGCGTGCTATTAAAGCAGCGATCCTTGTGGCTAAAACAGCAGAAGGCGCCAGTGGTGAGCTTTCAGAAGCAGAAGAATCCAAACTGCTGCAGAAACTGGCCAAGCAAAGGAAAGATTCCCTGGAAATTTTCCGTGCCCAGAACCGTGAAGACCTTGCCGTGAAAGAAGAAGAGGAACTGGTGGTGATTGAGCGTTTTCTTCCGAAACAAATGGATGAAGCCGAATTACGTACAGCCATTACTGATATTATTGCTTCCACCGGCGCCAGCTCACCCGCTGATATGGGTAAAGTAATGGGCGTTGCCACGAAACAACTGGCAGGTAAAGCAGATGGAAAAGCAATTTCCGCCCTGGTGAAAGAACTGCTTACTAAATAGTGCTGTCTGGTATTTAACTGGCTGAAAGTGGACAATGGGCAGATAAGCATCTCCCTGAAAACAAAAAAATCAGGTAGTTAAATACCAGATTCCCTATATTTCTATCATGCCTATAGATATTATTTTTGCTATCATCATGGTTTTTGCCATTTACCGGGGATATACCCGGGGATTGATAGTAGCCTTATTTTCTCTGGTAGCCGCTATATTGGGATTGGCGGCAGCCCTGAAACTAACCGCCATTACCGCATTATATGTACAGGAACACTGGGAAATGCATTCCCGCTGGCTGCCTGTGATCTGTTTCGTTTGTCTTTTCCTGGGAGTAATACTGCTCGTAAGGTTGGGGGCAGGCGCATTGCAGAAATTAGTGGAGCTGGTTATGTTGGGCTGGCTGAATAAACTCGGGGGAATCCTGTTGTATAGCGTTATATTTATAATAATTTATAGTGTAGTGCTGTGGATGGCTAACCAGGTATACTGGCTGAGCCCCGAAATAAAGCTCCAGTCAGTGGTATATCCTTATATAGAGCATGTTGGCCCGTGGGTATTGGATCATATGGGAAGTGTGATCCCGGTTTTTAAGAATATGTTCACCGAATTGCAGTCATTTTTTGAGCAGGCAGCCCGTCATATTCAACCTGGATAACTCGTTTCAAAGATTATTTAGATTAATAAAAAGAATTATTTTAGCGTAAAATTGACTTTCAAGATTTGGCAATGGATTACGAAATCAAAACACAGGGTAAGTTTAATTTTATAGAAGAAGGAGAAGGAGAACCGCTGGTATTATTGCATGGACTTTTTGGTGCTTTGAGCAATTTCTCGCACATGATCGAATATTTCCGGCAATATAACAAGGTAGTGATCCCGATGTTACCCCTGTACGATTTAAACATCCTGGAAACATCGGTAGGCGGCCTGGCCAAATACGTACATAAGTTTATTGAAGCCAGGGGATACAGAAATGTGCACCTGCTGGGCAATTCACTTGGAGGTCACGTGGCCCTTGTATACCTGTTGAAACATCCCGAAGCGCCCGTAAAATCCCTGATCCTTACCGGCAGCTCAGGCCTGTTTGAAAATGGCATGGGCGAAACCTATCCTAAACGCGGCGACTATGAGTACATCCGCAAAAAAGCAGAACTTACTTTCTATGATCCGAAAATAGCTACCAAAGAACTGGTAGACGAAATGTTTGAGATAGTGAACAACCGCCTGAAAGTGATCAAGATCATCACACTGGCGAAATCAGCCATCCGCCATAATCTTGGAGATGAACTGAAAGATATCCAGCAACCAACCTTACTGATATGGGGCCAGAACGATACGGTTACACCACCGTTGGTTGGCGAAGAATTTAAAAAACTGATACCTAATTCTGAACTGCAGTTTATTGATAAGTGCGGACACGCTCCTATGATGGAAGTACCGGAAGAATTCAATAAAATCCTGCACGCTTTCCTGGAGAAATTAAAGCTTCAACCTGCCAGTTAAACCGGCGCTCTTAAGGTAGCTCTGCAACTGTGCTCACAGGTGCAGTGATTTCGCGTACATGTAATTTCTTTTTCTGTTGGCATATTCTTTACTATTATTGTATCAGAATACACTAACATGATCGCCAGAGAACTCATATCTTCAGTACCTGTTCTGCATCCTTCGGATTCAGGAACAAAGGCGCTGCGCCTGATGAACGAATACCATCTGACGCAGCTGCCAATGGTAGTAGATAGCAAATACCTGGCCCTGGTGGAGGAAGATGATATCATGGATATCGAAGATCCGGATGTGCCCCTGGAATCTATGGAGTACAGCAGTACCCGCCCGGCTGTCATGGAATACGCTCATCTCTTTGAAGCACTTAAACTTTTTTACGATTTTAAATTGTCTGCCCTCCCGGTGGTAAACAAGGAAAGTGAATACCTCGGTATCATTACCAAGGATAACCTCCTGGCAGCGCTGGCAAGATATAACGGGGTGAAGGAGCCCGGTGGTATCGTAGCTTTTGAAGTAGACCCGCGCGATTACGCCCTTAGTGAAATTGCCCGTATTGCTGAATCAAACGACGTTACGCTCCTGAGTGTAAACACCATCACCAATCCTGTTACCGGCAGGCTGGAAGTAGTGCTCAAAACAAACCGCCAGGAACTGCAGGGCCTTGTAGCCACTTTTGAACGCTTCAATTATGTGATCAAATACATCTTTGCCGAAGAACCGGAAGAAGAAGTGCTGAAGAAAAACTACGACCTGCTGATGAACTACATCGGCATGTAACGCGGATTTT
>NZ_DATCRD010000072.1:0-40296 GCF_036569185.1 Chitinophaga sp.
CCGCCGGTATTAAAACAAAAAAAGCGGATATGCGTGCACGTGATGAGCAGTGGGTATGGGAACATTACCCGGCATCATTCAATAAGGTATTGGCAGCAGAACAAAATCCTGCTATTGATCACCACCTCCGGGATTATATTACGCTTACCAATGCGTTCACTTTTTATGACGGGGAAACTCCCTGGCGCGCCAATGTGTTAAAGGCGCTTCAACCGGAGGCCTTTTGCTTTGGCTATGGAAAAGAAGAGTTTTCGATGGTTGCAAATGCTGCAGCAGCAGGTGTGGTTATGTTGCCAACCGACCTGGCCGCCAACCTCGCCCCGCTGAGCAGTGTGTATGAACAAGCCCCGTTGAAACAGCCGGGCCACACCACGCCCGCAACGGAACAAAATGTGCACTACGTTACTTTCCTGCTGAGCGATGGTGATAACATAGGCTACGACCTCTGGAGCATGCAGGCGTATTTTAGTCATCCACTGAGGGGGACTTTCAACATGGGCTATACCATCAGCCCTTCCCTGGCAGACCTGGCGCCAGCCGCTATGCGATGGTATTATGAAAAGGCCGCCAATACAGATAAAGGCAGGGACTTTTTTGTGGCCGGGCCAAGTGGAAGCGGGTATACTTTCCCTAGCAAAATGCCGGCAGCAGCACTGGACCTGTACCTGGACCGGTTGAATACCTTTATGGAGAAAGCTGATCTGAATATTGTGAACATCCTTGACCAGGGCGCAATAGCCAGAATGGATCTGTGGGATAAATATCTCGCAAAACCCAATATAGATGCTTTGTTGTATACCGGCTATGGAGAGGCGCCGGGTGGCAGTATCCGTTTCTCGGCCAACGGGAAACCGGTGATAGAAGCGGCAGATAACTTATGGGCAGGACTGGAGGAAGAAGCTACAGTGATCAGTAACATCAATGCCCGCCCGGCGGATCCGTATAGCCGTGCAGGTTATACACTGGTTTTTGTGCACACCTGGACAAAAGATATGTCGGCCATCAACACGGTGATAAAAGGACTGAACGAAAATGTACGGGTGGTTACACCGGATGCTTTTGTGAAACTGGTCCGTAAGAATTTAGGACAAAAATAGTGGTCCCTGAAAATAAGGATGCCGGGTAGTATTTGCCCGGCATCTGTATGTTTGGAGGTGTTGTTAAAGTACCAGCTGCTCATGCAGCCGCATCAGCGTGTCTTCGGGGTTAGCGCTGCAAAAGCCCGGGTGCACCCTGGATGTTTGCACCACGCTGCTGCGCATGGCAGTGAGCCAGCGGAAGCGGCTGGCTATATCCAGCGTACCGATTGGGCCGCCGGCTTTGCTGCCTTTGGCAATTTCCACAAAGGCATCCAGGTAAGGGCGGATGGTGTTAACATCTGCCTGTGGTGACAGCGCATGTAATTTTTCTTCGTTTAAGGTATATACTGCCTGTAAAAATTTTTGTTGCCTGCAATAAAGAATGACGCCAACATTCAGAAACTCTTCCCGCTCCATGCTTGGCACCACCCGTATTACCGCGTACTCATATAAGTGATTGTCTTGCATGTTGTGCTTCTTTTACAAATACCCCGGAGTGGCTGATCCGGTTGTTTAAAAATTCAAAATATACCTGACGTCTTTCTTCCGGTGTAACATCGTTACTGTCTTCACTTTGCAGCCATGTTTCAGGGATGATGTTTACTACGGCGCGTATGCGTTCCGGTGTAAGTATTAAGCGGAAGGCGGCGTCTGCCTGTTCCAGTTCAGCGGCCTGTGGCAGCAGCACATGATCTTTTACCTGTACAAAAGGACGGAGCGATTGTTCGCGCCAGTTTTGCCAGGAGTGATGAAAGTAAAGAGAGGCGCCATGATCAATAAGCCATAGCTCATTGCGCCACATCAGCATATTGGTATTGCGCGCAGTGCGGTCTACATTGGTGAGGAGGCAGTCGAGCCACACGATCTTTGATGCCGTTAGCGGATCAATGGTATTCACCGTTGGATCGTAGGTAGCAGCGCCGGATAAATAATGCAGGGCAAGATTGAGCCCTACGCTTTTTTTCAGCAGGTCCTGTATCTCTTCATCGGGCTCTGTGCGGCCAAACGCGGCATCCAGGTTGGCAAATACCAGCTCCGGTATTTTGAGTTTAAGTATCCTGGCCAGTTCGCCGCCAATTAACTCTGCGATGAGCGCTTTTACGCCCTGGCCTGCACCCCTGAATTTCAGGGCATACAGGAACCCGTCGTCTGCTTCGGCAATGGCCGGCAGCGAGCCCCCTTCACGTAACGGCGTTACATAGCGGGTTACATTCACCGTTCTGAGCTGAAGTTGTATATCTTCTGTCATCTGATAACCTGGTTCGTTTGCTTAATATGGATCTGTACCAGGGCAAAGTAACCAAATATCTTTTATATGGAGATTAACTCCTGCAGGGGTTTACCTATAAAAGCGGCATAAGCGGCAGCTGCGGGAGCTGTTTTTTTGACGGGGCCCATCAGCTCCGTGGTAACAGTAATATGCCGGCTGCTTTCTTTCCGGCTCCAGGTACCGCTGATTTGCCCGTTGACCACAACTACAGGCTTAAAGATACCATAACCGGCAGCAGCCGGATGCCCGGCCGGGAGAATATCGCTGCGGTCTTTATAAGCCACGGCATATTCATCGTAACAGGGCAGGAGGAAAGTGGAGGGAGCGGTGCGTTTATTTACCGGGGCAGCGGCAGCAAACCAATAGGCGTTACCGTTAGTAACGGTATGGGTAAGCTGTTCTTTGTTGAGATGCAATCCTTTTTTGATGTCGGCCACATTCAGCCCGCTCCACCACTGGAAATCCTGCAGGGTAGCAGGTCCCCTGCTGCTGAAGTAGCAAAGTGTGAGCCGGGCAATGGCTTCTTCCCGGTCGGGCAGGGGCGCCGCAGGCGCACGTTCTGAGAGCAATGCGTAGGTGAATTGCTTTCCCTGCCGCGGCCCGCTGCAGATAAGCCCTTCCAGTTCCGCTTCCATCAGGAAAAAGCCCAGCCGGATATCATCTGTATTGATCTTTGCTTTGGCCAATAACGGGAGAATAGCTGCGCGGGTAAGGAATTTATGATCGCTGAGCGCATTGGTAATAATGGTATTGCTGCGTTTCAGGTCTTTATCAGTGATGCCCAGTTTAGTATGCAGCCTTTTGTTAAAGGCTTTTATTTTAGGAGCGGTAAGCTGCAGCATCCACCGGATATCTTCCGGCGCTACAAAGTGCCAGGTAGGGCGCAGTACATGGGTGCGGAGAATTTTCCCATCGTTAAAATCCTTTTCAATGGAAGCATCGGTGCTGCCCTTGATACGGTTGCCGATGGCCCATTTGGCGCCAGCGTAATCCTGGGCCTGTATACAGCCCATCCAGCGTACCAGCGCTGCCGGCTGCGTGAAGCCGGAATGGAGGAGCTGCTGCTGTTGCAGCCGGTGTTGTGCGATCTGCTGACTGTTCATATGTCAAAATTACCGGTGGTATGTGACAACCGTATGTCAGTTGGAAAAAACCGCTCACGAAACTTTTTTCAGCATTTCTTTCAGCCGGTCTTTTACCAGTGTTTTAAGGGAAGCGGGCGTAATAATGTCGGCCTGGTCTGCAAAAGTGATATACCAGCGGGAAAAGGCCTGGATACAGGGCGCTTCAAACTCCATCCGGGTATGCGTTTTGCCTGTTTTTTCCGTAATAAAGCCATAGTTGTATTTCTGTTCTGTAAGATAGCGGACCATGTTGTTGTGAACGTTGATCACCACCGGGAACGATTGCCCGTTATCTTTAGGTTTGTTTGCCAGGTATTGGTTAAGGGAGATGTGTTCCTGCTGGAATGGCCGGTTGGTATCTTTTACAGACAGCATCCTTTCCGTTCTGAAGGGATGATATCTTTTGGAGGTATTGCAGAAAGCAATCGCATTCCAGGTACCGTTTTCCCGTAAGATGCCTATCGGCTCAATATCCCGCTCATTAACACCGGTTTCGGTAGCGTATTGGATATGGAGTATCTTCTTTTCGCCTATGGCCCTGATAAGTAATGGGAGCGTATCATTGAGCAGGTAATTATGTTCGGATACCTTATGGGTAACGATATTTTCTTCCAGGTCTTCCATCACTTTTTTCTGTGCATTACGCAGTACCGCTTTTACCTTGAACATAGCGCCTTTAAAACGTTCGCTGTTTTGCAGGTCGGCATGCTGCTCCAGCATTTTTTCCGCCATGAGGAAAGCAATTACTTCTTCTTCGGTGAACATCACCGGCGGCAGGCGGTAACCTTCCATGATGGAATAGCCCAGGCCTTTTTCCCCGATCACAGGTACCCCGGCCTGTTCCAGTGAGCGCACGTCGCGGTATACGGTACGCAGACTAACATCAAAACGGTCGGCAATTTCCTGTGCCAATACCAGTTTTTTGGATTGCAGATGTATCAGGATGGCGGTTAATCGGTCGAAGCGGTTCATGGTTGAAAACAGTTAGCAGGATTCAGGTAACTAATTTACTGTTTTCCCCCGACATCGTTTTTGCGCCCTGAGTATTACCTTTGTATAGATAATCGCTTACACTTATGATGAAACGTTTGTTTGTGATGGCACTGCTGCAAACAGGACTGGCAGCTGCCTGTTATGCCCAATCTGATGAGTACCTGCAAAAGAAAAATGTGCCCGATACCATTTTACAGCCCCGCAACCTGGTGCTGGCAGGAACTTTTAACGCCCAGAAAGCTTTGTTGCAATTGTTTCCCGGGAAATACTACAACCTTAGCAAGGATAAATACAGGAATGAACTGATCAACTGGGAATGCAAAACCTGCAAGCCAAAATCCTATCCTGATGTAAACGGCGACGGGGATGCGGTATTTCCATTTGTGGAAGGCGTAGCTACCCGGCTGATCAATGAAATGGATTTTAAAGACTCCACAGGATTGCAGTACAAGGTGATCAGCTTTAACCATTCTGTATTTGATGAAGAAGGGCTGCAAACATCGCGCTTCACCGGCGGGTTGCTGGGCCTCGCCAAGTTTGTGCTTACAGACGGAGGCTGGAAACTGCGGATGTTCCAGCCGGCCATTAAAGCGTATGGTGCGTTTTCAAATTGTCCTGCGCCTAAGCCCCTGCAGATAGGAAACGACCAGTATGCATTTATGATCAAACATAGCAACGGGCCTGGTGGTGGCCCGTTCGATGGCGCACTTTTCCTGGTGGCTGGTATTAACGGTGGCTACCAGCAGGTGATGGCGGCTTATGGTACAGAAAGAACGGAGGTAGGGGCGGAAGAAGGTTTATCCAGCTGGAGCAGCGAGTACACGGTACCTGCAGGTGATAAAAAGTATTTCCGCGACATCGTGATCACGCTGAAAGGAACCGCTACCTCTACCGATACAGACGGGCTCCCGGAGGAAGTAAAAAGCCTGCTGAAAGGAAAAAATAAAATACGGTTCACCGCCGTGGAAAGATATGTATACATGGGCAGCAAAGGCTACCAGCTGCAGTTGCCAGTGAAAGCCACGTTACTCAACTGATGCGGGTTGCGGGGCGGGTATATCCATACTGCGCCCTGTAATTTTCTGCCGGTGCATTTTTCCCCACGTAGTTAATGCATGGAGTACATCGCTCAGGGTATCGCTGTAATCCGTCAGCTCATATTCCATGATATGGTTGGCATCTTCCACTGGTATTCTTCTCACAAAACCATTCAGCTCCATTTCTTTCAGCTCATTCGACAGTACCTTAGCAGAAATACCTGTCACTATACGCTGTAATTCATTAAAGCGCCTTCTATGACCTATAAGGCCCACAATGATCTTCAGTTTCCATTTACCACCAATGGCATACAGCGCATCTCCTACTGATGTAAGGGAGGCGGTACAAGCCTCCGGGGAACGTTCACAATTATTCACGTTTAACATTTTTAACTTACCTAAAGGTTAGCAGTAACAAAAAGGTAAGGCTGAACAGATAGTTACCAAAGGTAAGTAGTTTTGGAAAATTAAAACTGAAATATCACATGAGTAAAATATTGGTAACAGGAGCCACAGGTCAGCTTGGCAAAGTAGTAACAGAAGAATTATTGAAAAGAACAGCAGCGGCTGATATTGCCGTATTGGTAAGGGATCCTGAAAAGGCGGCTGCCTTGCAGGCAAAGGGGGTAAGGGTGCTCAAAGGCGATTATAATGATTACAACTCCCTGGTAGCTGCTTTCCAGGGTATTGATAAGTTGTATTTTATATCCGGGACCGATGTTACAGGCCGTATCCGCCAGCATGAAAATGTAGTGAATGCAGCAGTAGCGGCCAAAGTGAAACATGTATTCTATACCAGCTACCAGCACCAGGAAGAAGTGGGCGCTTCAGCGGTAGGGATTATTGCCGAAGCGCACCTGGCAACGGAAAAGTACCTGAAGGCTTCCGGGCTTGCTTATACCATCCTTGCACATGCGCTGTATGCGGATGTATTGCCGATGTTCCTGGGAGAAAAGGTATTGGAGTCCGGTACTATTTTCCTGCCTGCCGGCGATGGAAAAGCGCCATATGCCACCCGTTACGACATGGGAGTGGCAGGGGCTATCCTGCTGCTGGGCACCGGTCATGAAAATAAAACCTACCACCTGGCGGCGGATACCAGTTATACTTTTGGTGATATTGCACAACAACTGAGCGAGCTATCAGGTAAGCCGGTACAGTATATCCCCGCCTCCACAGCCGATTTTACCGCACAATTAACCCAGGCGGGCGTACCGGTAGAAGGCATCCATACATTGGCCGGTTTCTGCGAAGCCATAGCGCAGGGTGAATTCGATTTCCCCGACACAACGCTGGAGCAGCTGCTCGGCAGGAAACCAGAAACGCTGAAAGATTTCCTCAAAACAGTTTACGCGGATTTTGTCTGACTCAGGATTACGCTGATTATACTGATTAATTTGATTGATCATGTATGATTTTAAAGGATTCGGGGAGATAAAAACGGATAATGTATCCGCTTTTATCTCCCCGAATCCTTATAAAATCCAAAAAAATAAAATCAAATTAATCAGTATAATCAGCGTAATCCTGAGTCAGACAAAATCCGCGTCGCCGAAGGCGACCATCACGCGCTCAGCGCGGCGAAGTCCTCGTCCGACAAAGTGATAGCTCCTGCTTTGAGATTTTCCTCCAGGTGGGAAATGCTTTTGGTGCCTGGGATCAGGAGGATGTTGGCGGCGCGTTTCAGCAGCCATGCCAGGGCAATCTGGGCAGTAGTGGCGTTGTGACGCGCAGCAATTTTACTGATCTTTTCTTCCAGTGCCTGCGGACCGGAAGCCAGCGGAAACCAGGGAATAAAGGCAATACCTTTTTCAACCGTGTAATCCAGTACGGATTCCCACTGGCGGTTGCCCAGGTTGTAGAGGTTTTGTACAGATACAACAGGCAATACTTTTTCCACCCGCTGGATTTGTTCAATATTTACTTCCGACAGCCCTACATGTCTGATCTTACCGGCTTTTACCGCGGCTACTACCGGGGCCAGGGTTTCTTCCACCGGGATATTGG
Source organism: Chitinophaga sp. (assembly GCF_036569185.1). Classification (GTDB taxonomy): domain Bacteria; phylum Bacteroidota; class Bacteroidia; order Chitinophagales; family Chitinophagaceae; genus Chitinophaga. The sequence goes on from NZ_DATCRD010000072.1 coordinate 7,511, forward strand.
GATCAATGCGGTGCAGCTGCCACAGGTCTATCACTTCTGTTTTAAGGAATTTAAGGCTGTTATCGATGTCCTGGGCAATCCATTCCGGGCGGCCATCAGGCACCCACTGGTTGGGCCCCGGACGCTGGAAACCGCCTTTGGTAGCTATAACAAGGCCTTTCCTGTAGGGATGCAGCGCATCGGCAATGAGGCGTTCGTTGAAACCGGGGCCATATGCAGCGGCGGTGTCAATAAAGTTTACGCCGGCATCTACTGCATGCTGTAATACTTTGATCGCGTTGGGGCGATCGGCAGCATCTCCAAAAACGCCGTTGCCGGTTAATTGCATAGCGCCGTAACCTACACGGTTAACCGTGATGTCGCCACCTAAAGTAAAGGTAGATGCGGAGGATATTTGTGTTGTTTCCATGTTTTATAATTTGATGGATCAAAGGTAGGGGAAGGAGGACAGCTGGAATTGTGAAAATAACAGAAAGAGTTGTATAAATCAAAGAATGGGGTAAACCTCTTTAATCCTTTCCTGCTGTTTTATTTTGTTCATGGAAGTACTCCGTTATCATTTTTGCGATTGACGGTAATCCTTTTTTTAACCATGCTTTTTTTAATGAAGATTCTTTAGCCATAATTACTTTATTATCTTCCAGTTTAACAAGTAATGTGGGCTTTATCATGCCATCATACAGGCAAATGACTTTAAAAGTATTACTATAGTTGTTGATATGCTCCAGGTTTTTCTCATATACACCCTTGATTGTCCTTGCATCTACAGCATGCCCGCCTTCTTTCACCCTTAGTCTTACCCTTTGTTCACAATCTTTTATTTTGTCGAGACACAGGTAGTTAAGCTGAATCTGGTAGCCCTTGTTTTCAAAGCGGTCTATATATTTCCAATAGTCAGGGTGGGACAACGGTGTTTCTAAAACAAAGTGTTGGTTTTTAAATATAGCCTCGTCCATTTTGGAGATCAGGAAATCTTCCATCATTTGGGCAGAACGGCTTTTGATTTGTTCCTGGGAAATGCCTTCTTCAGCCAGTTTTTTTTCAATGTTGGTGCGTGTTAAATCCCTGTCGAAAGGTAAAACACCTTCAAACAATGAGGGTAACATCGATTCAATATGCGTGGATTTGCCTGCTCCGTTTGGCCCTGAAATAACGAGCAAGGTGGGCTTAGAATAATCCATTTTCTTTCATATACTGTTGCCTGATAGTAATAGATTCCGCATCTGATAAGCGCCGTATCAGCCGTGTTTCTATCTCAGCTCCAATAGTATAAACTTCCTGAATTTCTATATGCCCGTCGGCATATTCATAAAATCCCTGACCTTCTGGCAGCTTATCAGAAAGCATCAGGAAAGGAAGGTTATTGCTGAAATTTCTTTTCCGTATTTTTTCAATAGTTGCAGCAAATTTTTTATCCTGCAAAGCTATTTCTGATTCAATATTTGTCATATGTAATGGTAAGATATTATAACCTCGTAAAGATACGTAAATGCAGGCTGAAATCCAATTTTGCAGGTTTCTTTAGGGTTAATATAAGTAGTTGATAATGATATTGTTATGCAGGTATTTATAGCGCTTTTCTGATTGGCGATCTCCGTATGTGTCTATTTCTTAAAATCCTTTTTATCCGTCAGCGCATGAATAAACGCAATAATATCCCCGATCTCCGCATTGCTCAGGTGCAGCGGTGCGGAAGAAAGGGTTTGATAAGGATCATTTATCCCAAGCCCGTTGCCGCCTCCTGCATTATAGAATTCCATTACTTTTTCAAGATCCCGGAAAGCGCCGTTGTGCATGTAAGGCGCCGTCATGGCGGTATTGCGCACAGTGGGCGTTTTAAAGGCCCGCTGGTAATAGGGGATGGGAAAAAACTCATACCTGCCGGCATCGGTATCGGGGGAAGGATGCTGAAGGTCGTCGCTGGCTGTTATACCGAGATTTTCAAATTCGGTGAACTGGTACAGGGGCGGTGTAAGCCCGTTGAATAAAGGGGCGAAATGACAGGTAGCGCATTGTGCCTTACCTGTAAATAAATTGAAGCCACGGATCTGTGCGGGTGTCATGGCGTTTTTATTGCCGGCAAAATATTCGTCCATAGCGCTGTTCATAGGCGCCAGAGTGCTCAGGTATGCGGCGATAGCAGTAGCCAGGTGGGGCATGGTTACTGTCGCGCCGGTATTGCCGGGAAAGGCATCGGAAAAAGCGCTGCGGTAACTGGCGCTGTCTTCCAGGCGATGGACGATCACCGCGTGATCCCCATCCATTTCCTGTGGATTGCTGATCACGGTCAGTATCTGCTGCGCCAGCGTACCGGCCCTGCCGTCCCAGAACTGTGCATATTGAAAAGCGGCATAGGTAAGTGCCGGTGCATTTCTTTTTACCGGTGTTTTGTTATCCAATGCCATGCTGGTGCGGAGACCGTCGCTGAAGTATAATTCCGGGCGGTGACAGGTAGCGCAGTTGCGCGTGTTGTTACCGGAAAGCGCTTTTTCAAAGAATAACTGCCTGCCCAATAATTTTTGATTTTCCGTATATACGGCGCCGTTAGTAAATGTTTTAAGGTCGATGGCATCTTTACTGAACAGGTGAGGGGCATTGTAATTCAGGGCGCTGCGGGTATGCAGGTCCAATTGCAGATCGTGGATAAGCGCGCCCGTGGCTTCCTGCAGCGGCAGGCCACAGGTAGTAAGGAATTCCAGCCGGTTGAAATCGTCGAAGCCGGGATGCGCTTCCAGGTACCGGATGCATTGATCCAGGTAATGCGCCACCGGGGAAGTATTGCTGAGCCAGGGACTAAGCACTGCACGGATGGTGCGCATGGACTGCGCCGTTTCCGTGATGCCCGTTTTTAGTTCCGGCGTATCATAACCGGTAATACCGCCGGCATACAGGCGTACCAGTTCCAGGCGGATACTTTCCATAATGGCTTTGTCGCTGGTGCTGAACTGGTAAAGCAGCGATGGCAGATCGGCAGCTGCTGTACGGATCACCAGCGCTTCTGTTGCCAGTTCTTTTTTCCGGGAGAAAGGATCTTTCCCGAACAGGATCACCGCTATCTGCTGTAACCCCGATGGGGCCTGGTATTCCATGTAAGGCTCGTCTATCTCCGTTTTAGCGGGACGGTTATATACCATCGACGAGGAGAAGAAAAAGTAATCGAGAAAAAACTCTATCCGTTTATATTGTAAGCGGCATTTTTTCAGGGCTTCTTTTGCCCTGTTAACGCTGGCGGTATCATTTTTCTGAATGGCTTGTACCGCCTGTTCCAGTTCCAGGGAAGCCGCTGCGAACCCGGCGGCGCCTTCCCTGAAAATGGCAATGGTATGGGCTACACCGTGGTCATCGGTGGAAGGCGTAAAGCTGTACGCTGCCAGCAGCAGGCTGAATAACAGCCAGATGACCTTATTTCGGTGCATGTACTTTGGAGGATCCTTTTTTATTAAGGTTGCGGGTGTTCCTGTTTACGTTCTTCATCATGGTGAACTGGTCGCGGATCACACCGTCTGCGCAGATCCATTTCAGATCAAGACGGTTGCCCTGTATTTCCAGGATGGTGGACCCGCCATGATCGGCATCTGCAAAGTACATGGCATTATGTGGGTAAACGGTTTGCTTACCTCCCAGCTTGCCGGCGGAGCCGCTCACTACATATACGGTACCGGTGCTGTGTATACTGTCTTTGATATACGGCGCTGAATTACTGCTGCCGTCGTTTCGCCCGGAAGAGCTGCTGATATTGTGTTTGACGGGGTCGAAGCTGCCTGCCGGACCATAATGCCCGCTGATCATCCTGGTTCTTTCATAATCGTGGCTATGCCCGTTCAGTACCAGGTCTACCCCGTTGCGCTCCAGTATGCGGATAAAGTTTTCGCGGATATGTATCAGCTCATCTTCTTTGTCGGAGTTATGAGAGCCCATGGTATATGGCGGATGATGCCAGTAGGCAATCACCCATCCTTTATTTTTATTGGCGGCCAGGTCTTTTTTTATCCAGGTAGCCTGCGGACCGGTGGTATCATACAGGCGGTAAGCGCTGTCTTCTTTGCCGTAGCTGTCGAGCGACAGGAAATGAATATTCCCGATATCAAAGGAATAGAACGCAGCGCTGTGAGAGGGCAATCCGCCGGCTTCCCCTTCCGATGGCATGGAAAAGTTCTGATAGTAGTTGGTTTGGTGGGTTTGCTGCGCCATGGCGGCAGAGATATCAGTATCATGATAGTCGTGGTTGCCCGGTGCGGGGAACAGGGGATATTTCTTCAGCAGGTCATCTTTATAAACATTAAAAAACTTGCTTTGATACTCCGCATCGGTACCGTCGGGATAAGCATTATCTCCCAGTAATATCCATGCGTTCAGGTAATTGCCCCCAATATATTTTATCAGCTGTTCCTTTACCAGTTGCTGGTTGGGAGAGCCATCGCCGCAATCGCCCAGCGCTGCAATGCGGTACAGGCCCGTTTTGCCGGCTTCAGGCAGGGTCATGAAGTAATTGTCGGCGTTGCCCTGCAATACATCTTTGTAACCCCCAATGGAATAATAATAGCGGGTGTTGGGTTGCAGGTGGGTGAGCAGCACTTTATGCTCGGTAACCAGGCCGGCATCATCTGCCTGCTGATCCAGTTTATCAGGCGACGTGCCGTATTTCACACGGCTGCGGGAAGAAACATCCGTGCGCCAGCGGATCATCATTTGCTGTGTACCGGCGGCCTGCAGGTAGGGGCCACGGATCAGCTTTGCAGCAACGGGCACTTTCTTAACGGCGGCATCCTGCGCCTGCGCCGGGTACAAACCGGCGAACAGGCACAGGGATGCGAGAAGGATAGATTTCATATAGGAGATACTATTTTTTTGTTGGCGCTGATTCCAGCTCTTTCCCCGCAATATCTTCCCAACGGTAATAATGGAAGGTGCGGTCATCGCTCATCACTACAAATAATCCATGTTTGAAAGTATTGTTCAGCGGCACGTTCACGATGTCGGACCCATCGCTATGACCGGCGCTTACTTTCACCACTTTCAGCAGTTTATGCTGCGTGCCTTCCCTGTTGAAGATATGAAATTTGTTGGCTCCCTGGTCAGAAACCAATATATAACCTTTGCCGGCTGTTGTTTTATAAACAGAGATGCCTTCATGATCTTCTGTAAAACCGGTGGTACCGAAAACGGATAATTCTTCATTCCCTTTTTCGGGGTCGGCATAGTATTGCCTTACGCCGTATTGCTCATCGGAATAATACACGTAACCGTTTTCATTATCCACGGCAATGGATTCTATTTCCTTTTTACCGCTGTAATGGCCAAACCTGCGCACCAGTGTGGCTTTTATTTTCCCGGCGCCGTTGTCGGACAGGCGGTACTGCCATAAGTAGGTGCCATCCTGTGGACCGGTTTTGCGGCCTGCAATTACATATTGTTCCCCGCTTTTACTGGTGTACACAGCTACGCCCATAAGGTCACGGAACTGGGTACCGGTTTCGCCTTCAAATGCAGGGATACCGCCATCATCGATGGGCTGCATATCCGGCAGGGAAAAAAAGCGGAGCTTATGGGTGATGCGTTCGGTAGTAACGGCATAGTCTATACGTTTTCCGTTGAGGAGCAAACCATAGGCGATGTCCACGTTATTCGGGCGTTGCAGGTTGGGCACTACCTGTTTAATCTTCCCCTGAAGGTCAAACACATACAGGGCCCCTTCGGCAGATTTATCGGTGCCTATTACCAGGCTTTGTGAAGGGTCCTGGGGGTTAATCCATATGGCCGGATCATCGGAGTCAAACTTTACCGGTTCGGTGATCACCACGGGCCGGATGGCGGCTGTATCCGTATTGGCCTTCCCGTTAACAGGTACGGGCAGCTGTGCGCAGGCGGTAAAACACAGCAGTCCCGTAAGAACCGCTGTGGAGAATAATATATTACGTGTAGTCATTACAGTGAGATCGCTGTTTTAGTTTTTAGCGCCAAAGGCGCCAATGAAAGAAGACGGGGCGGGAGAGGCATAATTAATGCCGTTCAGCTCCAGCCCGTTGGGAAAGTTACGTGTAAAGGCAGTAGTACCGGCGCCCAGCGCAGGTGAGCCCGGCAGTAAACGGAAATCCCAGCTGCTGTTGAAATCAGGATTATCCATCGGGGTATTCAATGGATAGTTTACAAATTTCGGATCGTTCTCACCGGCTTTGGTACCAATCACATTTTGGGTACCGCTCACAATATCCTTTGCAGGCTGGAATTGATCTACCGTTGCCTGGTTAAAGCCATAATAAAGATTGTTGCTCACAACAGAGCGGGCGTCTTCCGTTTTTTTGGTATCTCTCTTGATGCCAAAACGTGCGTTGGCAAACAGGTTGTTATGCAGCTCGGCAAACACGGTAGCTTCCAGCCAGATGGAGCCGCCCTTTACGGTGGGTCTTCTCCAGCCGGTGTTCAGCATGGTATTGTTATAGGCAATCACATGCGCCTGTGGGCTGCGCTCACCGGAATTGGATAATTTAAGGGCGTTGGTATTGGTGGAGTAAAACAGGTTGTAGCTCACATCCGCAATACAACCGGATTTTATGTTGATACCTTCTCCACCGGTGATACCGGTAGTATAAAATTTATTATTGGAGAAGATGATCTTACCGCCTTCAATGTAAGTACAGTCTTCATTAAAATATCTTACAATAGAATTGTTAACCACCAGTTTCCCATTCACATTGCTGTACCATAATGCGGGCACGGCTTCTCCGCTCACTGCTTTATACAAGCCCATTTTTACAGAAGAGGATGACTCGGTGGTAACAGCGCCGCCGTATTCCAGGATGGTATTGTCGAGCAGCAGTTCTGCACATGATTGTGCCGCGAGGATACCACCCCATTGTTTACCAAATTTGCGGCTTTCGGTACGAAGGTTTTCTTCAATGGTAAACCGTACCGGTTGTTCCGGTGTTCCCATGGAATACAGGTTACCTTTTACAATCACTTCCGGCTTTACGAGTGTATCCATGATCACCAGCACGCCCTCTTCGATCACCAGTGTTTTGCCTTCAGGAATAATGATGTCGCCGGAAACACGCTGAACACTGCCTTTGGGCCAGATGCCCCAAACTTCGCCATGCACATTGCCGGAGCCAATGATGCTTTCGCTGAGATCCACATCGCTGTTTGCTTTTTTACAGCCGCTGATGATGGTCAGGACCAGTGCAGCGTAAAAGAGAATATTTTTATATTTCATGATGAATATTTTAGAATGAGTTTATAATTTGTAACGCAGGCCAAGGAGGTAGGTTTGTTTGTAATATTCTTTCCTGATCAGTGTTTCGCCAGCTTTGCCCTGGCCGGGGATATCGTCGTTTTGAGGGTTGGTGCCTTTGATAAATATTTCAGCAGGCGTGTTCAGCAGGTTGCCTGCCTTCGCGAAGATGCTGAAATTGTTTTTGAATCTTTTTTCTACTGAGATATCCATCTGTACAAATCCTTTCTGCCAGAGGTCATTGTCGATGTACTGGGCAACAGTAACGATACGCGGACCGGTGTAAGCGCCGGCCAGTTGTGCATCCCAACCATGCTGTATATCCTTGTACAGGATGGAAAGGTTACCGATATGTTCTGATTGTCCGTACAGTGGCCGGGTTTGATCCACCGCAATAGTTTTAATGTCGCCTTTCTCATCCCTTATCCTTAAACTTTTGGAAGTAGTAATGGAAGAATGGGTATAAGTGTAGTTGGCTTTGAAACCTATTTTGCTAAAGAATTTGATATAGTCTATTTCCAGGCCATAGTTACGGGCGGTACCAAAGTTACCGGCGGAATAGTACTGGTCCTGCGGACGGGTAGCATCTGCGCGGATGGTATTTTCAATAGGGTCCTGGATCCTTTTGTAGAATACGCCAAACAATAACTGGTCGGAGTGATTCGGGAACAGTTCATAACGCAGGTCGAAGTTATCGGCGATGGCGCGCTTCAGGTCCGGGTTGCCGCGTTCCTGGTAATCTTCCAGCACAATTTTGGAAGGCACAATTTCAAAGAAGCCGGGACGGTTCAGGGAGCGGAAGTACGAACCGCGCAGGTTCTGGTGTTCGGTTAATTCATACTTCAGGTTCAGGCTGGGCAGTACATCGGTATATACCTGGCTGCCGGTGGGCCGGTCTTCTCCCTGCGGAAAAAGCATATGATAGCCCTGGTTGGTATGTTCCACACGTACGCCGCCGGTTACTTCCAGGTCGGATACTTTGAATTTGAACATGCCGTATCCTGCGCTTGTTTTTTCTGATGCGTCATAGGTAAGCGGGTTACCTACTGCGCCGCCGGGATTCTGGATATCCCATATAATATCTGTGTAGCTGGTAAAGTCCTTACCGTATAACGCTTTTGTATCGGAAGGTCTGAAGGTGTAATTGTTATAGAAACTGCTCCGCTGTTTGTCGCGGTACAAACCGCCTGCAGAGAAATCCACTTTTGTACCGGCGATCCTGGCAGTATAGGTAAGATCTAAATAACCTGCAATGTCGTTATCGGTATTACGTTCCCAGCGACGGCTGCTTCCGTCGATCGTAGTGCGCGTTTCCTGGAAATTGTTGCGCACCCCGTTTAAGGAGATACTGGTATTATCCGGTACTTCATTTCTGGCAGATGAGAATACGGCAGACCACTGCAACTTTAATTTACCGGGAACAATATGATGATCGCCATGCAGGGTGGAGTTGTAGATCTGCTGCGTGGTTTTCCTGGAGCGGCTTTCATAGCTAAGCTGGGCATTTCCTGTTAGCGGGTTAAAGATACCGTCTGATAAATCGGTGGTGATGCCTTCACGGGTCTGGTAGCTTTGCAGGTTCATGTAGGCATTGTAGAGCGACAGCTTATTGTTTTTATTGAATACATAATCTATTTTCCCGTGGAAGCCGCTACGCTGTTGTTGTTCGCTATACTGCCTGTTTTGCATACTGGTAAGCACGGCGTAATGGAGTGTGTCCATATCATGCTTATAGAAGGTGCTGGTAGTACCGCGATAGGTGTTCTGGAAGCTGCCTGCCAGGATCACGCCCAGTTTATCATGCAGGAAACGCTGGCCTATAGATAAACCTGCTACCAGGTTGGGAGCGAAGCCCTTGTTTTTATAATCCAGTGTACCGGTGGCAAAATCTGCCGGGGTGGCTTTGTAGTTTTTGCCATGCATTTCATAAGGTGATTTGGAGTGAATATCACCAGCGTCAAAGGAGGTAAAGCCCTTGTCCAGCACCATCTGGCTGTAACCGGTAGCTACATTGGCGTTAAGGGAGAACCTGCCGGGAGCGTCTTTCATCACCATATTCACTACGCCGCCTACAGCATCGCCTTCCATGTTAGGCGTTAATGATTTGTATACCTCAAGGCGGTCCAGCAGTTCGGATGGGAAAATGTCCAGCGGTACATAACGGAATTTATTATCAGGGCTGGGTATTTTTACTCCGTTGATAAGGGTGTAGTTATATCTTTTATCCATGCCGCGGAGAATGGCATATTGCCCGTCGCCGTTGCTGCTGCGTTCTATGGAAATGCCGGAAACGCGCTGGATCACGTTAGCCACGGTGAGGTCGGGCGATACTTCTATGGCCTGCCCTGATACTACGTTCATTACCTGTACTGATTTCTGCTCCAGTTTGCGCGCGGTATTTTCAGAGGAGGCTTTGGTGCCGCCGGCTATCACCACTTCACTCAGGTTTTTGCTGCTGCGCTCACTGAGGTAGATGTTGAGTGCGAGGTTATCACTTTCCTGTACGGTAACTTCTTTTGTTAATGTTTTGTAGGTAAGATGGGAAATGTGCAGGGTAAATTTTCCTGTGCTGATCTTTTTAAATTCAAAGGATCCGTCAAGGCCGGTAAGGGCTACCAGTTTGGTTTGGTCCAGTACAACGGTGACGCCTACCAGTGGTTCGCCCGTTTTCTGGTCATACACGTGCCCTTTCAGACTGCCGGCGCTGGCAAATGTGGCGCCCAGCAGCAAACATAAAAGCGTTGTTAAAAGTGTTTTCATTTTTGGTGAATTTGATACCGTCCGACTTTGTGTTGAACGACATCGCAAATGTGTGCCGCCACAAAAAAAAATGCAAAAAAGCAGCGTAAGCAAAACGTGAACAGCGTTAACATGGCCGTAAACAAAGCGTAACCAGCGTATACAAACAGGATGTAAGTGGTTGGCAATTAATTGATTGGTTGTAACAAAAAACGCCATTACCATTATGTTACGGCAATATTACCGGAACGTTATGCATTACAGGCTTTGCACAAAAGTGTTGAGCGTATCGCCTTCCGGGATGTTTAATTTTTTCCGGAGGCGGTATCTTGCCACGCGTAAACTATCTGGTGAAATGCCGAGAATGGTAGCCATATCTTTTGAGTCCATATTCATTTTATGGAGTGCCAGTAATTTGATGTCGTTGTTGGTAAGATCGTTGTATAATGCGTTGAGTTTATCGAAGAACACCTGGTGCACCTGCTCAAAGATGCCGGTGAACTCTTTCCACTGTTTTTCGTGGTTTACGTTCTGGTTTATTTTCAGCACCAGTTGCTGCAGTTGTTTCTTCTGGTCCCGTTTATCTTCCTGTACCATTTCGGAGAGGGTATTACGAAGCTCGTCGAGGAACTGGTTCCGTTGGATCACATCCAGCGTATGGGTGGCCAGTTGTTTACTTTTCAGTTCCAGCTGGTCTTTCTGTACACGGTTTATTTCCGCATTCCGTTCCGATACGGTTTGTGCCTGGCTGATCTTGAGCTTCTGGCGGGAAATGGTGAGCAGGCAGAGGATCACCAGCAGTACTACTACAATTACCACTGCGGTATAAATGATGCGGTTTATTTTATGGCTGTTCTCCAGCTGAAGGATCTCATCATTCTTTTTATTGGTGTCGTACAGGATCTGCAGGAAATTCATCTGCTGGTTGTTTTGGGCAGAGTAGATATCGAGCAGGCATTTACGGCTGTATTCCATATAATAATAGGCGCTGTCGTTCCGGCCCTGCAGATTAAAAGCCTTGGCAATGTCTTTACAGGCGGCGGCTTCCTGGTATTTATTATTGGTTTGCTGTGCAATGGCCAGCGCTTCTCTCGAATAGGGCAGGCTGTTTTTGATATCGCCGGTTTTGCGCAGCACATCTCCTATATTATTAAGCACCTCTATGGCGGCTATCCGTTCGTGGCGTATTTCATACAACCGGAGGGCGGTGCGGAAGCAGGAGAGAGCGGTATCGTATTTTGCAAGGTCTTCGTAAATAGTGCCGAGGTTTTCGTAGATGCCTGCTATGCCAAGTGTGTCGCGGGCGCCTTCATATTGTGCAAGGGCCAGTGCCTGGAAGTAACGGGCGCTGTCGTATTGCTGCTGTTTTTCATAGTAGTGCCCTATGTTGCCGTAAGTGGCGGCCATACCGGCGGGATCGTTTACCTGCCGGTAAAGTGCAAGGGCTTTATCGTACTGCATTTTGGCGCCGGGCTTATTAATATTGCGGTAATACAGCTGCCCCATATCGTTGTGCACGGCGGCTTCTGCCGCTTTGTGGCCGGCGCTGGCAAACAGGGTGACGGCCTGCTGGTAGTATTCCAGCGATTTGGCGTAGTGGCCCAGGGTGAAGCAGATCCGGCCCATCTGGCGCAGGCATTTGCCTGCAGTAGCTTCATCTTTATTGGCCATAGCTGTATCGTGTATTTTCCGGAGAGCGAGGAAGGCGGCATCCGGCGATTCCCGGCTAAGCTTCCCTGCGGCGGCCAGCTGCATTTCCAGCGAGTCCTGCGCTGTTGTGGCCATTCCCTGGAAAACGGTTATGAAGAGTACGAAAAAAGCAAAAAAACGTTTCATTTTCAATAGCAGCACCTGTTAATTAAGCATAATCAATCCGCAAAGAATGTTTTTTTGTGTTAACTGTATGTTACCAGATTGCCTGCCGCCGGTATAAAAATGCTTGCTTGCAGATACTATTTTATATATTATTGTGCCACCGGTTACATTTTTGACCCATAAATTAGTTCCAGTTAAATATTGATTATGAAAAAGAGATTTTTAGTTACCATGCTGCTGGCTGGCGGATGTATCGCTGCCAACGCCCAGGAAAAAGCAAAGCCTGAAGATACAGAAGTGTATACCCCGGTGCCGCCTGAGGTGAAGCCCGGAAAGAAATGTGGAGATGCTCCTTCGGATGCCATCATCCTGTTCGACGGCAGCAACCTGGATCAGTGGGTAATGACCGACGACCGGGAGAAACCTGCGGAATGGCTGGTGAGTAAAGGAGTGCTCACTGTAAATAAAAAGACAGGGAATATTGAAACGAAGAAAACCTTTAAGAATTACCAGCTGCATATTGAATGGCGCGTTCCTGCCAATATCACCGGTACCGGTCAGGGCAGGGGCAACAGCGGCGTTTTCCTGGCGTCTATCGGTAAAGGCGATGCCGGTTACGAATTACAGGTGCTGGACTCCTATAATAATAAAACATATACCAACGGACAGGCCGGAAGTATTTACAAGCAGTCGGTACCATTGGCCAATCCTACCCTGAAACCGGGGGAATGGAATACTTATGATGTGATCTGGACAGCGCCCGTATTTGGTGCAGACGGCGCATTGGTATCTCCCGCAAAAGTAACAGTCACCTTTAACGGGGTAGTAGTACAGAATGGCTATGAGCTGAAAGGCCCCACCCAGTACATCGGGCAGGCGGCTTACCGGCAGGCGCATGGCGCCAGCCCTATCAAGCTCCAGGCACATGGCGACAAGAGCGAGCCTTTGAGCTTCCGTAATATCTGGGTAAGAGAATTACCATAAGAAAAAACGAATTTCCAGGAGGGGCTGCCGGTGATGGCGGCCCTTTTTATTTTTATTTTTCCCGCTGTTCCATCATTTTCTTTACTTTTAGTATACGACGTTATGTAAAACAATTCCACTTACCCGGTTTCATGGAGCAGGTACACATTGAGAAAAAATTGTTGTTGAGGGCTGCGGCAGGCCATGAAGGGGCATTTACGCAGTTGTTTTTCCTATACAGGCATAAATTATACAGCTTCCTGCTGCGGCTCACGGAATCCCCGGAAATGACGGAGGATGTAATACAGGATGTATTCCTGAAGTTGTGGAAAGACCGGGAAAACCTGGCGAACATTGAACAGTTTGGCGGCTATATTTACCGGATGGCACAACACCATGCGCTCAATGCATTCCGGCGGATGGCAAAGGAATCGCTGGTCATGGCGGAACTTACCAGGACTACGGAAGCCGCATCTGCTGATGCAGGCGACCAGTTAAATATCCGCGAGGTAAGGGAAAAGTTACAATACGCGCTCGATCATCTTCCCCCAAAACAAAAACTGGTGTATACCCTGAGCCGGGAGCAGGGGTTGAAACACGAAGAAATTGCCCGGCAACTCAATATTTCCCCATCTACCGTTAATAATCATATGATTGCCGCCCTGCGCAGTATACGCCAGCAACTGGGGCCGCACCTGCAGTCCATAACAGGCGCTTCCTGCCTGCTGCTGATCGTGGATAGCTTCCTGTAAAAAATATTTTTTCTTCCACTAGTTATATCCTTTTTCCCGTGTGTCTATTATAGACAGATTCCTGTATAAAGTAAAAGCACTGCATGATTTCAGCAAGGATCCGCTACCTGGCGGCACGCTACTTTGATAACACCTGTACACCGGCAGAAAAGCTGGAACTGGCGGAATGGGTCCGCCGGCAAACGGATGATGCCGTGTTGCAACAGGTTTTAGGTGATGCCTGGGAATCGCATGTACCATTGATACAAATGCCTGACGACATGTCGGACCGTATTGTGGCAGCTATGTTTGGCCGCACCATGGAAACGGTTGCAATGCCGGGAACATCTGAAGCAGCAGTAGCGCCTGTGCGCAGTTACCGCAAAATCTGGTGGGCGGCAGCGGCAGTTTTTCTTTTGCTCGGTGGTATGGGGATATGGTCATGGTCGCACCGGCCATCGCCGGCGCCTGTAGCAGAAAGCAGGCAACAACGGTACAAAAATGAAGTGATGCCCGGCAGCAACCGCGCTATACTCACCCTGGCCGACGGCAGCGTGATTGCACTTGACAGCGCCGGTAACGGTTTGCTGGGCCGGCAGGGCGCCGTAAAGATCATTAAGCAGGCCAACGGGGAACTGGCCTACGTAGGCGATGGCGGCGGCGAAGTGATGTTCAACACCATGAGCACCCCACGCGGGGGGCAATACCACCTCATCCTGCCGGATGGTACAGGGGTATGGCTCAACGCGGCTTCTTCCATCACCTATCCCGCTGCATTTACCGGTAAGGAAAGAAAGGTGATTGTAAAAGGAGAAGCCTATTTCGAGGTAACCGCCAATGCCAGTATGCCTTTCCGCGTAGGTGCAGGAAATACCGAAATAACAGTGCTGGGCACACGCTTTAACGTAAATGCCTATACGGAGGAACCCGCAGTGCGCACCACCCTGGTGGATGGCGCAGTAAGCGTAGCCGCAGGGAAAGCCAGCACAATGCTTCGCCCGCGTATGCAGGCAAAAGTGGGAAAAGATGATGTATTACACGTTACTGAAAATATAGATACCGATGAAATCATCGCCTGGAAAAACGGCTTCTTCCAGTTTACCGACGCAGACATGCCTACGGTAATGCGGCAAATAGAAAAGTGGTACGACGTTAAAGTTTCCTATGAAGGAGCTATTCCTGAAAAGAGCTTTGGCGGAGGTATGCAACGCTCTTTGCCCTTAACCAAAGTACTGGGGATACTGGAAGAGAACGGGGTGAAATTTAAAATAGAAGGAAAAAATATTATTGTTTTAAAGTAAAGCCACGTTACAGATTCAATACGAAAGAACAACACAAATTCCACTGCATAAGCTCCTGTAGTTTATGGGTATTAACTTGTTATGCAAAATAAAGCCGGAAACGCTGATAACATTTCCGGCGGCGTCTGGATAACATAAACAAAAAAGTCGGCGAAGACTCCTTATTCATTCAACCAAACAATGCAAATGTATGCAAATTAATTGTATCGCTCTTTGCAGCCGGACAGCTGTTGCCATGCCCCCAGGGGCCATTTCCCGGACAGGCAGCAGGGTTTCCCGGCATCGCACGTTATGCTCAACCAAAATGCTGTTAGCTATGAAGTTAACGATTCTGTTCACCATGCTACTGCTGAATGTAAGCGCCACCAGCCTTTCACAAACAGTTAGTTTCTCCGGTAAATCAGCGCCACTGAAATCCGTGTTTGCAGCTATCAGGAAGCAAACAGGATACATTGTGTTTTATGACAACCTGCTGCTGAAAAACAGCAAGCCGGTAACGCTTTCCATGGAAAATGCGCCACTGGCCGTTTTGCTGGATGCCGCACTGAAAGACCAGGGGATGACTTTTACTATCCTCGATAGAACCATCGCTATCAAAAAGCGGGAGTTGCTGCCGCTGCCACCCTTCCTGCGATTACTGGCGCCCAGGTGGACCATCACCGGCCGCGTTGTTGATGAATCCAATACACCATTGCCCGGTGTTACCGTATTGCAGAAAGGCACAAATAACGCTACTGTTACCAACGAAGCCGGAGAGTTCCGGCTGGCCAATGTAAACGATGGCGCTGTGATCGTTTTTTCCTACATCGGGTTTAATAAGGAAGAAGTGACGGTGGACCGCCAGTATAACCTGAACGTCCGTCTCACCAAAGCCGCCAACACTGCGCTGGATGAACTGGTAGTAGTGGGCTATGGCACCATGAAAAAAAGTGATCTCACCGGCGCTGTATCTACTATAAAAGGAGATGCCATTGCAGACCGTAAAACCACCCAGGTATCTCAGGCATTGCAGGGCGCCGTACCAGGTGTAATGGTAACCCGCAGCAATAACGCACCTGGCGCCACTGCACAGATCCGCGTGAGGGGTATTACCACTATTACTAATGAAGGCGCTACACCACTCGTTATCCTCGACGGGGTGCCAATAGATGATATCAACTCCATCAATCCAAATGATATCGATAATGTTTCGGTACTGAAAGATGCGGCATCCGCCTCTATTTACGGTTCCCGCGCTGCCGCCGGCGTGATCCTGGTAACCACCAAACGCGCTAAAAACGGCCAGCTGGATCTTAACTACAGCTATGAATACGGTGTGGAAAAACCTACCAAACTCCCCGATTATGTGAATGCGGTTCGTTATATGCAACTCACCAACGAATTGCGGTGGAATGATAACGGCAATAACGCCAACGAATATCCTACCTATACTAAAGATATTGTGGATAACTATGCATCCCTGCATGCAGAGCATCCTGATCAATACCCCAACACCGACTGGAGAGGTCTGATCCTCAATAACAGCGCCCCGCGCGAAAGCCATGCACTCAGTATTTCCGGCGCCGGTAAAGCCCTGCGCTCCAGGGTATCCATGGTATACGACAAAATAGGCGCCCTGTATGATGACCGCTCCTACGATCGCCTCACCACACGTATCAACAACGATATCACCATCAATAAATACCTCACCGCCAGCGTGGATGTGAACTATAAACGCACTATCGTTAAACAACCTACCATTGATCCGATGTATAAAATGGGTATCGCAGCGCCCATTTATGCAGCGATGTGGTCAGATGGACGCATTGGCGCAGGAAAAGATGGCGCCAATATTTATGTGCAAACCAAATACGGAGGTTTTGATAACGACTGGTTTAACCAGCTGGGTGGAAAAGTAGGGCTCGATTTCACTCCCATAGAAGGACTGAAGATCTCCGGCGTGGTGGCGCCGTTCCTGAACTTTGACAAAGGCAAACGCTTTGTGCACAAAGTGCCCTATACTGCTTTTAATAATCCTAACGCCATTTCAGGCTACATTGAAGGCTTAACGGAAACCAGGCTGGAAGAAGTGCGCAACGACAGCTACCGTTATACTACACAATTCATCGCCAATTACAATAAACAGATCAGAGACCATAGCTTCAGCCTCATGGGCGGTTATGAATATTTCAAGGCATTCAATGAAGACCTGGGCGCTTCCCGCGGTCAGTATGCACTCAGTAATTATCCCTACCTGAACCTGGGCCCGCTCGAGTTCCGCGACAACAGCGGCAGCGCCTATGAAAATGCGTACCGCTCCTGGTTTGGAAGGATTACCTACAGTTATAAAGACAGGTACCTGTTCCAGGGCAATATCCGTTACGACGCCTCTTCCCGTTTCGCCGCCGGTTATCGTTGGGGCTCATTCCCTTCTTTCTCCGCCGGCTGGGTGATCTCGGAAGAAAAATTTATGAAGTCAACCGCACCCTGGTTATCCTTTGCAAAACTTCGCGCCTCCTGGGGCTCGCTGGGTAATGAGCGCATCGGCAACTATCCTTACCAGGCATTGCTGCGCTTTGAAAATAATTCCCTGTTCTATAAAGGCAATACCGCTGTATCTGCCCAATCCGCTGCGCAATGGCAATATGCCATCCGCGATATCTCCTGGGAAACCACGCATTCATGGGACCTCGGGGCCGACCTGAACTTCCTGGATAACAGGCTGCGTTTTACCGGCGATTATTTTAAGAAAACTACCAACGATATCCTGCTGGAACTGGAAATCCCCGATTATATCGGTTTCGATAATCCTTACCAGAATACCGGTAAAATGTATACTACCGGCTGGGAAGCACAAGTAGGATGGAGCGACCGTTCCGGTGATTTCCGTTATAGTATATCCGCAAACATTTCCGACTTCATCTCCAAAATGGGGGACCTTGGAGGTACAGAGTTTATTGGCGATAACATTAAAAGAAAAGGCAGCGAATTCAATGAATGGTATGGATATGTATCCGATGGCATTTACCAAACCCAGGAAGAAGTGGATAAATCGGCAAAGCTCAATGCCAATGTGAAACCCGGTGATATCCGCTACCGTGATATCAGTGGCCCGAATGGCGTACCAGATGGTAAAATTTCACCTGAATATGACCGTGTACTGCTGGGAGGTTCATTGCCCCGCTACCAGTACGGTGTTAGCCTGAACGGCGGATTCCGTAACTGGGACTTTGGCATTGTGTTCCAGGGTGTAGGCAAACAAAACTCCCGTCTCACAGAGGATATGGTGCGCCCGCTCCGCGAAAACTACGGGAATTTCCCGGCTATACTGGACGGCAATTCCTGGAGCAAATACAATACGCCGGAACAGAACCAGGCCGCCAGGTATCCACGCTACACCAATACTTCTGCGGGTAACAACTATGCCATGTCCGACTTCTGGATGATCAACGGCGCATATTTCCGCCTGAAAAATATCAACGTGGGTTATTCCATGCCTAACGATTGGGTGAAGCGGGTTCATATACAGGGCGTTCGTATATACGGCAGCGTTAGCGACCTGTTGTCGGTCCATAATTTCCCGAAAGGGTGGGATCCGGAACAGCCGGGATTGGGCTATCCTATCACTACCAGTTATGTTATTGGCGCATCTGTTAAATTCTAAAATTCCACGAACATGAAGCAACTTACTCTCATAGCCGGCATCACCTGTATGCTCTTCAGCGCCTGCGGCAGCCTGGATCTTAACCCGTTGTCCGACGGCTCCAGTGAAACCTGGAATTCCAATGCGGAAGAAATTGAAATGTCGCTCAACGGATTGTATAAAATTAATTTCTGGATGAAGGACAGCGACGAATGGACGGACGACTTTATATACCGCGATGTTACTACTCCTGTTACTGGTGCTACCATTAATGGGGAAACAGATTTTGTGAAAGACTGGTGGAGGGATACGTATAAAGCGATAGCACGCACCAACAATATCCTGCAAAGCATTTCAAGAGCGGATAAGGTATTGTCTGCCGACCAGATTGCCCGTTATACCGGCGAAGCCCGGTTTGTAAGAGCGTGTATGTATTCCCGTTTGTTGTCGCACTACGGTAATATTATCTATACAGAATCCATGCTGGATATTGACCAGGCTTTGCAGCTGAAACAAACGGACAAAGCCACTGTGTTGAAAAAGATCTATGAAGACTTTGACTTTGCAGCTGGTATCCTGAAACCTTCCTACGGTGGGTCAGAACTGAAGCGGGCCACCAAAGGCGCTGCCCTGGCCATGAAAGCCCGTATTGCGTTATACATGGGCGACTGGGCCGTGGCACGCGATGCCGCTAAAGCATGTATGGACCTGGATATATATAAGCTGCACGATAATTTTGGCAACCTGTTCCTGCCGAAAACAAAGAACTCTGTGGAAACTGTTTTTGGCTTACCAAGATCAGTTACATTAAAAGTTACTTTCGACGACTGCCAGAATTTTGTATCGCGCAACGCCGGTGGCTGGGCTGCCAAAGACCCGTCCTGGGACCTGTTCTGTAGTTTTTTATGTAAAGATGGATTGCCGGTAGATGAATCACCTTTATTCAATCCCCGCCGTCCGTTCGATAACCGCGATCCCCGCTGCGCCGCTACTATCGTGGAATTCCAGACACCTCACCTGGGATATGTTTTCCAGCCGCACCCGGATTCCGTAAAGGTATTGTCTGTATCCGATAACAAATACGTGGAGAATAAAGATACCCGCTCCATTGCGCAGTATGCATCCTTTAACGGGCTGTTGTGGAAGAAAGGCGTGGATGGCGACTGGCTCCTGAACTCCTGGAAGATAGAGCCTGATAATATCATTATCCGTTTTGCAGACGTATTGCTGATTTATGCAGAAGCAAAAACAGAGCTGGGTGAAACCGATCAGGCCGTGCGTGATGCCATTAATAAAGTAAGGGCGCGTGCCTACGGTACCGCATATACGAATACGGCTGCCTATCCTGCAGTAACTGCTACTGATCAGGCCGCGCTGCGTAAAATTATCCGTATTGAAAGAAGAATGGAATTTGCCATGGAAGGCATCCGCTATATGGATCTTATCCGCTGGAAACTGGCTGAAAAAGCGCTGAATAAAGCCAACTATGGTTTACTGGACCCTGCGGATCTGCGTACAAAAATAGTACAGCAGGGATTGTGGTTCTTTCCGCAAACACCGGCGGTTGATGAAGATGGCTTAGCTGATTTTACGGCAATGTATAACGCCGGCCTGGTAAAACAGATCACCGTGCGCAAGTTCGATGCCACCCGTCAGTACCTGTGGCCTATTCCGTCGACAGAAGTGCTCACCAGTCATTTAACCCAGAATCCAAATTACTAAGCGATAGCATGAAACAACGGAATTATCTGGCAGCAGCAGTTATCACCTTCGGTATGCTGGGTGCTGCCTGCAAAAGTGAGAAAGCAACGGCGCCGCGTTCCTACAGTGGCATTTACCCGCAACTGGCCATGTACAACAAAGAAGGCGAATGTGGCACCGGTGCCGTAGTTCCCTGGGCGGGAAAACTTTGGGTAATCACCTATGGCCCGCACCTGCCTTTCGGCTCGTCTGATAAATTGTATGAAATAACACCGGAGCTGAAACAGGTAGTACGGGAAGAAAGCATAGGCGGTACGCCAGCCAATCGCATGATCCATCCGGAGAGCCGGCAGTTGTTCATAGGGCCTTATGCCATAGGGGAAAATGGCCAGGTGCGCGTAATACCCTATACTGCCATGCCCGGCCGGCATACCGGTAATGCCCGTCATCTTACTGATCCTGCCGGAAAAATTTATTATGGCACCATGGAAGAAGGATTTTATGAAGTAGATGTAAAGACCCTTCAGCCCACTTTATTATATGAAGATGGAAATGTAAAGAACAAAAAGGGCGCAGACACTACCGCCAACACACCATCGGCGTTATTGCCGGGGGCGCATGGTAAAGGGTTGTATTCCGGCCAGGGCGTATTGATTTATTCCAACAATGGGGAGCCCGGGCCTAAAGCGCTCACACAATTTGATATTGAAGCCGGGTCCTTATCAGAGTGGAATGGGAAAGACTGGAAAGTAGTGCGCCGGAATCAATTCACGGAAATCACTGGTCCGGGTGGCATCTCCGGAAATAAAAATCCGGCTGCTGATCCGATATGGGCCACCGGTTGGGATCATAAATCCGTTTTACTCGGCTTGCGTGACCAGGGAAAATGGAGCTTTTTCAGGTTACCCAAGGCCAGTCATAGCTACGATGGCGCGCACGGCTGGAATACAGAATGGCCGCGCATCCGCGACGTAGGCACTGATAATAACCCGGATTACCTGATGACCATGCACGGCATGTTCTGGCATTTTCCGGGCACTTTTTCTACCGGGCATACTGCGGGTATCCGTCCCCGTAGTGCCTACCTGAAAGTAATAGGCGATTTTACCCGTTGGCAGGATCAGTTGGTATTTGGTTGTGATGATGCTGCGCAGAAAGAATTTCTCAACAAGCGCACCGCCAAAGGAAATATTGAAGGCCCGGGACAATCCAATTCCAACCTCTGGTTTACCTCCCTGCAGCAACCGGACAGGCTGGGCCCTAATACCGCTGAAGGCGCTGTATGGCTGAATGATGCAGTAACAGCATCACAACCTTCAGAGCCCTTTCTGTTTGCCGGCTGGCCTCATCGCAGCGCACGGATCACACATAACGGCAAACAACCTGTTGCATTTACCTTCGAAACAGATAACGGCGATGGCAACTGGACCATTGCACAAAAGATAACCGTATTGCCAGGCAAAACCGGCGACATTGCTTTTCCTGAGAATATGCCCGGGGAATGGATCCGTATCACCGCTGCACAACCGGTAGTAGCTACGGCGCATTTCTTCTATGCCGCCAACGATACCCGTAAAACTACGCCTGCCGCCATTTTCAATGGGCTGAGCAAAGTAACGGACGCTGTTTCCAACGGTGGGTTGTTATATGGCCTGGGCAACGATCGCCGTGCACTTGGCATCCTGGCGCAGTCGTATAAAAACGGGGACCCTACTGAAGAAGGCTATTACGAACTGGATGGAGATATGCATCTCGTAAAAAAAGACGATCCGAAAACGGCAGACTTTATCCGGCAAAAATTTGCCATCCCGCAACAGGCTATAACCGTTGAAGCAGGCAGCGTGCTGATCACAGACGACAAAGGCCGCAGGTGGCGGTTGCCGCTGGGCGATGATGCCTTTGCCGGGCTTACCGGCAAAGCGGCATTGCGCATTTGCCGCGAGGTATCTACAGAAAGGGATCTGTTCAACTGCATGGGCACCTTTTATGAATTGCCTGCGGAAAACGCCGACGGCTATGCGAAAATAAGACCGGTAGCGTCGCATCCTTTCCGGATCAACGACTACGCCGCTTACCGTGGTATGCTGGTGATGACGGGCATTGCGCCGGGTACAAAAGAAGGAGCGCACATCATTGTATCAGACGATAAAAAAGCGATGGTATGGGCCGGCGCTATTGACGATCTGTGGCAGCTGGGCAGGCCCACCGGGCATGGCGGTCCGTGGAAGGATGCGCCGGTAGAAGCAGGCAAGCCTTCAGATCCTTACCTTACCGGGTTTTATTCACAGCGGCAGTTGCAGTTATCACATAATGCAGGTACGCCGGTTGAATTTACCATTGCCATTGACCCGGTTGGCACCGGCGTATGGATGAATTATAAAACGGTGACAGTTGCACCGGGTGAAACATTTAAATGGCAGTTCCCTGATGGCTTTGAATCGCGCTGGATCCGTTTCACTGCCAATAAAAATTGCCGTGCTACTGCATGGCTGGATTATAACTAAACAGCGAACATGAAATACATAGTGGCTTGTTTACTGATATGGTGTTGCCAGGTAACCAGCGGGATGACTCCCGTTGAAGATACCAACGCCGTGAGAGATGTGCTGGATAACCGTGCATTGTTGCCGGTGGCAGCTTCGTATAAAACATATCGCGTCAGCGATACAGCGACTTACGAGCTGCAGCTGGCGCTGGATCAGGATAACAGGCCACTGTATTATTGCCGTCATATTTTTACGCCGGTTTGTTATACGGGAGAATGTAAACCGGTATACATCAATCTTTACTGGGACCTGCTGGGCAATTATATCCGTTATGACCTGCCTGCAAAGGAAGTGCTGACCAAGCTGGATCACAGGGAATTTAAGCAGGAGGATTATGAAAAACTGCAGGAGATATTAGCCAGGCCCAATTCATTGCTGGCTGATCTGGCGATCACTGATCTTATTGTGCCGGGAACAGAAAATCTTACTGATTCGGTGGATGCCCATACCGGCGCCACGCTGAAAACCATTAAGAATGAAGTGATCTCCGGCGCGGTATACACCTGCTATACCTTATGGCATATGGCGCACGGGCCAGTAACAGATGAGATCATACGCATTACAGAAACGTATATCAATCCTGCCCTGCTGCACCGTTTTTTAAGATCGGGAAATTATGCATACCAGTACAAAGCACTGGAACGCGTAATGGACAAAAGCGGGAAGATAACCCCTGGTTTTGAAGATGATATCCGTGCACTGATCAACGGCAAGAATATTTTTATTGCCCGGCATACCTTACAACAGGTACATCCGGGTTTTATTACCGGTGTCAAAGCACAGGAGTGGTTATGGAATACGTATAGCCGTAGCAGTTATCCATTACAATTAACGGTATTACATAAGCTGGCCACGGTACCCCTGAGCGATGCGATGGCAAAGCATCTTGCCACGGCCGGCGCCGCCGCCAATGAAGAGCAGTTCCGCCTGATCATAGCGGCCTTACAGGCAACGCCGCGGCTGCCGGTAGCGGTTATGCAGCAACTGGCCGGCCAGCTGAAAAGTGCGGATGAAGGGAAAGCTGCTGCTATCCACAATTTGCTGTTACAACGGCAACCGGTGAATAACACTATAAAAACAATGATCTATGAATATGAACAAACGCTTCCGTCAACTGAAAAGTAGCTGGCTGCCGGCAATGCTGTTGTGTTTATGCACACAGTGGTTGCAGGCGCAGCAACGGATATTTGTGGAAACAGAATCTTTCGCGCAGAAAGGCGGCTGGGTAATTGACCAGCAGTCGTTTCCTGTAATAGGCTCTTCCTACCTGATGGCCCATGGCATGGGCCGGCCGGTGAAAGATGCCGTTACCACTGTCAATTTCCCGGAGAAAGGCACCTATCGCGTATGGGTGCGTACCAAAGACTGGGCGCCTTTCCCGAAGGGACCGGGAAAGTTCCGGCTACTGGTGAATGATGCGCCGGTGAAAACTGTGTTTGGTGAAAGCGGCGATGATAAATGGAAGTGGTACGACGGAGGGGAGATCACGCTGCCTGCGGGACCCGCAAAAATAGCGTTGCACGACCTTACCGGGTTTAACGGCCGTTGCGATGCGCTGATGTTTACCACCGGCAAATTCACCCCGCCGGATGATATAGCTACACTGGGTGCATTGCGCCGTGAACTGCTGCATTTAACGGCTGCGCCAAAAGAAGCCGGGCATTTTGACCTGGTAGTGGTAGGCGGAGGCATTGCCGGTACCTGTGCCGCCATCTCCGCTTCCCGGATGGGTTTGAAAGTAGCGCTGATACAAGACAGGCCGGTGCTGGGTGGCAACAACAGTTCAGAAATACGGGTGCACCTGAAAGGGGATATCGACAAAAATTATTATCCCAAGCTGGGCCGCATTGTAAGGGAGATGGACAACGGGGATCCCGGTAATGGTAATCCCGATGCGCAGGAATATGGCGATGCCCGGAAAATTGAGATCGTTAAAGCAGAAAAAAATCTCACCTTGTTCCTGAATACCTATGTATTCAAAGCAGAGAAAGAAAAAGACCGTATTGTAGCGGTTACCGGCCGCGATATTGCCACCAACCAGGAAACACGTTTTACCGGTACCTATTTCTCCGATTGTACCGGCGACGGTACCCTGGGCTACCTGGCCGGCGCGGCTTTCAGAATGGGCCGGGAAAGCAAGGCAGAAACGGGCGAGTCGCTGGCGGCAGAGAAACCCGACAGCTTTACGCTGGGCACTTCCAACCTGTGGGCATCGCTGCCAACAGACAGCATAACCACTTTCCCTGCTACGCCATGGGCGCTGCAGTTTTCAGACGAATATCATATTGACGCCTCTAAGGCCGACTGGGAATGGGAAACAGGTTTTGGCAATTTCAATACGATCACCCAGGCAGAGCAGATCCGCGATCATAACCTGCGCGCTATTTATGGCAACTGGTCATATCTTAAAAACAGCAAGCCGGAAAAGTATGGTAAGCAGCAGCTGGCATGGGTGGCTTATATCGGCGGCAAGCGCGAATCCCGGAGGATCATCGGGGATCATATCCTTACGCAGATGGATATACAGGAAGGCAAAATGTATCCTGATGGCGCAGTAACCGCTACCTGGACCATAGACCTGCATTTCCCGGACCCGGTTAACAAAAAATATTTCGAGGGACAGGAGTTTTTTGCCGGCACCAAACATATCAGGGTAGCGCCCTACACTATTCCATACCGTTGTCTTTATTCCAAAAATATCAGCAACCTGTTTATGGCAGGAAGGAATATCAGTACCACGCACGTAGCCTTTGGCAGTACCCGCGTAATGCGCACCTGTGGCATGATGGGAGAAGTAGTAGGCTTTGCCGCCTATGTGGCTAACAAATATCATGGCAGTCCGCGGAGCGTATACGCCGATCACCTGCCGGAATTAATGGATCTGCTTAAAAATTAAACATGTACGCCGTTTATTTCCTGCTGCTGTTGCAAACCATCTCAGCGCCGCCTTCCATGATACAACTGGAAGGCAGCGCGCAGGGCACTACCTGGCATATCCGGTATGAGGATGTACAGCAGCGGGATCTTACGCCGCAGATCACCCGTATTCTCCGGGATATTGATCAGTGTTTATCCGTTTACCGGGAAGACTCAGAGATCTCCTTATTCAATCATTCTCTTTCCATCGGGTTCCAGCTGCCTTATTTTTACCCGGTGCTGAAAAAGTCGGCCGAGATATACGCCGCTACCGGCGGTGCTTTTGATCCTACGGTAATGCCGCTTACCGCTGCATACCGCAAGGGAAAACGAACGCATACCCCCTGGTGGGAAAAGGCTGATTCCCTGTTGCAATACGTAGGCTTTACCCGCATCCGCTTTGATGAATATGGCGTGCATAAATTAAAGGAAGGCGTGTGCCTCGATTTTGACGGGATTGCCCAGGGTTATACAGTAGATGTTTTAGCCGCATTGCTGGACAGCAACGGTATCTGCAACTACATGGTAGAGGTAGGTGGGGAAGTGCGCTGTAAAGGGCTTAAAAACGGCGCGCCGTGGACCATCGGGATAGATAACCCATTGCATCCATCGGGCAGACTGGCTACCGTACAACTGCATAATATGGCTGCTACTACTGCTGGTAATTACCGCGATCATTACGAAGTGAACGGCGCAGTATCCGGGCATATTATTCATCCCAAAACGGGTTATTCCACACCGGATTCACTGTTAAGCGTGACCGTATTTTCAGCAGATGCCATCACCGCAGATGGATATGATACCGCTTTTATGGTAATGGGCGTAGCCGGAACAAAGCAGTTCCTGCAGCAAAGGAAAGACCTGGAGGCGTATTTGGTGTACATTGGTACAGATGGGGAAATGAAGGTGTGGATGACGGAGGGGTTGAAGGAATTTATTAAATAGCGATAGTAACCTGACCGTTATGAAGAGCTGCCGGTAAAGGCGGCTCTTTTTGTTTTATTATGTAGTACCGGTTTTATGGCAGCCGTGTATTTTAGGGAGTATAGAAATATTGTTTGCCAGATTAACCCGGAAGGAGTTCTTCTATTAATTCTAATTACCGTTTTCCATCATTATCGCAGTTAAATAACGCCATTATTACAGGTGGCGACCCGGAAAAATATAATTGATATATTTTATCAATTAATTGATTATTTACATAAATTATTGTAACTTTATGAGAGTACTGCATATAGCCTCCGGAAGGTACATGGAGGCACGTATTACGGTTCTTAGAAGAGAAGAATTAACGGATACTGTAGGGAAAAGATTTGATTTCGATTGGAGAAGAGAGCTGACATTTGATGTTTACAAGATCACATTTATCAATGATGATTATATTCTTGGCTTAATATCCACTCAAATTAATCTGGGAGAAAGGAGATTTGAGATAAGGTTGCTGGAGTTGTCCAGGGAAAATGTAGGCGCTTTTAAGGAATACGACAGGCTGGCAGGTTGCCTGATTGCTTTTGCCTGTAAGTTGTCATTTAAAGAAGGGTTAGATGGCTTTGTTTCTTTGATTCCCAAAACGGTATTAATATCTCATTACATGAAGAAGTATTTTTTTTCTCCAATGGGAGTGCAGCTTTATGTTGAAGGAGAAGTTGCTGTAGCCCTTATTATGGAATATTTAGAAAACGATTAATTATGAGGAAGAACAGGATAAGTGGAGAGCTTTCTGCGGATAACATTTATCCACATGGGCTTTCCAAGGAACAAAAAGCCACGGCAGATAAGGAAATGGCTGCTTTCCGTATGGAACGATGGAAGAACATGACCAAAGAAGATCATCTCCGGGCAGATCTGTTACAGGTCAAATACAAGATGGAGGATGTTATTGAATCCCTGGAATATCATGGTACCATGCATTTCGGCTATTTCCTTTCCGCCTACATCCGCGCTGTACAAAAGAAGCAAAAGGAATTCGCGGCAGAAATCAGCATTGATGAAACCCGTTTAAGCCGTATTATTCATAATAAAGAATTCCCCAATGATGAGCTCTTTATACGGCTGGAGCTGCATTCCAATAACACCATACCTGCGCTTAGCTGGTTCCTGCTGGCAGAGAAGGAAAAGGCGCATAATATCAGCACCAATAAGGAACTAAGAAAAAGGGAAAAGAAAAATGTGCATAAAACTATTGCAAAAAGATAACCAGGTATCAGCAGGTCATTATCCCTGCGGACAATGACCTGCTGATACAGGATCAATGTATTTTGATGACCTGCCCGGTACCAGCTCCAAGTATGCTTTTAATATACCCGCTTACCACCCGCTCCATGGTTACCGGGATCTGCCCGGGAAAGTAGGGGAAATACCCGGGAGAATCTTCGACTACGGTTGGGCTCACAGCGTTAATACGCACTCCATTTTCCAGCTCAATGGCTGCCGCGCGTGCAAAAGCGTCAATTCCTCCGTTCGCTACCGAGGCATTGGCCCCACTCCGTACCGGGTCTTCTGCAAGTGAGCCGGAGGTTAATGTAAATGAGCCCCTGGGATTGATGTAATGCTGACCGATGAGCACCAGGTTGATCTGTCCCATTAGCTTGCTATGGATACCGATG
The DNA here is from genome assembly GCF_036569185.1 of Chitinophaga sp. Lineage (GTDB taxonomy): Bacteria > Bacteroidota > Bacteroidia > Chitinophagales > Chitinophagaceae > Chitinophaga. The sequence continues at coordinate 35,679 of NZ_DATCRD010000072.1, forward strand.
TTGAACTCCTTATCGGTAGCCGTTTTCAATGGACCGAAATAAGCATCTCCCGCCATAGATACCAGCGCATCAAATGAACCGGCCTGTTTGAACAGGTTTTCAATAGAAGCAGGAGAAGTAAGATCTGCCTGGATATCGCCACTTTTAGAGCCAACCTTAATGATTTCATGGTCCTTTTCAAGGGCGCCTGCCACCCGCTTTCCGATTGTACCGGAGGCGCCTACAATGATAATTTTCATATGCCTTGCTTTTATTTTATAAAGAGAAATTACGTTTATTGCTGTTAAATGGGTACGCTCACATTTGAGAGCTGGATAAGGAAATGCTCATACGTATTTAAGCCATATTTAATAGATACAGCTTAACTCCGGCCCGGATACGGCTTATATTGGGAGGAGATACGGCGGAAACAGGGAGTATCCATACTGTAGACCAGAAGTGCCTATACAGGAGCCCCTGCTTTAGTTGTTACCGCTTCCTTCCCACAAACCTTACTACGGCTCCTTTACCTGCATGATGAATGCCTTCTGCCAGAAACGTTTCCACTTCTTCCAGCAGGATGATGTCATAATCCTCAAAGTCTGCCATTAATTCCGTTTTTGAAAACAGCATATCGATATCTTTGGGACCACCAACTTTAGGATCTGCAAGCTGCAGGTGGATATGCGCTTTGCTGAAGGCTTCGAAAATAACGATTCCACCGGGTTTAAGGAAATTATTCAGCTTCCTGTGGAGCAGGGATTTTTTGCCCGCACCAAAATGTGCATAAATAAGGGCAACAGCGTCGAACGATGCCGGTGGAAAGGTAAGCTGCTCCAGGTCGCCCACGATGTAATCTATACTCACATGCTGCTCTTTTGCCAGTAATAACGCTTTGGAGCGCCCTTCCGCACTCAGGTCCGTAGAGGTTACTTTCCATCCCAGCTGCGCCGCAAACACGCCATTGCGGCCTTCGCCGTCGGCAGGCAGTAGGATGGCGCCCGGCTCAAATTGCTCCAGCCATTCTTTAAAGAACAGGTTAGGCGTTTTGCCATAGGCATACTCCGTATTTTTATACCGGGTATCCCACATGTTTTTGTATGCTTCATCCCAGGATTGATTCATGTCCCTTTGTTTTTTATACTAAATGAAAGAAACGGTTTCTCATCTCCACAAAAGTAAACCAACAAATAAATGCGGGGATAGGACAAAAATGCAGTTATACAGGACTTATCTGAAATTGTGCCTGAATGCTTCCGGGGAATGCCCGGTATGCTTTTTAAAGAACCTGATAAAATAGGAAACGTCTTCGTATCCCAGGCGCCAGGCTACCTGGTTTACCTGGTCGGATGTTGCCAGCAGGGATCTTTTTGCTTCCAGTATGATATGTTCATTGATAACGTCTGAGCAGGTTTTTCCCAGGGTGGCTTTTGTGATGGCATTGAGCTGGTAGGGGGAAAGGTTTAACATATCTGCATATTCCGATACCTGCTTGTGCTCAAAGATATGTGTTTCCAGGAGCGACAGGAAATCGTCCAGCCGTTCCTGCGCATAAAGGTTATTCTTACGGGGTGCAGCGCTGTTATTCTCGCGCAGTAATTCCACAAAAAGGATATACATACTTGCCTTTATCACTTCCTGGTGCCGCTCCTGTTGGGCGGTGTATTCCTGGAAAATGGAGGTTAGTATGGCAAACAGCTTCTGGAATTTAGCAGCGCTGAACTGGTAGTGGTTAATATGACTTGTTTTGCACAATAGCCTGTTGGACGCCTGGTCCAGGGAAGTATAGAATGCCCCGTGAAACTGCATCAGGTAGCCTGCGCTTCCGGTCTTCAGCACCAGCTGATGCACCTGCCCCGGATGCATAAAGAAAACGGAATGATCGCCTACGGGGTAGGAGGTAAAGTCAATTTCATGGGTGCCTTTGCCTTTTTTTAAGGCAAGGAGGTAAAAGAAGTCGTGGCGGTGGAGCTCCTGTATCATGTCTTTCCCTCCAAGCATGCCTTCCACATCTCGGATATGGAAACTGTTGGCCAGTTCCGGTGTCGTTTCTGCTGTATTAATATGCCTGACTGGTATTCCTTCCATACAAAACTATATTTACCAAAGGTACTACAAATACTTTTTTACCACCGGGATCTTCCTCAGGAGGGATACTGTTCCCCAGCTCAGCGCGGCCGATATCATAAAGGTGACGAGGAATTTGGCGATAGCAGGTAACGGTATCTCCAGTAAATAATACTGGCACCATACAATGAAGATATAATGCACCAGGTAAATACCGTAGGCGTTGGCAGAAAGGGACTTCCACCAGGCATTTGTTTTATTCAGCAGGCTTTTGAAAGTGGTTAGGAAAGCAATGCAGCTCATGGTGCATGACAGTACCCACACCGGCCTGTAAATAAAGTTGGCCTGCAGCCCGCTCAGTTGTTGCCGGTGGATCATTTGCAGCAGGGGCGCTTCGCTGCACTTCAGCGCTGTATATATCACTATACAGCTGATCATCCAAAGCGGCCATTTTTTTACAAAAGCAGCTTTGTCGGCAAACAGGCCGTTAGCAAGCCCCGGTGCGCCAATCACTATTCCCAGCAGGAAGTAGCCCGCGTATAGCAGCACCCTGCTCACCTGGAAATCGAACGGGCCGATGCCGGTCCATGCGTAGGGCGATACAAATTGTATAACAGGAATATAAAGCAGCAACGTATATACATACCATAGCAGGACTGTTTTTACCGGCCGCTGTTTTTGCGCTGCAAGGAAATTACCAGCCTTGTTAACAGCGTTCTTTACCAACCGATAGCATAAGGCAAAAATGAGGTTAAAGGCGAACAGTACCCAGATGAACCAGGGTGGCCCTACCGGCCATGCTTCTACCGTAAAAAAATCTATCATATAGGCCTTTACGTTATATTGCCAGGTAGCCAGCAGGAAAGAAGGATAATAGGCAATCAGCATCAGCAGGGTAACGCCGGCTATAAAAGGAATGAACAACCGGTAAAACCGGTCGCGGATAAATATCACAATGGTTTTGTTTTGCAGGCTGTTCATTATAAAGATGCCGCTGATCAGGAACATCAGCGACATAAAAAAGATATCGTTAAAGTCTTCAAAGATGTCCAGTCCCTTCCACCGGGCAGTGTCCACTACGGGGTTGGTAGAAAGGATATAGGCGCTTTTATTGAAAGAGGCAAACGTGGTATATGCCAGCGATGAATGGTGGGCTACCACCAACAGGGTAATAAATGAGCGCAGGTTATCTATCCAGCTGTTCCTGACCGTGGGCATATGCATACTTTGCTTTACAGACGGAAGATAAAGCAAAAAGTTGCAGGGTTATCCCTGCAACTTTTCCAGCGGAGATAATTTTTTTAATACCCCGGGTTCTGCACAATTTTCGGATTACGGTCTATTACATCCTGTGGCACGGGGTTCAGGTACATTTTAGAAGTGAACACATGTGGATGATTCAGTGGCACAATTTCATATTTCCATACGCCTGCATTGTTATTGGGTGAAGTATTGGTGATCTTCATGGCATGCTTATCCACATTCATGACAGTGCTGGCGGTTTTCCAGCGGATGATATCATAGAAGCGTTTATTTTCAAAACAGAGCTCCACCCTTCTTTCATGATAAATCGCGTTACGCATTTCCGCCTGCGATAAGCCCGGCGCCAGATCAGGCAGGTTGGCTCTTTTGCGCACCTGGTTGATAGCCTTGTATACAGTGGCATCCGGACCTGCTGCTTCATTCTGCGCTTCCGCATATCCCAGCAGCACTTCCGCGTAACGGTAGTAGATGAAATTGGCGCCGCTCACCGCGCCGCCGCCCGGGCGTACTAAAGGATTGAGGCGTTTCTTAAAGTAATAGCCGGTGTTGCCCACATCGTCGGTACCAAAATCAATCTGGTTTTTGGAGGGATGTACTTTGTCGATCCGCGTGTAGATAGTATCGCCTTTATCCATCCAGGCCATTTTATAGGGGGCGCCATCGTACACGATCCAATCGTAGAAACGTTTTTCGCGACCTATATACGGACGTTGCGGATCATAACCGGAAGTGGGATCCGTGATGGGTTTACCGTTGGCCATGTAGAACTGGTCTACCAGTTCCTGTGTAGGGCAGTAGTTGCCCCAGGTATAATAGGCGCCGTTGATCCATACGGGGCCACCGTATTGCTCAAAAGAGGATCCCATAATGTTGGCTACTACCTGCCGGTCCCATACCACTTCCGAATGATATTCATTGGCTTCATACCAGATAGCGGAAGGATCGGGAAACAGGTCATATACTTTACCGTTGCCATACAGATCGATGAACTGTTTGAAAGTGGCGGCGGCGGTGGCCCAGCGGCCCGCATCGAAGTTATTATAGCCGGCTATTTTGTTGGGATCATTACCGGCGGCGGGTTGCGCGGCGTTGAAGGCGGGACTGGCTGCATACAGTTCCACCCATCCTTTCAGGGCCAGTGCGGCGCCCAGGGTAGCGCGACCAGCATCTGCATCGCCCTTGTTATATTTAGGCTGCAGGTATCCGTTTTTGGCAATAGAGTCCAGTTGCGTGGTAATGAATGTCACAGTTTCGGCAAACGTGTTCCTCGGGGCATAGATCATGGAGCTGTCCATAGTACGGCGGTCGG
>NZ_DATCRD010000073.1:0-5941 GCF_036569185.1 Chitinophaga sp.
AGCCCCGGTGGATAAACTCAGCGTGGCGCTCACTATTGTTTTATCCGCCATTTTCCTGTATGAAACCATCACGCTGAAAACCGCCATTGGTGCAGGGCTTATTATTGCAGGCACGCTGGTGCTTATCCTGAAATAACGCGGATGTTGTCTGACTCAGGATTATGATGATTTCGCTGATTTCCTGATTTTATTTTTAAGAAAAACAAATTGGGAGATAAAAGCGGAACACACATTTATCTCCCAAAAAAATCTATAAAAAAACTAAAAAATAAAATCAGGAAATCAGCGAAATCATCATAATCCTGAGTCAGACAAAATCCGCTCAAAGGCCGAAGGCCTTACTCCGCTTCAATTTTATACACACAACGGCGGGCGCCATTGATAATATGCTCCATACGGGATACATTCATTTTTTCACCGAGTATGCTCACAAAGGTCCGCATTTCCGAGGTGCAGATATTATCACATTCTGTGGCGGCGCAGCAAATGGGACAATGATTCTCTATAAAATAATAGGTATCTCCTTCTTTTTTCCACTCGGCCAGGTAGCCTTCGCCGGAACGGATGGCTGCAAACGAAGTGAGCCTGTTTTCCAGTCCGTTAACGCCTTCAAGGGCGGTGCTGTATTTTTCGAGCTGGCTTTTCTCCCGGGCGTTTACCACGTTATCGAGCGCTTCCTTACCTAATACATTCTTAATGGTTTGAATGATCTGGAGGGTGAGCTCGGTATGGGTATCCGGAAAGCGGGCATTACCCAGGGGGGTAAGGCTCCATATTAAAACAGGGCGTCCTACGCCTTTGGAAGCACTTTCCGACTGCACCAGGCCCTCTTCTGCCAGCTTGAGCAGCTGAAGGCGGGCGCCCTCTCCGGTAATACCCAATTCATTGGCCAGTTCTGCTGCAGGCAAGGGCCCCCGGGTCTTGAGCAAGGTCAAAAACCGGTCGGCAGCATTCTTGGTTCGTATTGGATAATTTTCCAAGTTCTTACTTGTTTTATTCTCAAATATCGGTATTTTTGTGAAAGCTAAAAAAAGATTTTGGGGTTTTGGTGAGTTTATGAGATCCTTCATCAAAATTTAATCTCATAATCATTTTAATCTCTAAAAGTTAAATATTAATGAACGTCCTGATATTTAATGGTGCAATAGATGATCGTCCTTATGCCACTTCCAACCAGTTGGCGGCATACCTGACGGAAAGGTTGAAAGAGAATGGATTTTCCCCGGAGATTTTTAGTCTTGGTAACACCCAGATCCCATTTTTCTCCCAGGCAGCAGCAGGATTGAAACCACCCGCAGTAGATGCCATGTGTAAAGCTTTCTGCAAGGCGGACCTGCATATCTGGATGACTCCTTTATATCATGGCAGCATGACAGGCGCCATGAAAAATTGCCTGGACTGGCTGGAAATGACCAGCAAGAACCAGCGTCCTTATTTAACCGGAAAGGTTGTAGCTTTGCTGTCCTGGGCAGACGGCACCCAGGCGATGCAGGGTATAAATGCAATGGATGCAGTGGCTAAGGCATTGAGAGCATGGGTTTTACCATATTCCCTGCCGATCCTGAAAGACAACCTGTATGATCCTGCCACCCGGGGGATCACTGAGTTCTATAAAAATAAACTGGATATGATGGTACAGTTGCTGTGTGCGGCCAAGTCGCATGTAGTAGCCGGTATTGAAGGATAAAAGATAAGGAAGACCGGGCAACCGGTAAATAGCTAATAAAAACAAATTCTGAGTATGATAACCGTTTCAGAAAAAGCAGGAGAATATATCAAGGCGCTGATGGAAAAAGAACATCATGCGCCAGGCACCTTTGTACGCGTAGGTGTAAAAGGTGGTGGCTGCTCAGGTCTTGAATATGTGTTGAAATTTGAAGCAACCGAAGAAGAAGGCGACCAGGTTTTTGAAGATAAAGGCGTAAAAGTAGTGGTACAGATGAAAAGCCTCCTTTACCTGTATGGTACGGAGCTGGACTATTCAGACGGACTTAACGGAAAAGGCCTCTTCTTTAACAATCCAAATGCAACCAGAACCTGTAGCTGCGGCGAGAGCTTTGCGGTTTAAATATTAAACTTGTATGATCAACAGTAACGAAATAATTGATGATATAGCCAATAAGGAATACGAGTTTGGCTTTAGCACCGATATTGAAATGGATATAGCTCCCCCGGGGCTGAATGAAGATATCATCCGTTTTATTTCGGCGAAGAAGAATGAACCGGAATGGCTGCTGGAATGGCGCCTGAAAGGATTTGCCGCATTTAAGAAAATGGAATTCCCAAAATGGCAGCATTTTGAAATGCCGGAGCTCGACCTCCAGGCACTTTCCTATTATGCAGCGCCACGTAAGAAAAAACAGCTTAACAGCCTGGATGAAGTAGATCCGGAACTGCTGGCTACTTTCGAAAAACTGGGTATTCCCCTCAATGAACAGAAAGCACTTACCGGCGTAGCCGTGGATGCCGTTTTCGACAGCGTGTCCGTAGCTACCACTTTCAAAGGCAAACTGAAAGAAATGGGCGTGATCTTCTGCTCCTTCGGCGAAGCTGTACAGGAACACCCCGACCTGGTAAAGAAATACCTGGGCAGCGTGGTGCCACATACAGATAACATCTTCGCTGCGCTCAACGCCGCCGTATTTTCCGATGGTTCCTTCGTTTACATTCCAAAAGGCGTACGCTGCCCGATGGAACTGAGCACTTACTTCCGTATCAATGCCCAGAACACCGGCCAGTTTGAACGTACCCTGATCATTGCAGACGATAACAGCTATGTTAGCTATCTCGAAGGCTGTACCGCCCCCATGCGTGATGAAAATCAGCTGCATGCGGCAGTTGTGGAACTGGTAGCCCTGGAGCAGGCTGAAATAAAATATTCTACCGTACAAAACTGGTATCCCGGCGATAAAGACGGTAAAGGCGGTATCTATAACTTCGTTACCAAAAGAGGTATCTGCAAAGGCGCCGCCAGCAAGATCTCCTGGACACAGGTGGAAACCGGCTCCGCTATTACCTGGAAATATCCCAGTGTAATCCTGCAGGGCGACCACTCCGAAGGTGAATTTTACTCTGTAGCGGTAGTCCGTAACAAACAGATCGCTGATACCGGTACCAAGATCCACCACATCGGTAAAGGCACCAAAAGCCGCATCATCTCCAAAGGTATTTCCGCAGGCAGGGGCGATAACAGCTACCGCGGACTGGTAGCCGTAGGGCCACGGGCAGACAATGCACGTAACTTTACCCAGTGCGACTCCCTGCTCATCGGTAACCAATGCGGTTCACACACCTTCCCATACATCGAATCAAGGAACAAAACTGCCATGATCGAACACGAAGCCACCACTTCGAAGATCGGGGAAGACCAGATCTTTTACCTGAACCAACGTGGCATCGACAGCGAGAAAGCAGTAGCCCTCATTGTAAACGGTTATGTGAAGGAAGTACTGAACCAGCTGCCAATGGAATTTGCAGTGGAAGCACAAAAATTATTATCTATTACACTTGAAGGAAGCGTTGGATAATTCATTATTCAACTTAATACATACAGAACGAAATAAAACAATCATGCTGACGATTAAAAATCTGCACGCAGAAGTAGAAGGGAAAAAAATTCTGAAAGGCATTAATCTCGAAATAAACAAAGGAGAAATGCATGCTATCATGGGACCAAACGGTTCCGGTAAAAGCTCACTGGCCTCTGTTCTCGCGGGACGTGATAACTACACTGTCACCGAAGGGGAAGTTTGGTTCAATGGCAAAAATCTGCTGGATATGTCTCCGGAAGACCGCGCCCGTGAAGGTGTTTTCCTCGCTTTTCAATACCCTGTTGAAATACCAGGTGTTTCTAATCTCAACTTCCTCAAAACCGCACTGAATGAAATCAGGGCATACAAAGGCCTTCCCGCCCTCGAAGCCAGGGAATTCCTGAAGCTGACCAAAGAAAAACAACAGCTGGTAGACTTCCACTCCAACCTGATGAACCGTTCCCTCAACGAAGGATTCAGCGGTGGAGAAAAGAAACGTAATGAAATTTTCCAACTCGCCATGCTCGACCCTCAGCTGGCTATATTGGATGAAACAGATTCCGGACTGGATATCGATGCACTGCGTATTGTTTCCAATGGTGTAAACAAATTACGCGATGCAGAAAAATCTTTCGTAGTGATCACTCACTATCAACGCCTGCTGGAGTATATCATACCTGACTTTGTACATGTATTATACAATGGCCGTATCATTAAAACCGGTACCAAAGAACTGGCACTGGAACTGGAAGAAAGAGGATACGACTGGCTGAAAGAGGAATTACATTTGAAAGAATCTGTATAAAAAGACTATGACAAGCGATATGATATTGCCATTTTACCAGGCGTTAACCGAAGATGTAAATGCACTGTCGGCGCATGTTCCCTCCCTCGCGGCAGATACATTGGAGGACATCCGCCGCAAAGCGCTGGAGCGTTTTTCAACGATAGGCCTTCCTACGCTGAAAACGGAAGCATGGCGCTACACGAATATTCAGCGTTACCTGAAAGAGTTTCCGTATGAACTGCTCAATACGGCTTCCTGTGTATCAGAAGAAGTGGTGAACAGCACCGCCATTCCTGAACTGGACTGCTACCGCATCGTACTGGTAAACGGTCATCTCCAGGCGGAACAATCTGCCCTGCCACAAGGTAAAGGCATCACCGTTGGCGCCATGAGCGCTAACACCACCGCCCCTGGTTTTGTTACTTATTTCAACGGACAGCAGCACCTGGCAACAGAATCACTGGCGCAACTGAATACAGCCCTCTTCGCAGATGGCCTGTATATTGAACTGGCAGCCAACACCGTGCTCGATAAACCCATACATGTAGTACACGTTTACTCCTGTACAGCGCACGCTTTCATTCAGCCCCGCCACCTGTGGGTACTGAACCGGAACGCAGCCGCTACCATCATCGAAACTTCCGTGCACCCGGAAACCAATACCATCGCCTTTGCGAACAGCGTACTGGAAACCGTGGTAATGGAAAATGCAGAACTGTGGCACTATAATGTACAACAGGGCGCTGAAAGCTTCCGCGAAGTACATACCACCGCTGCACAGCAACAGAAAGACAGCCGTTACCATCATTTTAATTTCACCCTGCCCGGTACCCCGTTCACCCGTAACAACCTGAGCGTGGCGCTGAATGGCAGTCATACCGAAACTAACCTGAACGGCCTCTATATCGCCAGCAAACACCAGCATGTAGATAACCATACCTTTATGGATCACATCATGCCCGATTGCAACAGCAACGAACTGTACAAAGGCGTACTGCTCGATAACGCCAACGGCGTATTTACCGGCAAGATCCTTGTACACCAGGAAGCACAGAAAACAAATGCCTTCCAGCAGAACAATAACCTCCTGCTCGGTACCAAAGCGGACATCAACTCCCAGCCACAACTGGAAATTTATGCCGACGATGTAAAGTGCAGCCACGGTTTTACTGCCGGTCAGTTCAGTGAAGAGTCCATGTTCTACCTCCGCTCACGCGGTATTGGCGAAGATGCGGCAAAAGCACTGATGGTAAACGCCTTCTCCCACGACATCACAGATGCAGTGAAGGTACCTGCCCTGCAACATTTCCTGCAGACGCAGATTGCGGAGATCATGAATAATTAAATTGACGATGGAACATATTGCTAACATAGTCACCGAAGGCCTGGATGTAAAGCAGATCAGAAAGGATTTTCCTATCCTGCAGCAACAGGTACATGGTAAACCGCTGGTATACTTCGATAACGGAGCCACCACGCAGAAACCACAGGTCGTAATAAACGCGGAAGCCCGCTATTACGAAGAATATAACAGCAATGTGCACCGGGGTGTACATCACCTGAGCCAGGTAGCTACCAACGCTTACGAAAAAGCCCGCATCACTATTGCCGGCTATATCAATGC
>NZ_DATCRD010000074.1:0-58353 GCF_036569185.1 Chitinophaga sp.
TTCATCCTGAAACAAGGGGGAGAGATTCGCCTATTTAGGGGGTGAGATCAGGAATGTGGAGGTTGTCTGACGCGGATTTTGTCTGACTCAGGATTAGGATGATTTTGCTGATTGATTTGGATTTTTCTTTTGGATTTTTAAAGGATTGTGGGAGATACAAGCGAATATATTCTCTTATATTTCCCGAAGCAACAAACTATTGGAATTAAAAGGCCATAGAGAAGGTATAAAAGAAGATATGGGGCTTAGATACTTCTTTGCATCTTCCAAAGCCCTTAAAATAATTTAGATTTTAAAAGATTTAAAAAAGAATATATCAATAGGGGATATAAGCAATCTCTTTATACCTCCATTCACATCTCCCACAATCCTTTAAAAATCCAAAAGAAAAATCCTAATCAATCAGCAAAATCATCCTAATCCTGAGTCAGACAAAATCCGCTTATCAAATTTCTTGCGGTACTTCCGGATATAAGCCGAGGGGTTCATCTCGAATACTTTACAAAACTGCTCGCGGAAATACTTTACATCGTTGAAGCCTACCTGGAAAGCCGCCTCGTTTACGTTGCACCCGGTATTGATGAGCAACTCCGCCGCCTTCCTCAACCGGATGAAACGGATAAACTCACTGACGGAATGTCCTGAAATGGACTTCACTTTTTTATAAAGGGTGGAATGACTGATGCCTATTTCAAGGGCAAACAGCTTGATGTTAAAATCGGGGTTATCAAGATGCTTTTCTGTAACAGCAATACAGCGGTGCAGGAACTCCTTGTATTCTGCAGATATTTTCTGGTTGCCGGTATTCAGGGTAATTTCCTTATAAAAATATTGCTGCAGGGTATTGCGGCTGCGGATAATATTAGTGATGCGGGCTACAAACAATTCTTTATCAAACGGCTTGCTCAGGTAGTCATCGGCCCCGCCTTCAATGCCCTTCAGTTTTATTTCGGGAGAAGAACTGGCGGTAAGCAATACCACCGGGATATGCCCCAGCGCCGGGTCCGACTTTATCTGCCGGCACAATTCGATACCGCTTTGCCCTTCCATTAATACATCGCTGATAATGATGTCCGGCAGGTGCCTGCTGGCCAGCTGGTACCCCTCCCCGCCTTCCGAGGCCTCATAAATATTAAAGCTGTTCCGGAAAATGCTTTTGATATAGTCGCGGATCTGGCCGTTGTCGTCTACAATGAGCATGCTTGGCCGGGGCGACAATAACACATCCAGCGTATCCTCCGCTGCCGCTTCTTCTGCCTCCATCTGCGCAAGATCGTCCTCTTCCACCAGTTCTTCCAGCAGGGTTTCCATTCCGGCAGCTTCCTCGTAAATCGTATAGCCGTGCAGGTGCTCCTTCCCTTTTTTCAGGGTGATGGTAAAGGTGGTACCGCTTCCAGGCTCACTTTCATAGACCACCGTACCCTTATGCGCCTGTATAAACTGCTTCACCAGGTATAACCCTATGCCAAAGCCGTTTTTCAGGGTGGTATCTTTTCCTGATACCTGGTAAAAGCGCTCAAACAACCGGTTCCCCACTTCCCGCGGAATACCACAGCCGCTGTCGGCCACGCGGATCACTATTCCTTCCGCACTGCCAGACAGGGAGAAACGGATATGGCCCCCGTCAGGGGTATATTTAAAGGCATTGGACAACAGGTTAAACAAAGCCACTTCAATTTTCTCTCGGTCGGCATACGCCATTACCTGTTCGGCATCACAGCTGAAATCGAACTGCAGCTTTTTTGCACTGGCCTGGTGCGTGAAACAGAGGTATACTTCCCGGCAGATAGCTGCCAGGTCCAGCGGTACAATCTTCAGCTGGTCTTCTTCCTGGTCTGCCTTCCTGAACAAGAGCAACTGGTCAACCAGGCTTAACAAACGGCGGGCATTGCGGTATACAATAGTAAGATCCTTGCTTTCAATCTGCCGGCCGTCGCTGTAAAGCAATTCCTTAACCGGGTTGATGATCAGTGTAAGCGGGGTACGGAACTCATGGGATACATTGGTAAAAAAGGACAATCTCTTCTCATGCACTTCCTTTTCTTTTTCGGCATGCAGGCGCGATAATTCTATTTCATACCGTAGCCGGGCCTGTCGCTGCTGGTAAAAACGATAGGTGTACAGCAGTCCGCCTGTAAGCAGTCCATATATTATATATGCCAGCCAGGTACGGTACCAGGGTGGCAATACAGTAATTTTTATGATGCGCTCCTGCGGGTTCCAGGTGCCATCGGCATTGGTACTTTTTATACGGAAGCGGTAACTGCCTTCATGCAGACGGGTATAATTGGCGGTCCGTTGTGTATTCACATAGTTCCAATCGTTATCCCATCCCTCCATATAATATGCATAACTGATCTTATCGGGAGAGGAATATTCCAGGGCTACATAGTCCAGCGAAAAAACGGCCTTGTCATATGGCAGCACCAATTCCTGCAAAGTAGTAAGTGGCTGCTCCTGTTCATATGGCGTATTGGAGATCCTCAGCCCGGCAATGAGCAGGGCGGGAAAATCGTTTTTCTCTTCAATGGCGGCCGGGTCAAAAATATTAAAACCCCTGATACCGCCGAACAGCAGCTCCCCGGTCGATAGCCGCAGGGAAGCGTTATAGTTGAACTGGTTGCTCTGCAACCCGTCGGACTCATAAAAGCTTTTACACTGCCCGGTAGCAGGGTTGTAACGGGCAATGCCGTTATAAGTGCTCATCCACAGGTGGCCTTTGTTATCTTCCTCGATATTTAAAACCGCATTGTTGGGCAATCCTTCCTGTTGGGCAATGGTAGTGCTTTTACCGGTATGGCGGTCAAACTTCACCAGGCCTCCTCCTTCCGTACCGATCCAGAAATGACCGGCTTTGTCTTCATAAATAGCACGGACATTAAAATCCATATCATAATACCGGTGTTGCCGGTTTTTTGTATCCGCTTTTATGAGCCTGTTGAAAGTGCCCAGCCAAAGCTCACCGGCTTTATCTTCCGAGATGGTGATAATATCGCGGAGACCGGGATCAAAGCATTCAAAACGCTTGGCTGCCCTGTTGAACCGGTAAATGGTGCCTCCCATGCAAGTGCCTGCCCAGAGGGTGTTGTGGCTGTCGAGGTACAATTTCCATACAAACTTGTCTTCATACCCGTTCAGGCTGCACGAATATTTTTCAAAAGTATGCGTAGCCTTGTTATAACGGTTTATGCCACCGCCAAAAGTGGCTACCCATATATTATTGTCGGCGTCCTTTACGATGCTGGTTACATTATTATTACTGAGTGAGCCAGGGATACCCGTTTTATGAACAAACGCTGTGTAGCTGTCCTGGCGGCGGTTCCATACGGAAATACCGGCGCCGTCGGTACCTATCCAGATATCTTTATTATCATCTTCACAAAATGAAAAAGCAAAATTGGAAGCAGGACTGTTCTCTGTTAAAGGACTTGGATTGATAGTAGTAAAACGGGATTTCTGTTTATCGATGATATTCACGCCCCCGCGCAACGTGCCAATCCATTTGCGCTGGTCGTCATCTTCATACACGGCGTAAACAGCATTGCTGGAAAGCGACGATTTATCTTTACCGGTTTGCAGCTGCCACGCAGCGCCACCTGCAGCGGGCATTACAAAAATGCCATTACCGTCGGTAGATACCCATAGCTGCCGGTTCTTATCAATTGTTAAACTGATCACCTTACTATCCTGTTGCCGTGTAGCTTCCGGGAAATGTGAAAGGGTGTTCGATACCGGATCATATTTATATACGCCTTCGTCTGTCCCCATCCATAGCTGCCCATCGGTATCGGCCAGGAGGCAGTTACCTCTTTTCTGTTGCCGGTTCACTACCGTGATCTGTTGCTGCTTCTCATCATAGCGGCAAAGTCCTACATTTTGTATAATAAGCCAGCAACGGTCTTTCACATCGTTTACAATAGCAGGCACGTTGCCGGACAAAACGGTGTCGCCGTTTACCAGCGGCATTTGCCGGGCCATGCAGCTGTTGGGAGGGTATACAAGAAAACCATGACTGGAAGTGCCCATGAGCACCTGTCCCTTGCGGTTAGTAACAATGGAATATACTTCCGATAACACCGGTAAGGTATCATGTTTTTTCCAGGGATGGTAGTAAACGGGCTGGAACAAACCCGTTGGGCCATTCAGCCGGTTGGCGCCATGCTTGGTGCCCACCCACATAAAACCGGTGGAATCTTCCGCAATGGTCACAATACGGTTATTGGTCAGGGAATTGGGCGCTTTCAGTTGCTGCCGGGAAACTTTAAAGCTATAGCCATCGAAACGGTTTAACCCGTCATATGTGCCAAACCACATAAAGCCGTAACGGTCTTTATGAATACAGGTAACGGAATTGTTTGACAGTCCCCGTTCAATACCGAGGTGACTGATGAGCTGCTGTTGCGCCCGTGCCTCAAGGCACACGGCCAGCAACGCCAGCAATAGGTATATAACGACAGTACGTGGATAAGTATAGATCACTTCTTCGCGCTTTGAAGAGCATCTTTTATAAGATGCCTTCAACCAAGGTAATAATTAAATGTTAATACGACAACAATAACTCATCCGCTCTTGCCAGCAACAATTTCATGATACCGCTGCTATGTGCTCCATGGAGTTACACAAATATTCCGGAATAATTTAGTTATCTTAGATAGACACTATACCTCACCCCATCCATTATACCTAAACTATGAGCTACCTTTTTATCACTATTACCGGTATCCTGGCTATCCTGGGAGTTTTATTGGAAACTCATAAAGAAATTGACCGCGGTGAAAAAAAAGTTAAAGTGATCACTCCCTGGGGAATTATTACTTGTATTTGCCTCGCTATCACATTATCAATGTCCTTGTATCTTCAATATGAGAGCGAAACAGAAGCGGAAAAACTGCAAAAAGACAATGAATTCATGAAGCTGTCCCTGGTACCGGTAGGCCCTTATTATTACTTTAGAATCCATTTTAAAGATTCGCTTTTTACACCAAAAAACCGGCTCGAGGAGCTGAAATATGCGAAAAAACAATACAGCGCCGGGTTTCTTGACAGCAATTCCCGGAACCATGTTTTCAAAAATATGGAATACATCATGTCGCCCAATTCCCCTGTGGCACAAATTAATCTGAACGCAGGTGTGTTATCAGGACGGATAACCTTTGATAAAGATGGGCGTACTTCACCTGTCTTTAATTCCTCAAAACCAATATCCAGGTTTTTTACCAATCATGAGGACACCACCAAAAATGCTATTGAAGCCCGTTTTTTTTACGTAGAAGATACCTGGAATGTAGGTGGACAATTACAAAGTGAATTGAAAGCAGGTACTATTTATGGTGCCATCCTTAAAGAATATGAAAAATCCAGTTCCGCATTCTATCTTTATTTTGATAAAGAACCTTCATCTGTTATTCTGAATAAATGTAACGCATATCTCAACCAGGTAGATCGGCTGGAATTCCAGCTCGCCTATGACCCCGATGCTTTTTATTGGTTAAAGATAAAATTCCGCCTTTCAACAAATTATAGTCTTCAGACTCCCCATAAAGATCTGAAGCAATGGGTGATGATAAAGAAAATTGAGTATGATGGGCTGCCTGCTATGGGTGATATTTCAAAATAGACGCCCTACACGATAAGTTCTACCCACCCCCCTCTCCCCGCTCCTTCCTCGCCAGTGGCTGCATTCATTTTAAAGTTGTCGTTCCCACACGCATTTCCCTCTGGAATATATTATTTTTCAACAGTCACATTAATGAATCACCATATGAAACGACTGTTCTTCTTATTATTCCCTGCAATACTATTATTTTCCTGTAGTAAAAAAGACCAGCTTCCATTAATAGAAACCATTACCAAAGGAGATAAATGGGGCATCAAAATCGGCAGTTCCTATGCTGATGTTTACAGCCGGCTGCAGGAACTTGATAAGGAAAAAAATCTTTCATCAGTAGCTGTAGTATACCGTCAGCCTTTTTCTTCTCCGCAGCAGGTGCAATACCTCCTTCCTTATTACAATGCCGTTACCCTGATGGATACCACCGTTGTAATAGACCGGGCGTTGATACAGTTCCCAGGCGACAAAGTAGCTGCTATCAGTTCCGGCGGGGCGCTACCGGAAGAGATGAACCAATGGCCGGCATCGTTGCCCCCGGAAACAGCCATTCTTAAAAATGACCCGGTGGGCGACATCTACACAAAACTGGTTGCCATTTACAAAATCCCGGCTTATAATTATCTTAAAATCATTTTACCGGACAAACCGTTGAATAAACCTTTCGATCCCGATATGGAGAAATATGCCGAATGGGGATTTTCTATTACCACAGATGTTAAACCAGGCGTAAAAGGTAACTCTATTGTGAGATTGTATTTTAAAGATGGTAAACTGAACAAGATCCTGCACAATTACAATGAAAGCGAAGTTTACAATTAAATAATGATTAGTGCCGGCAAACCGCCGGCACTAATCATTTAAATACAGCTTTCCCTTCAGCGGGTTTAAATATATAAAAGCTCAGCAGCGCCAGTAACCAAACGCCGATCCCTCCAAAAAGTGTGAGCAGCTCAAACCCATAGCTAAGCGCCGAATGAGCGGCGTATCCACCGGGATCCGCCATATTCATCTCCGGAAATTTTTCATTCAAACCCGCAAAATTACCTGCCGCTATTTTTTCCGCCATCAACTGAAGCTGTTCTGCATTAAACCTGTTGTTGAATACTCCCTTTAAATGGGCCACAATGCCTTTGCTCAGCACCAGGCCCATCAAGGCGATGTTAACCGCCAGCGTGATGAGCCTGGCGCTCATATCTATCCCTGATGCCATACCGGCACGGTCGGAACTAACGGACCCCGTGGTGGTATTGGTAACAGGCGTATTACATAAACCCAATCCAATACCGGATACAAGAGTGCCCGGAAGCATGCTAAGCCAACCCGGGTGCGCGGTATGTATACCCAGCCACATCAGGATAAAGCCGACCCCGATACTGAACAACCCAAGTGGAATGATAATCCCCGGCCTGTACCGCAGCAGCAGCCCTTCTGCCAAAGGAGGAACCACCAATGTAGGAAGGGTGTAAGCCAGGAGCACCGTTCCTGCTACTACACCGTTATAACCCAGTACACCCTGGAAATAAATAGGCAGATAAATCATAAAAGGCCAGAAACAAAAGTTCATACCAATTGAGCCAATGATGGCGCCGGAAAAATTGGGCACGCGGAATACGGTAAAATCAAACATTGGCTGGGGACTCACTTTCTCCGCATAAAGAAAAAGCAGGAAGGCCATCACCGATCCGGCAAGAATAAGCAAAGCAGAGGTGCTCCCGAATCCAAGCACCGGCCCCTGGATAATGAAATAGGTTAGCGCGAAAACAGACAACGATAACAGGATCATACCCCATACATCCAGCTGTTGCGCATGGGTATTCCTGGATTCTTTTATGCCTGCCAGTGCAAGGCCCAACGTAAGTATGCTCAATGGGAAATGTATCAGGAACACCCATTTCCAGCTGGCCAGTGAAAGGATCAGCCCACCTATAACAGGGCCAAAACCAAGACCTGTTCCAAATACAATACCCCACATGGCAAAGGCTTTGCTGCGCTGCCGCCCTTCCTGGAACTGGTGGGAAAGAATGGCGATCTGGCAAATGAGCATGATGCCCCCGCCAAGGCCCTGCAGAAACCGGCTGACAATCAGTACGGACATGGATGTAGCCAGGCCGCAGAGCAATGAAGTGATACCGAAAAGCGCCAGACCAATCACAAAAACCCGTTTCCTTCCATAACGGTCGGCCAGGGTGCCGGTGGCCATCAGCACGGTGGTGCACGCAATGGTATAGGCATTCATGATCCATTGCACATCACTGAAACTGCCATGCAATAATTTCTCAAGACTGGGCAACAATACCGGTACACTGGAAATTTCCAATCCGAACATCAATGAAGAAAGACAGATGGCTGCGAGGGTCAGCGCGTTCTTTTTGTTTTTAAACATAGTTTTATCCTTGTTTCGTTTTAACAAAAATAGACCGACAAACATCCATCTTTTCGGTTCATTTCTATTATAAAAAGGTATGTTTGTACTATGGTTAAGCAGAATATACATCAACAGGTGGAGGTAGAATACCTTAAAACCGATCACTGTCCGCTGGTGAACCGGCAGTATAGTTTTTTTGAAATAGTATATCTTATCTCAGGGAAAGGTTTTGTAAACATCAACGGCAACCGGATGGCCTATCGCGATGGCAACCTGCTGCTGCTCACTCCTGACGACCGTCATCATTTTGAGATAACAGAAGCCACGGAATTCCTCCTGGTTCGTTTCAGTGAAAGCTATGTGCGCTCCTATCCCTGGAAAAGTATCCATCACCTGGAATGCCTGCTCTTTTATGCTACCAAACTATCAGGATGCGTGATGAGGTGTAAAGACGACAGCCGCCTGGTGGAAATGCTTGTGGATTCCCTGCTGTATGGTATAAAGCTGGGAGGCGCTTACCAGCAGGACCTGGAGATGAACCTCGTGAATGCATTGATTGTAATTGCAGCCAGGAATATAGCCAAACTCAGACCGGGAAATGTACGTGACAATACTGATAAACGGATCCTTGAAATCATCAACTATATTGAACGGAATATATTTACCCCCAACGAGCTGACTGCCGCCGCTATCAGTAATGCTTTCGGTATTTCTGAAACTTACCTCGGCGTTTACTTTAAAAAACAATGCGGCGAAACCATACAGCAATTCATAAGCGGCTACAGGATCAGGCTGATTGAATGGCGGTTAAAATTCAGCGATCTCAGGATCAATGAACTGGCCGATGAATTCGGATTTGCCGATGGAAGCCACCTGAACAAATTCTTTAAAAAACAAAAAGGAGTAAGCTTAACGGCATACCGCCAGGCTTTAATAACCTCCTGAACAACCGCACTGCAAAAAATAAAACTTTCCCTTTTTATCAAAAATTGTAACTTCGTTGCAAATTTTGAAACGAACACAAAAATACCGCCCTCAGATACTCTCCAGGATTGGAGCGGTATTCTTATTGCTCGTATTCCTGAGCACCCTGCTGACAGAGGCTTTTCACCATCATCATTGCAACGGCAACGGGGGAACGGAACTGCTGCAGCAAAATGCCGCTGCAGGTCATCACCAATTCAATACGTTTCACATAAAATGTAAGTTATGCGACCTGATGAAGTATCAGTCGCACGACTTCCTCCCCACACAATGGTTGCAGCCGGTTTTCATTTTACCGGTAAAAAAAACCACTGCTTCACTTTTTCGTGTACAGGCCTATTCCAGCTACCTGCTGGCCTGCGCTAATAAAGGGCCGCCTGCTTTTTGTTAATTTTTTTTCGTGAGATGCACCTGCTGTAGCTACATCCGTATACTGATTTTATGCGCCATCCGCCCGGAAGGCGTACTACCGCTTATATTCTAGTCTTATGCTTCAGGCAATATCCTTGTCAAAACATTACCAGTCGCACGTGGCGCTGGACAATCTCAACCTGGAAGTTAAACCGGGAGAAATCTACTGCCTGCTGGGCCAGAACGGCGCGGGCAAAACCACTACCATCAACCTGTTCCTTGGCTTTACTGCTCCTACATCAGGAAAGGTGATGATCCATCAACAGGAAGTGCGCCCCGGCGATGGCAGCACCCGCAGGCACCTGGCCTATATCCCGGAAGTGGTGATGCTGTATGGTGGTCTTACTGCCGTGGAAAACCTCGACTACTTCAGCCGGCTGGCAGGTTTTAAATACGATACCTCCCGGCTGGTGCAATTCCTCTCCGGCTGCGGCTTACAACCCGAAGCCCATGATAAGCGCCTCTCCGGTTTCAGTAAAGGCATGCGGCAAAAAGTAGGTATCGCCATAGCGCTGGCAAAAAATGCGGATGTGATCCTCATGGACGAGCCCACCAGTGGACTGGATCCCAAAGCCACCGACGAGTTCACCGGCCTGGTCCGGGAACTGGGGCAACAGGGTAAATCAGTACTGATGGCCACGCATGATATATTCAATGCCGTAAATGTGGGCACACATATCGGCATCATGCGCAAAGGCCAGCTGGTGCACACGTTAAATGCAGGCGATATCAATGCCCGCGATCTGCAGGAATTATACCTGGAAACCATTTAGCCAACTAACTCATGAAGTTTTTTTATTCTTTTCCAATTGCCGGAAATATTTTCCTGGCAGCAATCCTTGCGCTCTTTTCATTACATGCAGGAGCGCAAACAAAGGTGAGCGGGGCGGTAACAAACACGCAACAGCAACCTGTAAGTAATGCTGTTATTACCATGAAGAATGGCGCCAACCGGTTGTATACGATCACCGATTCTTCCGGCAAATTCCAGCTCATCCTTCCGCAACCCGGCGATTATATAATGCGTGTAAGCGCTGCCGGCTTAAATACCTTTACTAAAAGCTATCAATTGCAGGGCAACGTGGAACTGCCGCCTGTAATGCTTTCCGTGGCCAGTACAGCCCTGCAGACCGTGGAGATCATAGGCACCAACGCTCAGAAATATTATGGCGATTATTCCTTCTCCGCTACAAAGATCGCGGCGCCGAACAAAGATATTCCACAGGCCATTTCCTCCGTATCAAAAGAACTGATCGCCGACCGGCAGGCATTCACATTGGCCGACGCAGTAAAAAATGTAACGGCCGTTTCGCAAAGCAGTTACTACAACCAATTCGCTATACGTGGCATCAGCCAGAATGAGGAAGGCGCTATCATTAACGGTATGCGTACCCGGCAATATTTTTTTAACCAGCCGCTCACCAACAACCTAGAGCGAATTGAAGTGATCAAAGGACCGGCCAGCGCCACGTTCTCCAGTGTGGATCCCGGTGGCAGCATCAATATGGTGACCAAAAAACCGCTACAGGAAAGCAGGAAGGAAATAAGCATTTCCACCGGCAGCTTCAGCACCATCCGTGCAACGCTGGATTTCACAGGGCCGCTGAACCAGGAAAAAACACTGCTGTACCGGCTCAATGTGGGGTATGAAAACAGTAAAAGCTTCCGCGACCTGCAATATAAAAAAGCCTATCTTATTTCACCGTCGTTCTCCTATGTGCCCAATGAGCGTACCAGTCTTAACGTGGAGTTGGTGATGAACAACAGCAACTCCAGGCTGGACCGCGGGCAGGCGATATTCGGCGCTGTAGCCGGACAAACAAACCTGAACAGCACACCCATTACTTTTAATATGGGCGGCAGCAACGATCATTTCAATACGCAGGATCTCATGCTCATGATCAACGGATCCCATGCTTTCAGTTCCAAAGTAAAACTGAACGTTGCCTACATGAAGCAAACCTGGAATGAAGACCTGTTGGAACACCGTACTACCAACGCTTTCGCAGTGGATGAAAACAATACGCCCATTCCAACGCTGGCAGGTATGCGCGCCGTACAACGGCAACAGAAATGGAACACCGATAACCTCAGCGCCTACTTCAGTATCAATACCAATACCGGCGCGCTGCATCATAAAATTGTAGCAGGATACGATCGTATTACCACGCAAAAGTACAGGGGCGGCGGGGAGAACTCCGCAGCGGGCTACCGCCTGAAAGACGGCAGTATCGCCACTAAATATGATCCTGCAAAGAAAGAGCTCTATCTCTTTAAAAACATTAACGGCATTAATGCACCAGTGCCCAATGTAGATCACTTTAACCTGGCCAATCCCGGCTATACCATCCGTAACCTGAGTGATTATATTTTTAACAAGACAGAAATTCCACCGGCATATTACCTGGTGAACGGCGTATACGTGCAGGACCAGGTGAGCCATGAGCGGCTCACCCTCACGCTGGGCCTGCGCCAGGAATGGTATGAGGATATCAGCTATTATAAACTTCCCCCGGAAAAAAAGATCTCGCAGCATAAACTGCTGCCCAGGATAGGGCTTACCTATGCCATCTCCCCTGATATAAACCTTTATGGTACTTATCTCCGTGGGTACCAGCCACAGGGCAATACCTCCACGCTGGTAATAGTGCCGCCGCCGGCAGGTACCAACTATAAACCACTGGAAAGCGATCTGAAAGAGATCGGGGCAAAATCCACCTGGCTGAACAATCTTTTGATGGTGAACATCGCCCTGTTTGAAATCAACCAGAAAAACCTGCTCATGAATGCCAACGATCCGGAAGATGTAAACCGCCTTGTGGAACGCGGCGCGCAAAGGAGTCGGGGTGCGGAACTGGAGGCATCCGGTTTCATTTTGCCCAACTGGCAGTTCAACGCGGGATACAGTTTTATAGATGCGGTGATCATAGAAGACCTGGACCCAAAGCTAAAAGGCACGCGCGTGCAAAACACGCCCAAACACAGCGGCAGCCTGTGGACCCGCTATGATCTGAACCAGCACCGGCTGCTGAAAGGCATTGGTTTCGGCGCCGGCGTTCAATACAGCGGCAACAAGCTGCCCTGGTATATCCGCGACTTTACACTGCCGGCTTACACCTTACTGGACGCCGCCGTGTACTACAGTCCGGCTAAAACAAGGATACAGCTGGCCGTAAACGTTAATAACATCCTGAACAAAACTTACTGGATAGGCGCGCAGAATTACCTCCGCTTGTTTCCCGGTTCGCCGAGAAGCGTGATGTTCAACGCCACCTATAAATTTTAAAAGGAAAAACCGATTACATGAAAACAATATTGCTGATTGCCGCCAGCACCTGGAAAGCAGCCTTCAGGAACAAAGCCACCCTGGCCCTGACGCTGATCATCGGACTGGCGCTGTGCATAGCCACTTATACCGGGTGGCAGAACTTCAACGTCCAGAACGGACAACGGCTGAAATACAAACAGATCGTCCGCCAGCAATGGCTGGCCAAACCGGATAAGCATCCGCACCGCATGGCGCACTACGGCTACCTTGCTTTCCGTGATAAACATGAATTGAGCTTCTTTGATTTTGGTATTGAAAGTTTCGCCGGCGTATCCATCTTCCTGGAAGCGCACAAGCAAAACACCGTCAACTTCAGCGAAGCCGGTTTCTCCAATGGCATGCTCCGTTTCGGGGAAATGAGCGTGGCTATGGTATTGCAGCTGCTGGTGCCGTTGCTGATCTTTTTCCTGGGCTATAACAGCATTTCCGCAGAGCGTGAAAACGGCACTTTAAAAATACTGCTTTGCCAGGGAGCCAGCTGGAGAACATTGTTATTGGGAAAAACAACAGGCATTGTGGCCGTTAGCTTCACACTATTTATACCGGTTATCCTGCTCACCATTTTCCTCTGGGCCATGCTCAGCCACTGGCAGGTAACCAACGATGCCGCTATCCGCCTTGCTTTACTCATACTTGCTTATGCAATTTACTTTATCATTTGTGCAGGCATTGCTGTAGTGGTATCTGCCCTGCACAAAACTTCAAGGGCTTCGCTTACCACCCTGCTGGCATGCTGGGTGTTCTTTACCATCGTGATGCCCAGGATCACCCAGGCTATAGGTGTTAAAGCATTTCCCTCCCCGTCAAAAATTGAATTTGCCGCTGCGGTTGAATCTGATCTTCACAAGCAGGGCGACAGCCACAACCCGGATGATCCGCATTATGCAAAGTTCAGGGAGGAGGTGTTAAAACAATACCATGTAACCGATGTAAAACAGTTGCCGTTTAATTATGGCGGTTATGTAATGGCAGAAGGGGAAAGGATTTCCGCTGCTATTTACAACCAGCATCAGAAAGCATTGATGCACATCTTTGAACAACAAAACAGTTTCGGCGTAGCGGCCGGTTACCTGAATCCCTTCCTGGCCATTAAGCATTTATCCATGGCGCTCACCGCCTCGGATTTTAACACCTATGCGGATTTCCAGGACCAGGCGGAAGCCTATCGTTATGGGCTTGCACAACGTATGAACAAACTGCAGAAAGAAAAGATCAGCAACATCCCCCCGGGAGAAAAAGATAAACCTTTAACGATCAGTCGCAGCCATTGGGCGGAGCAGGCCGACTTCAAATATGTATTTAAACCAGTGGAACAGGTGATCGCACATCATACCGATACCATCATTTCTTTGCTGTGCTGGTTACTTGCCCTGCTGGGCGGTATGCTGCTATCATCAAAATGGGTTAAAACTTTATAACAATGCATATGAATCAACGGATAT
Source organism: Chitinophaga sp. (assembly GCF_036569185.1). GTDB lineage: Bacteria > Bacteroidota > Bacteroidia > Chitinophagales > Chitinophagaceae > Chitinophaga. The sequence continues at coordinate 14,142 of NZ_DATCRD010000074.1, forward strand.
ATCAACTGGAAAGTAAAATCTTTTTCAGGAATAAAACAGTGATCACGGGGTTATTGATCCTGCTGTTGAGCGGGCTTGCCGGATTATATTTTGGAAAGGATTTTATAAAGAGACAAAAAGAAGTGATTGCCAAAGCGGAAAAACTGCAAACCGAAAACACCGCCAGGAATATTAAATACTTTGGTAAGGAACTGGGGCTAACACTGTATCACAACAAGTTCCAGATGGCCAATATGCCACGCAACTGGGCAGCGTTTTCCAACGGGCAGCGCGATATTAACCCTTATCTTATCGGGGTAACCACACTGGGACTGGAAGGGCAGCTGTACGATACTGATCTTAATAATCCTTCCACGCTGTTGCTGGGCAATATGGACCTTGCCTTTGTGTTTATCTTTATATTCCCGCTGGTCATTATTGCATTTAGTTATAACCTGCTTTCCGGAGAACAGGAATCCGGCGTATGGGGATTGCTCCGTTCACAATCCACTGTTCCGTTAAAAGTAATATGGAGGAAGTTCCTGGTAAGAATGACGGCCGTATACCTGGCTGCAGGGGTGTTGATGGTCATTGCAACGGTATACCTGCAACTCGCTGCCGACGGGCAACTGCTCACCGTAATCGTAGTATTGAGCCTGTACCTGTTGTTCTGGTTTGCCCTCTCCTTCTGGATCATTTCTCAGGGAAAATCTTCCAGCTTTAATGCTGTGAGCCTTATTTCCTTTTGGGTAGTGCTTAATATCCTTGCTCCGGCCATGGTAAATGTGTGGCTTACCCGGCTATACCCTGTTCCGGAAGCGCTGGAAACGGTAGTAATGCAAAGGGAGGGTTATCATGAAAAATGGGATATGGATAAAAGTGTGGCGCTTAACTCATTTTACAAACATTATCCACAGTTTAAAAAATATCCTTTCCCGCAGGAACAGGCATTCAGCTGGTACTGGTATTTTGCCATGCAGCAAAACGGCGATGACCAGGCCGCTCCGGGCGCACAGGCCATGAACCGGAAACTGGAACAAAGAAGCCGGTTTGCAGGTATAGCTGCGTTTATGCTGCCCGGTATCCAGGCACAACTGGCGCTTAATGGCATTGCCGGGTCGGACCTGCAGCAGCACCTGCAGTTCCGGCAGGCGCTCAGGCATTATCATGAGCAGCTGCGTTTGTACTTTTATCCGTCCATTTTCCGGGAGCAGCCCGTTGAAAGTATCAACTGGAGCCAGTTTAAATTAAAGCGCTATTACGGGGATAACAATGATACAATATGGCCATGCATTATTTCACTGGCCGGCTTTACAGGGCTGCTTGCTTTTTTGTCTTTATATAATTTCAGAAAGAAGGTCTATTCATGAAAAGCCTGTCCGTTTGCTTGCTGCTTTTCATTTGCAGCGCCGCCAACCTGCCGGCGCAAAGCCTTACGGTGGGCGGCTACGTCACCGATGAACAAAACGTGCCTGTTCCGTTTGTCTCCATCGGGCTGTTGCAATCAACCGGTCAGCGGGTAGTAGTACAGGCGCAAAGCGACAGTACGGGCATGTTCATTCGCTCATACACAATGCCTGGCAAATACCTGCTCAGAATAACGTGTATGGGTTACCGTGAGTTACGAAAGGAACTTTTTTAGATGGCTCCCCTGCCGGTTTAGGAAAACTGGTAAACGGCAGTACATTATTCCGATGAGAAGGGCCGGTTGTGATACCGAAAATTATGGCCGTTTCTTTCCTTTAGGAATTACCTGGCCATTTACCGGGTTGGCCAGGAAAATACCATTTGCCTTTTTATCGGTTGTTTCGGTCAGTTCAGCATCATAGGTGATTTTCCCTTTTTTGATCTCATAAAATTTTGAGGAGATGTAATACATAGAGTCGGGAGAAGGATAGGTGTCGGTAAGATCGGCGCCGCCAAATTCGGGGTTGCCGTCGTGGTCCCAGTCCTTTACATCAGAGCTGATTGCCGTCAGCAGGGAATCAGCCAGGGAATGATCTATATTGAATACATACATTTTATTCTTCTTCGGACTTCCGTTTACTTCCAGGAAAAGGAAAACAGATCTGCCGTTTTCCACCAGGCGGTTGCGTTTACTTTTATAGTTGATAATGTCGTCATGAAGCACAAAAGCTTTATTACCATTCACGAAAATGGTGCCTTTGTACACGGTGATCAGCTGTTGCTGGCTGCTGGTAAAGTGTAATTCGTTCGCGGATTTCTGGGCCATAGCCGGCAATGCGATAAACAGGGACAGGCATAGTTTGAGTAGAGAGCGCATGGGCGTTTTTTTAAGATGGGAAATTAATGATAATACCGGATACTGCTAACAAATTATTCCACCATAAATTCCTATCTTCATCTATATAACCAAACCTCCTCCCGCAGGATGATTGAAATAAAAGACCTGGACCCAAGCCTGCTTCCTGCCAGGCCCCAACGCATCATGAAGTATGTGCTGGTGTATTGCGCCGCCGGGAAACTGGAGGTACTGGCAGATCATACCCCCTTTGTTCTCCGGGCGGGCGATGTAATCACGATCACTTCCGGCCAGATCCATCATATTGCTCCGGAGGCTGAAGCCAGGGGATATATCCTTGAATTTACACTGGATTTTTTCTGTAAGAATGATAACGATATAGAGCTGATCTTCCACAACGGGCTTTTCTGCCACTTTGCCATGAACGAGGTGATCCCTGTGGGGAAAGATATCATAGAAGCGCAATTGGCGCTGATCAGGAAGGAATTAACCGAGCAGCCTTACCAGTATCTTATATCCGTGCATAGCCGTGTGGCTTTGATACTGGTGTCCATCAACCGGGCAAAAGTGAAGCGTGGCGATGAGATCTGGAAACCGGATGCCTTGTTCCTGAAGTTCCTGGAAGCCGTAAGAAATAATTTTGAGCATAATTATACCCTTGCGCAATTCGCCGGGATACTGGGCACTACAGAAGCAAAGCTCAATGAGCAGGCAAAGCTCCATGCCGGGAAAACGGCCCAGAACGTGATCTATGGCCTGGTTACAGCCGAGGCAAAAAGGCTGCTTACCTATGGCGATCTTACGGTAAAAGAAGTGGCTTATAAGCTCGGCTTCAATGACCCTTTCTATTTCTCCAACTTCTTCAAAAAACAAACTAACCTCTCCCCAAAATTGTATAAAGAACAATGCTCCCTGTAAATATTACATGTTTTTTGCAGGATTGTCTATTCTCCCGGCCAGCTATAAAATCCATCTTTGTAGAAATAAATACAAAGTTATGAATACAGATATCAATCACTACATCACCAGGAGCCACCAAACAGACTGGCAACCTCTCGTAGAGAAAAACATCCACTATAAAGGCATATTTGTAAAATCGCTCCGGTACGATGAAGCTTCCGGGCGCTCCAAAACTATCCTGCTCAAATTTGAGCCCGGCGCCCATTATCCCTATCATAACCATCCCGGGGGTGAGGAGATCTTTGTGCTGAGTGGCGACGCGGTATTGGAACATGCCACCCTGCAGGAGGGCGATTACCTCTACACACCACCCGGGTTCCGGCACTCCGTTACCAGCAAAACCGGGTGCGTGCTGTTTTTTGTTATCCCGGAAGAAGTGGAGATCCTGGCGGATGAGGTATAAATACCCCGCCCGTTTTACCGGAACAGCTGCTCATCGATCCGCTGCTTCTGCCGCAAATGATGCCTCATATGCATCTCTGCAAACTGAAGCCATTCCAGCGAATTAAAAAAAAGGAAGCCCGGATGCTCGGTCTTCCCGTCCGCCTGCGGATGATCCACCGCATACAGGTCATTCACCTCCTGCTTTATATCTGTGAGGCCCTGCAATAATTCTTCCTTATCCCGGGGCTGTCTTGAATCCGGATCATTGGAAGGATTTTCCAGCAACGCATCAGGAAACGCGTTATTGGCAAATATTGCTTTGGCATTTTCATGCATTTCTTTCTCACTGTTGGCATTGCTGAGCAACAGGGCGGTATCCATTTGTTCCACAAACCAGGCGGTGTCTGCTATAATGTGCAGGTATACCTGCCCCAGTGACCAGGAATTTTCACCGGGTTTACGGCATAGCATATCCAACGTATAGTCATGGAGGTGATTGATCCATATATCAATGGTTTTATTAAATTGCTCCAGTAAAACAGCTGCTTTATCTGTTTCCATTTTTTTACAGAGATGGTCTTATCTAAGTTATCACTAATCTTCCATTTTGTTTTTCAATTTTCCTAACAGGGCATACGCGCCCTTCACAACAATTTTTGTTTTCAGCCAGTTAATGCTGCTGTCCGGCATCAGCGCTACGTTGCCATTCTCCCGGTCGCCGGCTGTTACCGGCACCAGGTGAAAGCTGTTCTCATCAGTGGTGGTGAATACATACTCCTTGCCGTTGTAACGTACCAGTGCATCCTCCGGCACAATGGCCGCTGGTTTGTTATCCAGTTCAAACACGGCATTCAGGAACATGCCGGGCAACAGGTGCAGCATCTGTTTTTCAAAATGGCAATGCAGTACGCCGCTGCGGTTCTCGTCCACATTACGGGTCACCAGGATGGTTTCCACATCGTACCATTCATCCGGCTTATCCACAAGGCTTACTTTTCCGTGCATACCTTTATGAAAGGAATTGATATTCTTTTCAAACACGGTGATGGCAGCATGGATATCGTCGGGGTTCACCAGTTCAAACAATACATCCGCCGGGTTCACATACTTACCGATGTTCACATTCACCTTGCTTACATAACCATTGATAGGCGCATAAACGGGCACAACGCCGGAGATAGTGCCGGGGCTCAGCTTATCCGGGTTGATATGAATGATGCGCAGTTTTGCGGCCAGGGATTGTATCAGCACCTCCTGGGTATTGTATTCACTAAGCGATAACTGGTAGCTCTTTTTACTGGTGGCGTCTGCGTCACTCAGTTCTTTTTGCCGCTGCATATCCGTTGCGAGGTATTGCATCCTGGCCTTTGCGGTAAGATAATCCTGCTGCAGCTGTACATAAGCCGGGTCTTCCATCACTGCAATCACCTGGCCTTTGGATACCGGTGAACCAGGCAGCAGCGAGGTACTTTTCAGGTAGCCGCCAAGAGGAAAGCTTACGGAGACCAGGCTTTGCGGAGGTACATCCACCGAGCCGCTGGCACGGACAGTAGCATGGGTGGTACCTTCCTGCGCGGTAGCCGTTGCAATGCCTGCATGCTGCTTTTGCAGGCTGTCGAGGCTCACTATATTCTGTCCTGCCACTTCCGTCCCCGTCTTCGATTCAGCCGGCGTTTCGGCTTTGGGTTTGCAGGACATTCCCGCCACTATTATCAGACTATATATTAATAACCTTTTCATGCCACTAATTTTGATTGGATGACAATAAATATTCAAGTTCAATTTTGCGCAGGTTCAGTTCCTTCACCGCGTCAAGGTATTCACTCTGCAGGGTAACCGCATTGTTTATCAGCGTTCCCCACTCTATATAACCGATTTCTCCATTTTTATAGGTAAGGTTAGCAGTCCTTATCATCACGTCTGCCTGGGGTAAAGCGCTGCCGGTATAATAATCCACGGCCTGCTGGTATTTCAGGTACTCGCTGTGATTTTGCTGCAGCTGTGCCCATAGCTTTGTGGTAGCCACTTCCAGCGATAGCGCCGCAATATCTTCCATGCGTGCGGCTGCTTTTATTTTTGCATGCTGGGCCCTGGCAAAAATGGGGATCCCCACGCCTACCTGCACTGTAGAAAAGCGGGAACCGGGGCCATAGTAATGGTCTACCTGTTGCTTGTCCATCTGCCAGCCTACAAGCGATTGATTGGAGTATCCCAGGTTCCAGTCGGGCAGCAGTTTTGCTTTCTCAAGCCGCGTGTTCCCGGCGGCAACACGCTCCTGCTGCTGGTAAAGCTGTAACACCGGGTGCTGTGCCAGCAAGGTGGTATCGTAGAGCACTACATTTGTATTCAGTGTATCCGTAGCCGTTATAGCACCGCGTTCGTTCAATAATGTAGCCAGTTGAACACCGGCCACTTTCTCATCGGCATAAGTCATCCTCAGCAGCATTTTCAGCTGGTTGGCCTGGTTTTCCAGTGATGTTTTTTCCAGCAGGTTGGTTTCTCCTTTTTCAAAGCGCAGGGCGGCTACCTTTGTGTACCGTGAATAGGTGCTATCCATTTTTTCCAATAGTAAGCGCCTGCTGTTAAGATACTGCAATTGCAGGTAGGCCTGTTTCACCAGGCGTATAATCTCCGCTTTTTGTAAAGTAGTTTGCCATTTTGCCGCCAGCCATTCCTGCTCAAAAACATTCCTCTGTTTTTTGTACAGGGCGGGCAGGGAAAATCCCTGGGAGATGGTAAACTTATTGTCAAAGGAAGTGCTGTTGATATTCCCCAGCTCCCCTGTAAGGGTAGTCCTGGCAGGGTCTACTGAAGAATGCCGCAAGGCTTCATAATAAGATTCCTGCAAACGGCCCAACGCAATCTGCCGGTTCTGTTCTGTTGCCATTTGAAGCGCCTGCTGCAGGGAAAGCGGTTTGGCCTCCTGCGCCCTGAGCAGTCCGGGGCAGCCTGTCAGTAACAGTAATACTGCCAACGGTTTTATTGGTGGCCGTTTCCAGCCTCTTTCCGCCAGGTAATACAGGCAGGGCAGCACCAGCAGGGTAAGCATGGTTGCAGTAATAAGCCCGCCTATCACTACGGTGGCCAGCGGGCGTTGTACTTCGGCGCCGGCTCCCTGGCTCAGCGCCATTGGCAGGAAGCCAAGAGAGGCCACGGTGGCGGTCATCAGCACAGGCCGGAGCCGGTCGTGCGTGGCCCGTAAAATGATCTGCATTGTATCTGTCATACCGTCTTTTTTCAATTGATTCATTTCTCCTATTAACACAATCCCGTTTAATACGGCTACGCCAAAGAGCGCAATAAAACCTACGCCGGCGGAAATACTGAAAGGCATTCCTCTCAGCCAGATCGCCAATACCCCTCCTATAGCGGATAAAGGAATAGCAGAGAAGATCAGCACGCAGTATTTCAGGTTGTGGAAAGCAAAAAACAACAGCAGGAAGATCAGCAGCAAGGCCACCGGCAAAGCAATGCCCAGGCGCCGGGTAGCGTGTTGAAGATTTTCATATTGCCCACCATAAGTAACGTAATAACCGGAAGGAAACTTCACACGGCTGCCTACTTTATGCTGTAACTCCTGCACAATGCTCTGTACATCCCTTCCCCTTACGTTAAATCCTACTGTGATCCGCCTCCGGGCATCTTCCCGCTGGATCTGGTAAGGACCGTCCTGCAGCTCAATGGTGGCCAGCATATGAAGAGGCACCTGTTGCCCGCCCGGGAGCCCTACCTGCAGGTTGGAAATTTCATTAATATCACGGCGTTGCCGGTCGTTCATACGGATCACGAGATCATACCGCTTATCGGCTTCAAACACCAGGCCCGCTACGGCGCCTGCATAGGCGGCCTGCAACGTGTTGTTGATATCACTGATGGAAACGCCGGAGCGGGCAATCGCTTCACGGTTGTAGGTAACCACCAGTTGCGGAATACCGGTCACTGTTTCGGTGTAAAGGTCCGTTGCCCCGTTAATGGACTGGATTATCCTGCCCAGTTTGTCGGCGTAGGCCGACAAAGTATCCAGGTCGTCGCCAAAGATCTTGCACACCACATCCTGTCTTGCGCCCGTCATCAGCTCATTGAACCGCATTTGCACGGGGAACTGGAAGCCGGTGGCAATACCCGGCACCTCTTCCAGTGCGGCGCTCATTTTGCCTGCCAGCTCCGGGAAAGAGGTTGCGCTGGTCCATTCTTTCTTAGGCTTCAGTATCACCATCATATCGGCGGCCTCCATTGGCATAGGATCCGTGGGAATTTCACCGGAGCCTATTTTGGTCACCACTTTCTCCACCTCCGGGAATTTATCCAGCAACACCCTGGCCGATTGCTGCGTGGTAGTAATGGTAGTGGTTAAAGAAGACCCTGTAAGCAGCCGGGTATCTACTGCGAAATCCCCTTCCTCCAGTTGTGGGATAAACTCGCCTCCCTGCGACATCAGCACCGGGATGGCAGCGCCAAATAATATAAAAGCCAGCGCCACTACCATCCGCGGTGTACGCAGGGCTTTTTTCAGCAAAGGATCATAAAACCGCTGCACGGAGCGCATCATTTTATCCGCGAAGCTGTCTTTATGACTCAATTTTTTATTCAGCACCAATGCCCCCATCATCGGTACATAGGTAAGTGATAAAATAAATGCGCCGATGATAGCGAAAGATACCGTTTGCGCCATTGGCCGGAACATCTTTCCTTCAATGCCCTGCAGGGAAAGAATAGGAAGATAAACAATCAGGATGATGATCTGGCCAAAGGCTGCGCTGTTCATCATCGTTTTCGCGGATGTCTCTACTTCGCTGTCCATCTGCTCCCGGGTCATTACAGCCGTTCCCCGTAAAGCAGCGCCTTTGGTAAGTTTATGCATCACTGCTTCAATAATGATCACAGCCCCATCTACCAGCAGGCCAAAATCCAGCGCGCCAAGGCTCATCAGGTTGCCGCTTACGCCAAACAGGTTCATCATGATGATGGCAAATAACATGGCCAGTGGGATCACGGAAGCCACTATCAGCCCCGCCCTGATATTACCCATAAATATCACCAGTACAAACACCACTATCAGCGCTCCTTCCAGCAGGTTGCGCTCCACGGTGGAAATGGCGTTATCCACCATTTTGGTGCGGTCCAGGAAAGGATCTATCATCACGCCTTCCGGCAATGTTTTCTCTATTTCCTTTACCCTTTTTTTTATTCCTTTTATAACGGCTGCACTGTTTTCCCCTTTCAGCATCATCACCACGGCGCCGGCTACTTCACCTTCATCATTGTATACCGTGGCGCCGTACCGCACGGCATGGCCCTGCTTCACGGTGGCTACATCCCTTACCAGCAACGGCACACCGCCGCTTACCTGCTTCACTACGATATTGCTGATGTCTGCCATATTTTTTGCCAGTCCCTCGCTGCGGATAAAAACTACGTTAGGGCCTTTCTCAATGTAAGCGCCGCCGGTGTTCTGGTTATTTTCCTGTAAAGATTTAAATACGTCCGTTACCGTTAGCCCGAAGCTTCTCAGCTTATCAGGGTCAATGGCTACTTCATATTGTTTTACCATGCCCCCAAAACTGCTCACATCGGCTACGCCTTCCACGCTCAGCAGCTGCCGCCTTACAATCCAGTCCTGTATATCGCGCAGGGCGGTGAGATCGTATTTGCCTTCATATCCCGGTTTGGGTTTCACCACATATTGGAATATTTCTCCCAGGCCGGTGGTAACCGGCCCCAGTTGCGGATCACCCATGCCCGGCGGGATCTGTGGCCGTACCTGGCCCAGCCGTTCATTGATCTGTTGCCGGGCCCAGTATACATCGGTATGATCGTTGAACACAATGGTAACAAGACTTAGCCCGAAACGTGAAAAGCTACGCTGTTCAATAATGCCGGGCACATTACGGGTGGCCTGTTCTATGGGCACGGTAATGAACCGCTCCACATCGGGCGCACCAAGACCAGGCGCTGATGTGATCACCAGCACCTGGTTATTGGTAATGTCAGGAACCGCATCAACGGGCAGCTGCGTGACGGAGTAACTGCCCCAGCCGATCAATGCCAGCATAAACAGGCCGATGATCAGTTTATTCCTGACGGAAAAATGAATGATCTTATTTAACATGATTATCTGTTGGACTACATGAATATAACAGTGCAACGGCCCACAGGCATAGCCTGCGCCGGTAGGGCGCGAATTTTGTCTGACTCAGGATTATGATGATTTCGCTGATTACGCTGATTTATTTTTTTAATTTTTGTAATTAAGGGAGATGTAAGCGGATTCGCTAGTATCTCTCAAATTATTTTCAAACTCTAAAATAAAATCAGCGAAATCATCATAATCCTGAGTCAGACAAAATTCGCTTTGATCGCCGGAGGCGATCCTTCGCTCACTATACGCAGCGGGGAGGTTGGAAAATGCTGTGCAGAGGAAGATAGGGAGGTATTTCACCATTGATAATTTCCCGCATCACAGGCGCCTCGGCAGGCACTTTAAATGATAGTTGCGGTAAAACGGGTAATATACTGGGAGGTGTAAGCGTGAAAAAATACAGGCAGGTTTTAAACGGCAGTTCCATGTCCTGCTGATAATCTGCATCGTAGGGCTGAGGATCTACGTAATGCATTTTAAAGAATGAGAAAATGGTAGTGCCGGGACTTTCCCCTTTATGCTTAACATAATGCTCCACCAGCAGCGGCAGTTTTAACACCTGCCCCGCTTCAGTAGTGCCCATCAGGTAGAGCGCCATTAAAAGTATAGCGACCGCTTTTTTCACGCGGTAAAGTTATAAAAAAAAGTGACAAACGGTTATCATATACCGGTTATTCTACAATGAGCACCAGGTTAATGATCTACATATCAGGGGTTATCTGTCCGTTAACAGCGTCGGGAGCTAAAAAATAAAGCGTCTTACAGCATCATTACTGTAAGACGCTTTTTATACGGCATCCACTCATGGGGTCTTCATTTTTTTTAATACAATCGCTTTCCGGCGCTTCCACCCGGTGATCACCGGATCCTCGCTGGTCATTTTTCCTTTGGCATCTATCTGCCCCAGGCTCTTTGCCAGCGCCTGGCTTAATTTTGCCGCTTTCCGGTGCGCTTTCATCCAGGTGGCGCGGGTTTGATGCGCATGATCTTCCAGCGATTTTATCCCCTTGCTGATCGTATCCAGTTCTTTTTTATATGCCTTTTGTTTACGGTAAATGATCATTAACCGGTTGTAGGCAGCAATGGTAAGCGGATCGTTGGAAAGCGCCTCGTTATATTTTGCAATGGCGCCTGTAAAATCATCCTCCGACTCCAGTTGCCTGGCCTGTTCCAGTAAACTTTTATGGGAAATTTTTTCCGCCATAAATCAATCCCCTTAATGACCTTTCAGATAGTTGATAATATCCTTTCTAAGGGGCCCGGCCTTTTTAATGGCGTCCTTAATTTGCTCATGGGTTTTAGCCGGGAACTGCTGATGCAGGTATTCCACTTCAGAAGGATCCTGGCTATCTACGCGGATATCATCCTGTTTCCCTACATTTTTTTTATCATCTGCCATAACAATGAAATTTAAGTGAAAGATGAAATTGCTCTATCTCTCAGTGCCACAAATTACATGCCCTGCCGGATGATAGTCGCGATGCTGTAATTGCAGCGCCGCCATGCACAACATTGCAGAAACCTCGCCTCAAAATGTAGCGCCTGTACATCGCAGCGCCAACAGAAAGCAGGTCAAAGCGGGTTGTTGCCAAACGGATTACTATTTGATAAAACACTGATATACTAACCCGTTTCTTATGTTTTATCTGAAAGCGATCGCGGCTGGCATATCCGGTACTTTACTGATGACAAGTGCTTTATATCTTCTGACAGCTATTACAGGGAGAAATTATAAGGTGGTTGGCGTGCTTGCCACCATGGTTACCAACCACACCGGGGTTGGTGGCGGGCTCACACGTAAACCGGCAGATCTTGTTACCGGTACGGTACTGCATTATCTCATCGGGGTATTTTTTGCATTTATTTATTTTTACCTGTGGGACGCCGGTGTAGGAGATCTGACCATTCGTTATACTATTGTACTGGGCATATTGACCGGCATTTTCGCGATGGGGTTCTGGCTGGCATTTATCCGGCTTCATCCAAACCCTCCGGCTGTTCCGGTAGTGTCGTATGTAACTGCCGTGGGACTGAGCCATGTTTTATTCAGTATAGGAGTATTGCTTATTTATCTTTTATAAAAAACAGCGCAGTATGGAAATGATACTGCGCTGCTGTTTGGTATCAATTCCATACGCCGGTGGCGGCTGTTTTCCGGGCATATTCGGAAAAATCACGCGGAGCCCGGCCTAATGCACGTTGCACTCCATCGCTGAGATGGGCATTACGGCCATCGAGTACTTCCGCAAATAAATAGGTAACCAGCCAGATGAAATCGTCGGGGATATTATATTCCACCAGCATAGCCTTGTAAGCGTCTGTTGAAACGGCTTCATACCGGATAGGCTTACCTGTGGCTTTGGCTATTTCCTGTACAGCTTCTTTAAAGGTCAGCAGCCGTGGACCGGTGAGCTCGTATAATTCACCGTTGTGGCGGTCGTCTGTGAGCGCTGCTACCGCTACATCTGCAATATCATCCACATCAACAAAGGGCTCTGCAACGCTTCCTGCGGGAAGGGCCACATGACCGGCCAGCAGCGGGTCCACCAGGTATCCTTCACTGAAGTTCTGGTTAAACCAGGCGCATCTTACTACCGTCCAGCTGATACCACTGTTCATAATGATCTGCTCGCATGCCTCTGCTTCTTTTTCCCCGCGGCCGGACAGCAGTACTATTTTCTGTACCCCACTGCTGATAGCGGCAGCTGTAAATGCACGAATAGTTTCCGTGGTACCCGGTACGGCCAGGTCGGGGTGATAGCTGAGATATACGGCGTGCACACCCTGCAGGGCTGGTCCCCAGGTGGACCGGTCTTCCCAGGCGAAGGAGGGATCCGCAGAACGTGACCCGATACGCACGGGCCAGCCCTTTTCTGTAAGTTGGGCTGCTACCCTGCTGCCGGTTTTACCGGTGCCGCCTAATACAAGTACTGTCTGTTTTGTGGTATTTGCTGTTTTCATGTTCTTTTTTTCTCAAAACTACTATGGCAGGTTCCGGGAAAATAGAATAAAACCGACACCGGGATATTTTTCCGGTGATGCCAGCAAATAAATGCCACAGGCGGAAACGATAACAGGCGGGAATTTTCAAAACATTTACCTGCCGGCTCCCTCCATCAGCCGGTCCAACTCTTTGCCGGTAATGGTAAGTACAGTGCCATGCCGTATCCCATCCGGCATGGATAACTGATCCGATACATCTGTCCATGTTTTCATATCGGTAGATTCCACGGCGCCATAACGGTGTTGGGTATACTTATCGAAATACACGATCCATTTACCGGCTGTATGCAGGGCGGTTGGCCCTTCTGCCCAGTATTGCCCGGTAATGGGTGGGGATGGTTTCCCATAGCCACCGGTTAAGGTATTGCTCACGGCAATGCGGATGTTTTTCTGCGGAGGTGTTTTTGTTTCGTCTTTCAGGAACATTATAAAACGGCCTTTATCAGGAACAATACTGGCGTCGATAACATTAAAGCCCTGGTCGTACAATAATTTTGCAGAACTGAAATGCTGAAAATCTTTCGTGGTAACGTAGTATAAACGGTGATTATAATGACCATCGCCGGAGGTGTCGCCGGCAGCAAACCTGCCGGGGATAGTGGTAGCCCAGTAGATCATATATTCCCGTCGACGGGCATCGTAAGTAATTTCCGGCGCCCAGCAGTTCTGCGCCCCGGCTTCATGCGCCATCACGGGAATTTCCTTTTGGGCGGACCAGTGCAGCAAATCGGGCGAGGAAGCATAGCCTATTCCTTTTTCGTGCCAGCTAACCGTCCATACCATATGAAAGAGGCCATCTGCCCCGCGGATGATGCAGGGGTCCCTCATCAGTTTGTCCCCTCCCGCTGTGGGAGTAAGCAGGGAGCGATCGTTGTTCAGCGCCTGCCATTTATAACCGTCCCGGCTATACGCCATGTGCAGGCCATCCTGCCCGTTGTCTTTAAAATAAGCAAATAAATAAACCGCCTCCTGTGCGGTTGCGCTGGACAGGAGCGCTGATAAAAAAACAAAAACAAGTATTTTGTTCATAAAAGCTGAATATCCTTTAAATATACGCCCAGGAAGCATCTTTTTTAAAGACAGCACATATTATTTCTGTCAACTTACTATATTTACCCTCAATTAATCCAACCGCTGCTATCCCAACTGCTCATGAAAAAAACTATTACCCGCGGAAACATGTTCCGTCAGTTGAAAGCTGACCTCGGAGGTAAGGATTCTTACCGCGGGGTTACACTTACCTATACATGGCTGGCCAACCAGTTTGGCCATTTTTCACTCGGGTTTATTCCTTCTTTTATTGTATACCTGGTATTAAAAAATCGTATGGATGAGGCCAGCGCCGCGCTTACCGCTGCCTGGAGCATCAGCGCATTGTGGCTGGTTTTTGAAGTCATTAACTTCCTGGGGCCACTGACCATCGGGAAAAAAGGGGGTGTAAAATCATATGTATTCCAGCCAGCCTGGGGCAACGTGGCTTTTGATACCATCACGGATCTGCTGTTCTTCTGGCTTGGCGCATTTTTCTGTTCCCTGCTGTGCTATGATACCACCACCGCCAGGGTGGCGGTAGTGGTAACCAGTTTGCTGCTGATATATCCTACCTATTACTGGTATCTTACCAAAATGTACCTGCAAACACCTGGCTATCCTTTCCAGTTCCGGCTTAGCCAGTGGAGCACCGAACAAATTGCGCCGGAAGATATCAACCTGATCAGGCGTTTCCTCGACAGCAATACCCAAGGCATGCACCTGTTCCTGTTTGGCCCCAAGAACAGCGGTAAAACCAGCCTGAGCGTGGCTATCGCTACCGAGCTGTCTATCCGCCACTATTCCGCCGTTTACACTTCCGCCATGAAGCTGTACTGCATGTTCTATGAACAGGACGACGACTCCACCGCAGATGTACTGTGGACCTGGCGAAAGGCCTCCATCCTGGTAATTGACGATATCAACCCAGGCAACCCCATCAAGGAAGACCTCATTACTTCAGACAGGTTCCTCAGCTTTGTAGATGGCTCTTCCACCAACGATATTAACAGGACCGCGCTCAAAGACACCAATGTGATATGGGTGCTGGGCAATGATGATGAGGACCGGAAACTATCTGCCACCTGGCAGAATATGCTGCATAGTATAGGAGTGGAAAGGGAAAAGATGCTTTCCCTCAACCTGGAAAGATATGTGCCGAAGAAAAAACCAGCTAAGGCAGAATATGGTTTGCAAATGCAAAGCTGATCAGGTGGGTCAGGCTTTTTACATTGAAACGCTTATACATCGGTAAGATCCGTTTCTCGATGGCGGATTGCGATACGCCAAACCGCGCGGCAATTTCCTTAAAAGAATAACCCTCTGCTACCAGGGACAGCGCGTCTTTCTCTTTTTCGGAGATAGCATAATAGCGGAACAGCTGCTTGTTCAGCTCTTCTTCAAACTCGGATTTTTCCGGGCCGTATGCCGCATAGCGCATCACGTTACCAAATTTAATGCTCTCATTTTTCTGGGAGTGGCCTATAATACTGGTCACCTTTCCCTGCTCGGTGGTAAATACGCCCACTTTGGAAATGAGGGGCACAGGAGTGCCGTTCTTATGGATCTTTTTCAGTTCTATGGTAAAGCTGTATGGTTCGTCCCCAATATATTTATTATGGAGAAACATCAGGGCTTTGTCGTTCAGTTCATTGGAGAAGGGAGCATACTCGGGAGCCGTAATATTTACAATGGTAAGCATACTGATCTCATTGTCTGCATAGCCCAGCAGGTCTTCCCAGCCATCGGCATACAACATTTTGTTCTCCTTAAAAGAATATATATAGATGGCTTCATCCGCGAACCGGCGGATCGTATTTTTAAAATGCAATGCTTCCGGGCTGGTAAGATCAGCCGGGACATCTGTTATAAATGCTTTCGAATAACTTCCAAACGCCAACTTATCAGGATGCATCTTTTTGACAGTAAAAATAATAAAGAATAGCTTAACCTGCGAATTTTCGCAGTTGATTCCCCTTTATCTGCGTTATACTTTTGTGCCTGTAATACAATCCGTTAAGGATTAACAGGAATAACAGCTAATGGCCTTTTATCCGGAGATCCCATCAAATACAGCTCTGGCAACGATTTGTATGACCGATGGTATCCCCAGTAACACCCCAATGTTAAATTTAAAAGTGTGTCTTAACGCCGTTGTTTCGTAACCCGGCCCCATGCAATAAATACAATGTTCCCCAAGACCGGTGCAGTACTACAGAACTGCACCGGTTTTTTCTTTTTATTTACCGGCTTCCTTTTCCGCGCGGAAAGAGCCATTGGGCTGCATGGATATTAATGCCACTACCTTGTCTTTATCATCTTTTATAAACTTAACCCTGAAGTCCTTCAGCTCCAGGATCCGGAAAGTGGTATTGTCCGTGGCTTCCAGCGTATACAATGGCTGGCCCGGCACTTCCATTGTCAGCGCTTTGGCATCCGACAGCTTAATGGTTACCGGCATAGATCCTATCTTATAAATACCTTTAAACTGCTCCAGGGAAGCAGGAGGCAGTACTACCTGCCGGGCTACACGCTCAAATATAACCGGGTCGCCGTCATAATTAAAACTTAACCGGTCAATGTCCCCGCTGTTATTCATCAGGAACTGTACCCGCATATTCGACCTATACTTTACATCGATCACGGTATCTGCAGCATCATAGGGAGAGAAAATGTTATAGTCCTCATGGTTCAGGTACCAGGTCACTTCAGGGAATGTGGCAAACAGGGAATCTTTCTTCACAGAAATATTAAAATCGCCATAGGCATTATTCTTAAACACCCCGGCAAATGCTGTTAACGGGTGCGTAGCAGGATGGGGCTTCAAAGTTGAATCTATGTAGGGCTTAGGCGCTTCCCCACCTTTACCTTTCTTTTCCTTTGGCTTCGCCTCTTCGGCAACTCCCAGCAGCCGGTCGGTGATCAGGTTGGTTACCCTGGTAGGGATAGCTGAATTATTCTGGTTGCTCAGCACCACGATGCCGATACTGTCTGTCGGATAAAAGGTGGTTAACGCGGTAAAGCCGTCTATATTCCCGCCATGCTCTACCCGGTAATGACCCCGGTAGGAAAACAACATCCAGCCAAGACCATAATCGGCAAACTGTACATACGGGGTTTTCTTATCCGGTAAACCTCCGGGGATGACCATCTGCGGAGATATCGCCTCTTTCAGGTAATCTGCCGGGATAATTTCTTTGCCGTTATATTTTCCCCCGTTGATCCAGGCAATGAGCCATCTGGACATATCCGTTACCGTGCTGTTGATAGCGCCGGCAGGCCCCATGGCAACAATAGCGTGATACTTCTTTTCTTTGATCTCATTTTCATCGGTTAATTCGTATCCACGGGAGGCTTCTTCCGCGGCTGCCAGGGAAACGGAGCCGATAGATGACTCGTTCATGCCCAGCGGTTGAAAGAAGCGGTTATTAATATTCTGTTCCCAGGATTGCCCCGTTAACTTCTCCGCCACCATGCCCTGTACCATGAACATAAAGTTATTGTATTGCCAGCGGGCCCGCAATGGCGCATTAGGCTTCATGTAATGCATCCGCTTCAGCAGCGAATCCCTGGAATCGGTTTCGAAAAGGTACCAGGCAAGGTCGTAACGGGCGAACCCTGTCCGGTGGCACATCATATCCCGCAATGTTACCTGGGTGTTAAGATACGGATCTGAAAAGTCCAGCGCCGGCAGGTAATAGGTAGCCGGCTTATCAAAATCCACTTTTCCCTCTTTGCGTAATCCGCCCAGTAAAGCGCTGGTAAAAGCCTTGGTACAGGAGCCAATAGCAAAGCGGGTATGCGCTGTAACAGGTAATTTATGGGCCATATCCCGGTAGCCAAAGCCTTTTGAAAATATCACCTGGTCCTTCTCCACTACTGCCACCGCAAAACCGGCGCCTTTTGCTTCCTGCAGAATAGCGGCTAACGCAGCATCTACTTTTTCGAGCTTATTATTTTTAACGGGAGCCTGGGCAGTGGCTACTGCCGCTATAGTTAAACAACACAGGCTGGAGATCCACCTGTTCATGCTAGGTATCATCATCGGGTTATTGTATTACTATATAAGATTACAGTAAATAGCCGGATAAAAAAACCGGGGCCGGAAAATATTTTCCCCTCCTATTGTCCAATTTCGACGGTCCCGATCTTTATTAAGGTATAAGCAACCTGTTAACATACAAAACACAATAACAATGGACACTTTCCTCACCCCTATCGACCAGCCCAGGGGCCTGGTAATGAAACTGGTTTATTTTTTTACACGCCGGCAGTTCGGTAAAGTACTGGCCCCGCTGAAGGTGCATTCTGCCCGGTTACCACTGGGTTTCGGCATGTTTTACGGTAAAGTTTCCCAACTGGATAAAAAGCTGGAGCTGTCGCCGGAATTGGTGATGCTGGTCCGCCAGCAGGTGTCCCGCATTAATATCTGCCTCTTTTGTATAGACACCAGCCGGTATGTGGCGATCCAGGCATTCATGAATGTAAACCGTTTCGACGCATTGGACGAGTATGAAACAAGCCCGCTTTTTTCCCCGGCTGAACGGGCGCTGCTGGACTATGTTACCGCCCTTACAAAAGATAAAAACGTAAGCCCGGCCACTTTCAGCCGTTTGGCGGAATATTACTCCGAGCGGCAGATCTGTGAAATTGTTTGGCTGGTAGCCAGCGAACATCTCTATAATATTACCAACATCGGTTTAAATATCCATTCTGATATGCTGTGCGATATCAGTAAAAGAAAATCCTGACGGATGAATGCGCGGGGGAGTTATTTCCCCTGCCATGCGGGCAATCTCCGGACAATGACTATTTTTATGGCCTATGCGTAATGATGCCATTAAAACAGTGCTTGTACTCGGCGCCAATTCTGATGTAGCCAAAGAAGCTATATTACTATACCTGGAAAAAGGTTATCATGTTATCGCCGCTTCCCGCAGCACGGAAGAAATCGCGGCGTTCATGAAAGCGCGGAATGCTGCATCACAGCAGCTATCCATCTGTTATTTTGATGCCACCACATTCAGTGATCACGCCGCGTTTTATGCAGGACTACCCGCCAAGCCGCACATCGTGGTGTATGCAGCGGGCTTCCAGGTAACCAATGAACAGGCGCTGGCAGACTGGGAGGGCAGTTACCGGATGATAAATGTGCTTTATGCCGGCGCGGTATCTATTCTGAATATCATTGCTACAGATACCACAAACATGCACCTGGAACGCATCATTGGCTTGTCGTCGCTTTCCGGTGTACGCGGCCGCAAAAGCAACTTTGTATATGGGAGCACCAAATCGGCATTTACCCAATACCTGGCGGGATTACGCCAGTATCTCTTCTCCCGGAAAGTTATTGTAAATGTAATTATAGCAGGATATATCCGGAGCAAAATGACTGCAGGACTGGCTCTTCCGGAATACCTGTTAATGGAGCCGGCCTTTATTGCCCGTAAAATAGTAAATGCCGGCAATGGCTTTGCGATAGTACCGGGAAGCAAATGGAAGATCATTTATTTTATCCTGAAGCATCTGCCTGAAAAACTGGTGGCGAAGCTGCCCTGAATTTTTTTATACACCGGTTTCCTCATCTATTTTGCCATCTGTAAGATGAATGGTATGATCTGATCTCCTGGCAATATCTTCATCATGGGTAACCATTAATATCGTTTGCCCTTTTTCTGTTGATAATTTTTTAAAGAGATCAAATACCACCGCAGAATTATAGCTGTCCAGGTTACCGGTAGGTTCATCTCCCATAATAATCAACGGGTCGTTGATCAACGCCCGCGCAATGGCCACCCGCTGCTGCTGCCCACCCGAAAGCAGGGATGCCCGCTTATGTGCCTGGCTGTCTACTCCCAGTAATTTAAGCAGTTCCATGGCACGGTGCTCCGTTTCCGCGGCGCTGTATTCCCTTAGTTTAAGCGCAGGGAGCATTACATTTCTTAACACGGTAAATTCAGGTAAGAGGTAATGGAACTGGAATACAAAACCGATATGATGGTTCCTGAAACCGGCCAGCCAGGCATTGCTTTTTCCCTGCATCTCCTCCCCGTTAATACGGATACTGCCTTCAAAATCTGTGTCCATGGTAGACAGCAGGTAAAGCAACGTAGACTTTCCGCTCCCTGATTTACCGGTAATCGCAACGAATTTTCCTTTTTCTATATCAAAGCTCACATTGCTCAGCACCTGCATCTTTGCCGGTTGCAGGAAATATTTATTTACATTTCTTACGGAGATCAGGTTCATGACTTATCCTCTTAAAATGGTGATCGGATCTACACGGGATGCCTTGCGCGACGGCAGGTAGCCCGCCAGTGCAGTGGTGATAATACCGAAAGTAAAACCGGTGATATAATATACCGGGGCAAAACTCACCGGCAAATGATCCAGGGTGATCATCACATCACTTTTGTAGGGCATTTTTGAGATGCCGTAGGCACAAAGAAAACCGAATAAAAGTCCCAGCAAAGCGCCGGTAAAGCCAATCGTCAGCGCCTGTACCAGGAAGATCCACCGGATATCCGCATCAGAAAAACCCATTGCCTTGAGGATGGCGATATCCTTCATCTTTTCATAGATCATCATGGTGAGGATATTGAAGATCCCAAATCCCGCCACCAGCAATATGGTAACGGCTACCCCATATACGATCATATTGCGGATCACATCCCCTTCAATGATAGTGGAGTTATCCTGTTTCCAGTCCGATCCATGAAAACCATACTTCGTTTGCAGCTCCTTTGAAAATGCCGGCGCCAGCTCCATATCGTGCAGCTTGATCTTGATATCGGTGATATATGCAGCGGGCACACCGAAGAAACGCTGTACCGTATTCAGACTGGCATAACTCTGCTGCTTGTCGATGTCGGTCATCCCTGTTTTAAAGATCCCCACTACCGTTACATAGAAAGTATTTCCTTTCTCCGTGGTGAGGGTAAGCCGGTCGCCGGTTTTCAGATTAAGTCTTTTTGCCAGCCCGGCGCCCATTACCAGGCTGTTGGGCATGGTGGCCAGTTCCTGGAAACTGCCATCCACCAGTTTTGCCTGGAGATTAAACAGGGAATTCTCCGCTTCAAAATCAATACCGTTGATAATACCATTGATAGCGCTGGATCCCAGCCGGTAAAATACCTGTGTGTTGATAGACCCTGAAACAGCGCTCACCCGCTGATCATGTTGAAGGGTTTGTACAATTTGTTTTCCATCTTTCAGGCTCAGCAAAACATCTTTGGGCTTTACATGATCCACTATGTTTATGGCCTGTGTGTTTACTTTATCGAGAATAGTGCCCGGCGTGGCCTGTACTTCATTATACAGCCGCAGGTGCGGCGATTGCTCAAAGGCGATGTTCCTGATAAATTCATTGGACCCTTTGATAAAGCTTACCATGAACACAAAAACCGTAATGCCGAAAGCAACACCGGCAGTGGCTACAATAGTTTGTTTCAGCCTGGTGCGCATATGTGTAAATGCGATAGACGCCGCCAGTTGTATGTTGGTAAATATTTTCATGGCTTACTCCTTTTTGGCGATGATATCCCCCGGTTTTAGTCCACCTGTTACTTCCACCCAATCGCCGCTTCTTGTATGCGTGCCGATATGGATCTTACGCAACTCCTTTCCCTGCTGAAGGTATACGCTATCGCCTTTCAGCAGGTAATCTGCAGGGATCATTAATGCAGGAATATTTTCACGGATAATAATATTGGCTTCTACTGATGATTGGGGATAGAATGTGTTACTGTCCAGCACCGCGGCTTCCACCTGGAAGCTCCTGCTTTCCTTTTGCAACACGGGAATAATTTTATTGATAGTGGCTGCAAATTGTTTGCCTGCATACACCTCTGTTTCAAAATATACTTTCTGGCCTGTCCTGATCTTCGCAATATCCCTTTCGTCTACCAGTAGTTCCAGTTTGAATGTACCGGGCAGGCCTATCATCAGCACGGGATTATTGAGTGGTACCAGTTCTCCTTCTTTCCCATATATTTTAAATACAGTTCCATTCACCGGGCTTTTCAGTATTTTCCCTTCTCTTACCTGGTTGTTGGCCGCCAGTTGCTCACGGGTTTGCAGGAATTTATCTGCCAGTATATTTTTTTGGGAGAGATACTGCTGCTGTAATGCTTTATAGGTACGCAAGCTGCCGGCGGCCTGCAGCCTGGCCTGCTCCGCATCTTTTTCAGAAACAGCTTTATCTTTTGCAAGATCTGTATATCGCGCAGCGTTTACTTCGTCTGCCTCATGCTGTTGTTTTGCCTGTTCTATTCTTTCCTGTAATTCGTTGAGCGCCGCCGAACCCTCATTGGCATTACTACCGGCCAGCGCTACCTGGCGTTGGAGAATAGCTGCCTGTGTTTGTTCACTGGGCGTTCCCAATACGGCCAGTACCTGGTTGCGGATAACGGCATCTCCCTCTTTTACCTTCATTTGCAGAAGCAGGTCGGTGCTGTTGGATTTCAGGAAATAATAAGCCCCGGGCATAATTTCACCTGAAGCATATACTGCTTCATTAAGGATGCGGCGCTGCACAGTATAAACAGGTGTTTTTTGTTTACAGGCGGTTACCAGGATAGCCGTTCCTGCTATTAATAAAAGCTTTCTCATGTAAGCTTATTTATTTTGTAGGTAATTAATTTCTGTATAGTGCCTGAAAAAATCCATACGGGCTTCATTCAGTTGTTCCTGCGCTTTATAAAGATCGGTTTGTACCTCTTTCAGCTGTATCATATCAATGATGCCTTTATTGATTTTTAAAGTGGTGAGTTGCTCATTCTCCGTTGCCAGCCGGGTGTTTTCCTGTTGCAGCCGGATGTTTTCAGCCGCCTGTTCCAGTAATACTTTCTCCTGCCGGTATTTTTTTTCCTGCTGAGATGTATACCTTTTGAACTGCTGGCCGGCCGCTTCCCATCGGGCTTTCCGGCTGCGGGGCGTATAGGTGGTCCTGCTGAGCGATAGCGGCATACTAAGCTGCAAACCGATAAAGCCTACGGTGAACCAGGGCGACCTGGTGATGAAATTGCTTTTATCGCCGAAGCCCAGTTGTTCCCAGCTACCTTTAACATGCAGGCTCGGATAGATGGCAGACAAAGAAGAACGGTAATCCTGGCGGGCGGTTGTTACCTTCAGTAACTCCGCTTCATAACCGGGCAGTTCTTCCGCGCGAAAACCGGCAACAGCCAGTTCCGGCAGGTTGTCAGAAGGGGTAACCGGCAACGTGTCTTCCAGCGGGAAGCCCATCCAGAATTTCAGGTCCAGGTAGCTCTGTTGCAAACCGGCAACGGCTTTTATGTGCTCCGCTTCGCGGTTTTTCAACAGTGTGGCCGATTGGTTCAATACAATTTTATCGATCAGCCCTTTATCAAACTGCCGGGAGATCAGCTGGTGAACATGCTCATAATTTTCCTGCAGGCCGCTGGTAACAGTAACGTATTCCTGTTGCTGCTGTACACTGTACCAGGCGATGCGCACATTTTTCAGCAGGGTTTTCAGGAGGGAGTTGTATTCCGCCTGTGCGCCCTGTTCCTGCAACCGGGCCAGTTTTATGCGCTGCCAGGTTTGCACATCTACCAGTGGCAGGTCTGCATCCACGCCGTAGTTGCCCATCCAGGGAGTTCCCATTCTTACTGGTACAAAGGTGCCGGCGGGTTGGTTTACCAGCTCTCCCGGGAATACCTGTACAGGAATTTTCCAGTAGTTATTGATGGCGCCTTTTAATGATAGTTCGGGTACAAGCTGCGTTACCGCCGCCTTACGATCCTGCATACCGGCTTGCACCAGCTGTTTTTGGGCCAGTACGTCCTGGTTATGGGTAATGGCATACTCAAGACATTTCTCCAGTGTCCATTGCGGGGCGTTGTTGTTTACAGGCATGCTTTGCCCGGCTGCTACCCGTACATGGAAAGCCAGTAACAGCAACAGTGCGACTGTTTTCATCTGAATAAATTAATTTCTTTTAGTTCTGAATTAAAAGAACCAATGTGGACAAAAAAAGAGATTATTTGCGTTGTTGTTTTAATGCAATGGTTCTTTTCCATCGTTCCAGGATCAACGGAATTTCGAACAGCATCATTTTATATAAACCTGATATATCTTCCAGCTCCCCGCTAAAATCATCATCGGCCTTTCTGATGGTCCTGATATCATCCAGTAGATTGTAAAAAGCTTTTATCCTGGTAGACAGGTACTCCTCACTAAACATGCCTTTCATATTCACGGAAAAATACCGCTTACGTTGTCCACCAATGGTTTTGGCGTCTACCATCTTTACCGATTCCAGCATCTTGAGCGCGTTGGAAACGGCGCTTTTGCTTACCCCGAAATAGTCCACCATTTGTTCAAATGTGGCCTGGTGCTCTTCACTCAGCATCAGGTATATATATATCCTTGCCGCTACGGGTGTAAGCCCCATTGATTCCATAGTAGTACTATGCTGCTCAATCTTTTCCCTGTATTTTTCCAAAATAGTTACTGATATCCGGGTGTAAAGGTATAAAAGAATTTTGGTTTTCTTAAAAGAGAACCAATTATTCTCCCGGTGAAGTTACATCATCGTATACACAATAAACTTTGAATTTCTGCAAAAATGACCGAAATTAGATCAAAGGAAAAGAAGCCCCGGAAGACTAGTAACTCCCAATAACACCCCAAACTCCAAAAGCAAAGGGCTCCCTGTGTAATTTAAATCAACCCCAGAAAACATCATGGAAGCACTTGAAAAAATTTTCTTTGTCAATGTTGGCGCCAATGGCACGTTTGCAGACTCCGGTCATTTATCCTCTTCCCCTGCCGATGTGGAACAGATCTTTAATTTCCTTGAAGAAAAGGATATTGAAAAACTGCTTATTTATTTCCATGGAGGATTGGTGAGCGAAAAAAGCGGGCTAAAGGCCGCAATGGTTATGAAAGAGCATTTTGCCAGTACGGATGCCAAAAGGCATACCGTTTCCTTTGTATGGGAAACCGGTCCGGCTGAAGTGGTGGTGCAGAACCTGAAGAACCTGAAAGAGCTTACCGGCAAAGGCGCTTTTGATGAGGTCGTGAAATTTGTCACCAAACTGGTGGCCAAAAAGCTGGGGCTTGACGATGCGAAAGGCGGCGGCACCTATTTCAGCGATGAAACCATAGCCATAGAAAAACAGAAAACAGCCCCCTTTGAAGACCTGGATAAATCGCTGGATGCCCGCGGTGGCACTCCCCTTGAAATAGATGAGGAAGACGAAAACTACAGCACCTACTACGCTAAACTGGAAACAGAAGCCAAAGGCCTGGTGAGCGCCGAAGGATCAGATGAGCTAAAATATGAACAGGCCGAAGGAGATGAAATTGCGAAGGGTGGAATGCTGTTCGTAGCCAAAGTGGTAGCACAGATAGCTTTTGCCGTGCTGAAACGTTATTTTAAAAAAACGCACCACGACTTCTACCCTACCATTATGGAAGAAGCCTTCCGGAAACTCTATTTGGACAGGATCGGCGGATGGGGATGGAAACAGATCAAAGATAAGTCCGGCAACATGTTCAGCAGCAATAACGGTTTAAGCGGGAGTAACCTCCATGCCGGCACCCACTTTCTTTCCCTGCTGGATGTACACCTGCAAAAAAGAAAAGCCGCAGGCAAAAAACTGGACATAGAACTGGTAGGCCACAGCGCCGGCGCCATTGCCGTATGTAACCTGCTGGAAGCCAGCAGCCAGTATTTCAGTAGCATCACCTATAACAATGTCTTCTTCCTGGCGCCCGCCTGCCGCACCGATTTCTTCCTGCAGAAAGGATCCCCCGCACAGGAAAAAGGTGTGTTCAAACATTTCAAAATGTTTACCATGGAAGAAAGCAATGAAAAAAAAGATCATTGCATTCCTTTTGCCTATACCCATTCCCTGTTATACCTGGTATCCGGTCTGTTTGAAGACGAAGTGGACGCAAAAATTATGGGACTGCATGAACAGCTGAAAGCCACGGGTCGCTATGAAACCTTTGATGAGCTGAAAAAACTGAACCAGTACATCAGCAATAATAAACTGATCCTTTCCACCGACCTGGAAAATGCAGACGAAAGCCTGCGGTGCAGTTCTCTTAAACATGGCGACTTCGATAACGACGCGCTCACTTTAACCGCTATTCTAAAAAGCATTTAACCCATGGAATATGCAATTATAGTAGGCATTGACCATTATGATAAAAGGGCACTCTCCGGGGCGGTAGCAGATGCGGAAGCGTTTGCAAAATTCCTCACCGATATGCATCTCGTTTCCAACCCGGACAACATCAAACTACTGAAATCCGACGCTAATAACCAGGTGGTGATTGGCTATGAAATTGATAATGCTATTGAAGCTTTCACCGAAAATGCAAAAGCACATAAAAACGAAACGAACCGCTTCTACTTCTATTTCTCAGGACATGGTATCGGCAATACCTTCAATAATACCGCACTCTGTATGCGGTTCTGGCCCAAAATGATCAACCATTGTATATCCAGCCTGGACTACCTCACGGGGCTCATCAATAAAGGCATCTTTGATGAAGTGCTGCTGTTCCTCGACTGCTGCCGGGAAAGCGATACTATTATAAAAGGGCTCCCTCCTATAGGCGACTGGCAAAATAAAGTAGGCGAACGGGTCCCCAAAGTACTGGTATGCAACTCCACCATTTACGGGAAGCTAAGCTATGAAGTTTCCATCGACTCCAACCAGAAAAGGGGCGCCTTTACTTCGTTTCTCATCGAAAGCCTGAAAGGAGATGCCGACATCAACAACAACGGCAGGATCACTGCGCTGGATCTGAAACAGCATATTGAAAGCAATTTCCCCACCTATGCGTTGAAATACAACAAGATCCAGAACGGTAGCGCTTCTACAGACAATGGCGGCGATAACATCGTGATCTGCGAGGTGAAAAAACTGGAAGAAGCCTACAACTTCGAGATCACTTTTAACCGCAATTCCAATGTAACCCTTTACAATAAAAATGCAGATAAGTTACGTACAGATAATGTAAGCATAGGAGATAAATGGCATTATAAGCTGGAAAAAGGAAATTATGTGTTACTGGACAATGTAAGTGGCGAACAAAAAACTATCATCAACTTCTCTGAAAATACAATGGGTTATGAACAATTCTGAAGATAAATTCCATATAACCGTAGCTTTCAACCAGCCGGTGGAAGGGCTGCACCTGGTACTTGTAAACGGCGACCTGCAGATCATTTACACTGGGTACACTTCCGGGCTGGATATGTTCGTGGAAAAAGCCATCTACCGCCTGAAGGTAACCCTGATCGATTATTACCAGGAATACCTGCTCATTGTAGATGAAGACAAAGCATTCCAGTTCGATATCGACTATCCCTCCGTGGCGCCCATATTATCATTCAAAGCCACCCACGAATACCTGAGCAAAAATCTTGAAACATTCAGTATCACTGCTACCAATAGCCTTACACCGGGCCGGCCCAACTTCCTGTTCTTTGGCGCCAAGTACGACCGGAACAGCTTTCCTGACCTGGTGCCTGTTACACTACTTGGCGGTTACTCCATACTCAGCAGCGCCAATGAAACGCTGGTTGAATTTGACGTTGCCAACACCCGGTTCAATAACGAAGAAGGCTGGTTTATCTTCTCCTGCAAACTGGACAACGGTTTGTATTTCCTGAAAGCAAACGGCACGGAAGATACCAGGATATTTCCCTTCTATATTTACGATCATTATCAAACCCAATTCATGATCCGCTATCATAACAAAGCGGATATGGAAAATTGTTTCTTCTTCTACTCCAACAAACAGTCGTTTCGCAGGGAGGCAGAGGAATACCTGGTGCTGGACAAAATCATGTACGCTTTTAAAGATTACAAAAATTTCCAGAAGCTCACCGATAACGATCACCTGATTA
Source organism: Chitinophaga sp. (assembly GCF_036569185.1). GTDB lineage: Bacteria > Bacteroidota > Bacteroidia > Chitinophagales > Chitinophagaceae > Chitinophaga. The sequence goes on from NZ_DATCRD010000074.1 coordinate 41,790, forward strand.
TCCGGGAGCATCCTTTCCTGGTAACGCTGGTACGCGCCCTGCAAATACTCGCCACCGGGAAAAATACAGACTTTACGGAAAACGAATACCTTCCCATACCGGACCTGGAGCTACTGGCAGGCAACAAACAGCTTATTGAGCTCAATAACCTCCTTCCTATACTTTCCGCTGTGATGACGCAGTTTGCCGTTAACGAAAACAACGGCGGGATCAATTTTGAACAGGAACTGCTGGTCGATATGGTGATCGACTATGTTAAGTATGACCTTTACTGGAATAATTTTTCAAAGATAGATGCGCCTTACAGCAACCTTACCGGGTTTATGAACCGGCTGGATGAGCTCACAAGAACCTTTGTTACACATCCCTACATCGCCAATGTAAAAGGGAATTCCTACCAGGAGCGGCTCATCCAGGCTGTTAGCCAGCTTATTGCCACCAACCAGACAAAAGAAGCCATCAAACTGCTCACAAGAGCAGATAGTATTTCCACGATAGCCCAGCAGCTAAACTTACCTACCAGCCAGGTATTCCGGAACTTTGATACATACAATGATATTTATAATAAGATGAAGCCTACGCAACAGGAAGGTGATCTCCCGGCCGGAGATCATTATTCTTCCACCTTATAGCCCCTCACCTGGCCCAGCAACTCCATTGATCTGATAATAGGATCCCATTCCCGGCCGCCGAAAATTAGCCGGAACCATTTCTTATCCCTGTTTTCATAGCGGATATTAAAAAACAACCAGACAGCAAGGTAGACAAATGCCGCTGTTACCAGTAACTGGATCAGCACCGGCAGGATACCGGCATGTAGCAGCATAGCTGCATTGAGATAGAAGGTTGTCCACACCGGCAGCTGCAGAAAAAGCAACCTGGCTACCCAAAGTGTGGATGATCTCAACCGCGACAGCTTCTCCTGCGTAGCCAGCACCGGCTCACCTATATCCACCTGCTGCACCAGGATCAACTGGTAGAGATAAATGCCTATCGCCAGTTTGGTCAGTAATACCTGGATACCTGCCGACACCAGGAAAAAAGGGCTGGCAGTATGAAATAAACGAACAATCAGCAAATCTACAAAGGCCACCCAGCACAAGCCGATAATGATGGCAAAAATCTTTACAGGCTTCATAGACGACATAAATCGCTGCACTTTGATCCGGGTAATATCCGTTGCCAGTTCCCGGTTAAGTACGAGGGTTTCCTCCAGTTTCTGATCATAAGACTTCCAGAGATGGATCAATTCTTTGTCTTCCATTTTGCTACGTTTTGACGGACGAAAATTTCTGTTTTAGAATCCCTTTGATCCTTGCAATTTTAGTAGCCACATTAGTTTCAGACAACCCCATTATACTCCCGATCTCCCGGTAACTTTTCTCTTCCAGATACAGCAGCATCACGGCCTTGTCCAGCTCCCTGAGCTCTGCAATAAAACGTTGTAACAAGCCAATGTCCTCTGCTGTATCATCTTTTACATTAGTGTCTACTATATGCAGAATTTCTTCCGATAAGGGATTAGAAGCCTGCTTGCGACGGGTTCCTTTACGGTAAAATGAAATAGCAACATTCAGTGCAATACGATAAATCCAGGTAGAATACTTAGCCTCGCCGGTGTAGCTGCTAAATGACCTCCACAACTGAACAATGATTTCCTGGACAAGATCTTTCCTGTCCTCCGCCTCCTGGCAGTAAGAATGGGCTATCTTATAGATAATGCCTTTATTTGCCTGTAGAACAGCAAGAAATAGATCAGTTGGATTCATTCTTTGAATGCTATTTCCTAATTATTCGCATCAATGGTTAAAAAATCACAGGTGCTGGATTTTTTTTTTTGGGGGACAAGAGGATCCCCGAAGCCATATCATAAATATAGCTTTTTCGCCATTAACACCAAATCCCCTACATTTGCCGGAATCATCTTAAAAAAAAATGACCCGATCATTCAGAAAGGGCGCTATCGGCGCACTGCTCGATGAATACGAAAAAGCGCTCTCAGCACTGAAAGAAGTGATTAAAACAATACCCGATCACGCACTCACTGTTATCATCGATCCTGATACGGCCGATGACAACTGCCGTTCTGTTCAAACTATTCTGTCGCATGTGGTCAGTTCAGGATTTGGCTACGCTACCAGTATTCACAACCTCCACGGCCATCAGTTGGTAAGACCGGCCAAAGTATTTCACCTGAGCATTAGCGAATACATGGAAGACCTGGACCAGGTATTCATCTTCACAGAAAAAGTATTCAGCGCATTTAAAGATAATGAGCTGGAACAAACGGATGATGCGCTTAAAATAAAAGCAGGCTGGGGCCAGGTATACGACATAGAACAAATGGCGGAACACGCCATTGTGCATATACTCCGGCACAGGAGGCAAATTGAAAGAATTAAACTACAGCAGCTCGCGGATGCATTAAACCGGTGATTTCATTCCCTGCCGGCAGATCATCCGCATTTACCCGGGGAATTGATTGCCCGCGCTCATTTATCTTAAAATACGATTCCCACTATAAACAAACTTGCGTTCACCGACTTGTCACCAAACACAACACCCTGGTCTTCTTCCGATACCCTGTCGGGATACCGGTACTTATATCCGCGGTAAATATAGGAAGCAAATACGCCTATTTTGCTGAAGTGCCAGGCTACTCCGGCTCCCACGCCATAAAAGTATTTACCTGATTCATTGAATGTAACCGGTTCCTGCCCGTTTCCCGATGGCACGTCTGCCGTGCGGCTTACATTGTAACCATTCCGCCCGAATTGCCCTGCAACATATGGATCTATATGCCCGAAGCGATGTTTGATCTTCACATCCGCAAATACAGGGATCAATGTATGACCGTTATAGGAAGTGAGCTCTACACCGGGGCCCACACTGATAGTGTGATGCAACAAATCCACATTGGCAGTCACCCCGCCTCCGCCGCTGCCATCGTGGATCATGCCATAAGCATATCCATATAATAATTTCTCACGCTGCGCGAAAGTAAAAAGCGGTAAGCACAGTAAAAAGAGCAGTATATTTTTCATGATCATACGATATTCTATTCTTTTTTAACAACCAGCCGGGAGATATTGTTGCAGCGCCTATTTCTGCGCTATGATCACAAACCTGTCTTTCCGCACATCCAGGAAAGTATTCATGGCAAAATAATCCGACAACAAGGCCGATAACTGTGTGAAATCAAAGCGGTCGTATTCCTCAAACAGGTATGGCATGGAGCGGATATAAAACAGCAATGCACCTGCGTCATAAAATCTCATAAAGCCTGTATCTTCCTCCTGGTGGATAATATTAAAGGGTAGCGGCGCAAACTGCAGCAAGGCATAGTCGATATTCCAGTGCAGGAATTCTTCATTGGCCTTTACCTTCAGTACCTCTGCTATAGAAAGGTCGCTTCTGCCATCTACCTGCTGGGTAATAAAATACCCGCCGGGTTTGAGGATGCGATATACTTCTTTCAGATCATAACTCTCATGACGATCGATCACCAGGTCAAAATAATTATCATCGAAAGGCAGGTTATCATCTGTATAATCGTGAACAAGCGTTCCACCGAATGAGCGCAGCTTTTTTTGCGCCAGCTCCACGTTGGGAAGGTATCCTTCGGTAGCGTATATACGAAGTTGCTCCTTATCCGGCAACAGGCTTAAAAACTCGCCACCACCGGTACCCAGGTCAAGAAGGGTGCAGCCCGGTTTCAGGTAACGGCCAATCATTATAAAATAGTTCCAGGGTAAAGGGCTTTCCATCATCCTGCCGGTATTGGTGAGATAACTGAAATCCCACCCCGTTGCTTTTTCTTCCTGCATACATCTTTTTTTAAAGTTACATAACTATGTGATGCCACAAAAAAGATACCTGATCACAATGAAAAGGGATGCTCTCCGTTTATTATATTTACCGGGCAGACCCATAAATATCTTTCAAAAAAAATACTACTATGACCTATATTCAACGCAGGCATTTTCTGAAAGCAGCCTCCCTCAGTGCGTTGGCAGGCGCCCTTCCATGGGCATCAAAAGCGGCACCACGGCGCAACAATGTAAATCCTGAAAAAGACAGCGAAAGGGTTTATTTTATCAACGACGGTATCTTCTACAAACCGGTGGATTATATTGAACAGCTTCAACTTATCCAGCAACAACACGCTATCACAAGAGATTTTTACGGCAGCGATGGTACCATGAAAGAGCTGCTGGACAAATGCTGTGAAATAACCGGCAAAGAAGCCGCTATATATATGCCTTCCGGCACACTGGCCAACCAGCTGGCATTACAGGTGCTTTCAGGCGATCATCCCAAAGTGATAGTACAGGAAAGCAGCCACGTTTACCGCGATGAAGCCGATGCAGCGCAAACCATCTTTAACAAGCGGCTGATCCCATTGGGAAAAGACAAAGCTGCATTTACCTTGGAAGAGCTGAAGCAGGCCATCAGCTGGCATAAAACAGAAGAAGCATTTGAAGCACCCATCGGCGCGTTATCTATAGAAACGCCGGTAAGAAGATGCTCCAATAGTTTTTTTCCTTTGGAAGATATCAACGCTATTACCGCCTATTGCCGGGAGCTGGGCATCAAAACCCACCTGGATGGAGCGCGGTTGCATATTTCCGCTGCATTTACCGGTACTAAAGTAATCGACTATACGAAAAACTTTGACACTGTTTACCTTTGCCTGTATAAATACCTGGGTGCACAGGGCGGCGCTGTTCTTTGTGGTGAAAAGAAAGTGATCGATAAAATGCCACACCTGCTGAAAGTGCATGGAGGCGGCATTTTTACAAACTGGGGGAATGCTGCTATGGCACTGCACCACTTACAGGATATTGACAAAGTGCTGGAGGAATCTATCCGGAAATCCAATGCACTCTTTAAAGAACTGAACAAGATCAGCGGGATAAAAATAAGCCCGAGGGAAAGAGGCACCAATATTTTTGACCTGTACTTCGATCAACAGATCGACACCGTAAAAACCGCAAAATGGCTGCGGGAAGAGAAAGGGATCATCGTGGGCCAGCCACAGTCGTACGGCGCTTCGCGTATGACCGTCAACCCGACCATCCTGAGAAGGGATAATGCCGCCATTACAGACGCCTTTTCAAAAGCGCTGCGCCACGGCAGCTGACATTATTTTTTTGACCGGATCTTATGCTTATGCTGTTGTCCCCACAGGATCATTGCCTGTATCACCGGTCCCAGTGTTTTGCAGTAATCATTGGAAGTATACTCCACCAGTGCAGGTGATTCATCATATACTGTACGCACAACCAGGTTGTTCAGCTCCAGGTCTTTCAACACGCGGGATAGCATACGCGTGGTGATACCCGGTATGCTGCGCTCTATTTCCCGGAAACGCCTATTTCCGTTGCAGATGGAGTTGATAACAGGTAAGGTCCATTTACCACCTACCACGTAAATGGTATCCTGTAATGCTTTTAATTCTGCCTGCTGATTTCTTGGTGTGGCTGCTTTTTCCATACTATTAATTTTGGTATACTCTGTGATACTGGTAACAAAGTTATACCAATGTGCCCATACTTTTGTATCGTAAATAATAAAACGATGAACAAAACAATTTTTATTACGGGCACCAGTTCAGGACTTGGCAAAGCAAGCGCCCGCTATTTTGCAGAACAGGGGTGGAATGTAGCTGCCACTATGCGCAACCCGGAAAAAGAAACGGAGCTGTTGCAATATCCTAACATTAAAATATTCCGGCTGGATGTAACCAACCTGGGGGAAGTGCAGCAGGCCACACAGGATGCCATTCAGGCATTCGGAAAAATTGATGTGGTGATCAACAATGCCGGTATGGGCGTTTACGGGGCGCTGGAACTGGCAAAAGAAGAAGATATAGACCGGCAGTTTGCGGTGAACACAAGGGGGCCTATTAATGTTATCCGGGCGTTCCTTCCGCATTTCCGCAGCATGGGCGGAGGTATGTTCATTAATGTAAGTTCCTTTATGGGCATCACTACCGCAGCGCCGCTGGGATCGCTGTATAACATGTCGAAGTTTGCGCTGGAAGGGTTTACAGAAGGATTATACTATGAACTGAAACCACTTAATATTGAACTGCGGCTCATTGAACAGGGCGGTACAATGGATACCAATTTTATAGAGAACGTTACCTGGAATAAAAATCCGGATATCACCGTATACGACGAACTGACCAGGAAATTGCAGCACCTGTTTGAAACGGCAGATGCCAGTATGAAAGACGACCGGATGGTTATTGTAAAAGTACTGTACGACCTGGCTACCCGGAAAAGCAACCAATTCCGTACGGTTATTGGCAATACAGGCAACCACCTGATGGCGCTGAGAAACTCGGTACCTATAGAAACGTACCTGGAACAAATGTCGCAGCAATTTCATTAAAACAGCAAATCCAACTTGTGCCGGATAGTTCGTTTATCCGTTTCCGTTTTAGCGAGTAATAATGCTTTCTGAAGATGGGAAACGGCAAGGGGCTGATCAATGCCGGTATACAATTCACCGAGGAGCACAAAATAATAATGGTTATCGGTCAGCTGCAGCTTCTCCGCTTCTGCTATGGCGGCTTCCTTTCCATTGGCTTTCGACAGGGCATAGGTCCTGTTCAGCGCTGCCACCGGCGAATAACTGATCTGCAGCAAACGGTTATACAGTTGCAGGATATTCTCCCACTTTTCCGGCGTGTCCTGCTTCTGTGTATTCCAGTAAGCAATGGTGGCTTCCAGGTGGTACCGCGATACTTTTTTCCCGTCGCCGGAAGCTTCATGCAGGAACCAGGCGCCTTTGGCGATCAGCGTTTCATTCCATAGTGATTCATCCTGGTCCTGGTATAGGATAATTTCGCCGTTCTCATTCTTACGGGCTTCAAAGCGCGAGGCATGAAAACACATCAGGGCAAACAATGCTTTTACTTCCGGCGTATTGGTGGCCGTATTTTCGAGCAACAGGTAAGTGAGCCGCATGGCTTCCAGGCATAAGTCTTCCCGCAGCACGGCATCCTGGCTTTCCGAATAATACCCTTCATTAAAAAGCAGGTACAGGGTAGTAAGCACGCTGTCCAGCCGTTTGGGGATCTCTGTTTCCGGTGGAAATGCGATCTCCACTTTTTCTTCCCGCAATTTTTCTTTCGCGCGGAACAGGCGTTTATTGATAACTTCCTTGTTGGTTAAAAAAGCATTGGCAATTTCTGTGATCCCAAAACCGCAGAGGATACGAAGTGCAAGCCCTACCTGCGCTTCTTCGGAAATACAGGGATGGCAGATAGCAAAGATCATCTGCAACTGGCTGTCGGTAATATTTTCTTCCGATAAATCAATCTCCGGCACTGCTGTTTCTGTGGCTGTATTTTTTATCTGCACCGCAATTTTTTCTGCAAACAACCTGTTCCGCTGGAAATAATTCTTCGCTTTGTTTTTGGCCACGAGATACAACCAGGCGGTTGGATTTTCCGGAACGCCTTTATAGGGCCAGGTTTCCATGGCAGAGAGAAAGGTTTCAGCGGCAATGTCTTCCGCTACTTCCATATGTGCAATGCCAAAAGCCTTGCAAAGTACGGCCGTTATTTTCCGGAACTCTGTCCGGAACAGGTGCGGTATTAAGCCGGGTTGTTCCATACAAAACAGGAGGGGTATCAAAAGTAATGAAGCGGAAATGCGCTCCGGATGGAATTGGGCAAAATTACTTTTGATGCCCCTCTGTATAATTTTAATGACGGTCCACCTTCCTTACTTCCACAGTATTGCCATCGCCCTGTAATACCGGGCTTCCTTTTGCAAACTCCACCGCTTCTTCCACTGAAGCAGCTTTCACAATAATATACCCGCCGATGGTTTCTTTGATTTCGCCGAAAGGCCCGTTGGTCACTACGTTATTGTGGTGCACCACCCTGCTGTCGGCAAACGGTAAGCCATTTCCTTCCACGAATTTGTTCTGCGCGGCAATCCCGCCGATCCAGTCCATTGTTTGTTTCATCCAAACCTGGATTTGCTCCGGGGAGGCTACTTTATTGCCATCCTCGTGTCTGAAAATCAACATAAACTCTTCCATCTTTTTAAGTTTTAAGTGTGATAATATACCTTATAACAAATGGAATGGCAGCAATTGGACATGCCTGCCCAAATATAATTAATAAAAGAACTGTGGTGGAATATGGTTCAAGTTGCTTTAACGGAGATGGCTATTGGCCGGGATTTCCCAGTCGGTAAACGCGGAAACCATCGTCGAATGATGCACCGGTTTCCGTTCTTATGGCTTGGGCGGCCCGGCGGATCCGCTCCTTTCCTATTTCACAAATATTTTTATAGCCTGCATGCCAGGCTTCGCTTTCTTCATCTGTAGGCTGAGGTTCCTGCACCAGGATAAATTTCCGCTGTTTACCGCTGAGCGCTGCTACCGAATACACGGCATGTGCGGTGGTGGCTGATCCTGAAAAGAAATCCAGCACTATATCGCCTTCGTCTGTAGCCAGGTCAATTAATTCGCTGAGCAGGGATACCGGTTTTGAATATTCAAATATTTTCTCCCCGAACAATTTGCTTATATCTTTTTTGGCATTATCGTTTGAGAAGCGGTTATCGATAAGATCAAGGCTGGAGAAGGCTTTTGTTCTTTCCCTCATCTCCACGGAATATTGGTCCCCTGCACGGGAAATGGTAGCTTTCTCGTATGTTTTGGTATAGATCCGGTAACCATTCCTGGATTGTTTCAGCACTACAAAGCCGTTCTTCCGTCCAAATTCATACAAGTCTTTACTCCATCTCCAGCAGAAATCACTTTTAGGATTGCGTTGCTGTCTTTTGAGCATTTCCTCCCGGGTGGCATTGCCGGGCCGCAGCACCTGTCCTTCTATTTCAATTTCATAATCCATGGAAGGGGAATATTGGATAGAGCTGTAATCCAGGGGCTGGTTTAATTTATACCGGCCTCTTTCCGCCTCATACTCATCAGAATGAATATATCCTGCGGCATCAAAGCGCGAGGTATTAAAACGGGCGGAAGGCGACCGGCGGTAGCATAATACATAATCATTGTTCCTGGCGATCATGCTGGTAGATTTACCGGCTTTTTTGGTGATGCGTGGCAGGCAACTTACAAAGTTCATCTCTCCGAAAATCTCATCACAGATCTTCCTGAGATTAGGCAGTTCACGGTCATCAATGGAAATAAAGAGGATACCGTCTTCACGCAATAAAGTACCAGCCAGCTTCAGGCGGGGGTACATCATAGACAGCCAGCTGGCGTGATACCTGCCACTGGCTTCGGGATCCGGCATAGCTTCATCCTGCTCAATGAGCATATGATAGCTGGCGCTGCTTTGCCTGAAATTATCGTGGTATACAAATTTCCGCCCGGTATTATAAGGAGGGTCGATATAAATCATTTTGATGCTGCCGGTATATTGCTGATGCAGCAGTTTCAGCACTTCAAGATTATCTCCTTCAATATAAATATTTTCTGTACTGTCAAAATTCACTGCATCTGTTTTCACGGGATGCAGGACCTGTGTGGCCGGCGAGCTGGCGGCCGCCATAGCGGCGCGTTTTCCCGGCCATTCAAAAAGATATCTTTCTTTTGCTCCGTCCACCACATGATGTTTCTGTATCCAGTCGGCTTTCTGCAACACCATATTATAGGTATTCCATACCGCTTCGCCTACTTTGGTAGTGCCTGCCATATCCGGGTTGATCCTAAATCCCAGTTGGGTGTAACAGGCCACGGCATTGTGGTTCCATTCGAATACGTTCAGATCAACCGCCGTATGCTCCGTTGTGCTGAATAAACGGTTCACCATTTCCTTTACCACCTGCTTGCCCAGGCCCTTGTTGCGCATGCTTTTTTCCCCGATCAGGATACGCGACAGGCGGGGCATCTCTTTTTCGAAATTCAGTTCGCAATGCCCGATCACCTGGCCCGTTTCCAGCAGGCGGATCTTAAAAGGTTGCTTCTTTGTTTGCTGCAGGTAAGCACTCAGCTGTGCATGGGTTAATGGGTAAGTAAACAACGGGCCGGCAAACTGGACCAGTGCTTCTTCATTGTCGACCCACGAAATAAAACGGTCAAAATCCGCGGCAGTAAATCTTTCCAGCTGTATCATACTGTTAAAAGTAGCCCATTGCCACTGAAATTACAAATGCTCCGTTGGGGGGACTATTTTATACAAGATATGCCGGAGCAGAGGACTGTTATCCGGAACGAGCGGATGATCAAAGTAACCTGTTTTCTGCATGCCTGCTTTGATCATTACCTGTTCCGAACGTTTGTTGATCACTGCGGTGAATGAATAAATTTCCGGGAAATGAAAGGTAGCAAATCCGTACTCCAGGCAACGGATAGCCCCTTCAGTAGCAAATCCCTGTCCCCAGGCGTCGTGTTGCAGTCGCCAGCCTATTTCCGTACAGGGAGTAAATGAGGCTTCAAATGAGGGGGTGGAAAATCCAATGAAACCTATAAAGGATTGCCTATCCAACCGGTCTACAGCATATAAGCCATATCCTTTTTCCGCAAAATGTTTTTTTATGCGGATGATCATTTCTTCCGATTGTTGGTTTGACAGGGTGCCTGGAAAAAACTCCATTACTCTGGGATCGCGGCACATTTCACAAAAAGGAGGTGTGTCTTCATTTTCCCAGTACCTGAATCCCAGGCGTGCGGAGGTAAATATGTAGCTACTCATTGTCAATGCCTTATTACGTTATCCGGACAAATGTCCGTATTTCCTTTGGATATGCGGGAATACCATAATCTTTTCGACCCTCTTTCTTCCTATCTGAAAAAATTTCTTCCAAAAAACTTGCAAACTTAAACGTTTAAGCATATTTTTAAAAGATGAAGAAAGTCTCGCTGAAAGATATCGCTACCGAAGCAGGTGTATCCACTGCGCTGGTATCTTATGTGCTGACCAACAAGGATAAGAAAGCCCGTGTCGGGGAAGGCATGGCAAAAAAGATCCGCGAAATTGCGCGGAAGCTGAATTACCAGCCCAATCACATTGCCCGCAGCCTGAAAAGCGGCAGGTCGTTCACCATTGGCCTGATCGTGGCGGATATTTCCAATCCTTTCTTTGCCAATATTGCACGTACCATTGAAGACGAAGCCAAAAAAAACAATTACAACGTGATCTTTGGCAGTTCGGATGAAAACGTGGATAAGTCGCAGGACCTGATCAATGTGCTGGTAAACCGGCAGGTCGATGGCCTGATCATCACACCTACAGAAGGATCTGAGCAGCAGCTGCAGCAACTGAAGGAACAGAAGATCCCGTTTGTGCTGATCGACCGGTTCTTTCCCGGCATTGCAGCCAGCTATATTGCGGTTAACAACCGGGAATCCGCAGCCGGCGCCGTATCGCATCTTATTAAGGCCGGCAGGAAACGGATTGGCATGGTTGCGTATAAAACCACCCTGCATCATATCAGCGAGCGGATTGGCGGTTACCAGGATGCATTACAACAACATAAAATAAAGGCCAGTAATAGTTGGCTGAAGAAAGCAAGATACTCGCATCTGAAAGAAGATATACAGCTGGCTATTGACCAGCTGCTGAAAGGGAAACAGCCGGCAGATGCCATCTTTTTTGCCACCAACAGCCTGGCCATAGAGGGACTGAAATATATTAACACACTTGGCATACGCATACCGGATGAACTGGCAGTGATCACATTTGACGAAGGAGAAGCGCTGGACCTGTTTTATGCGCCTGTAACATTTGTAAGGCAGCCGATCCTTGAAATAGGAAAAGCAGCAGTACGCGTGTTGCTGGAACAGATTGCAGATGATACTTCCGCCACTACGGCCATTAGTATCGATACCACGCTGGTAATAAGGAAATCCTGTGGAAGCCGGTGATCTTTAAAGCACGTATGAAAATGATCCTTTAAAACATATCATTTTGCTTAAACGATAAAGCAATATTCAGCAAAACCCGTAAACCTAATCATTTAATATTCACGTATGATGAAAAAACTATTGCGCCTTTCTTTGTTTGCGCTCTTCACATGGACCGCTGCCAGCGCCCAGCAACCCTTTAACGGCCTGGAAATGAACATGGGAAATCTGTACCGTTTATCTGATGCAAAAACCCGTTCTATCAGCCCGGAAAACTTTACCGGCGAGCCTGGCAAAGGCGGCATGGCCACCCTGGAACAGGGCAATGCCCGCGGCGCCGCCAGGGAACTGGGACAGGGATGGAAAGTAAATCCCTATATTCATATTGAACCGGGAAAAACCGTTACCCTCGCTGAAATAACAGGCCCTGGCGCCATCCAGCATATATGGATGACTCCCACCGGCAACTGGCGCTATTCCATTATCCGTTTTTACTGGGACGATGAAACCACTCCATCCGTAGAAGTGCCGGTAGGCGATTTCTTCGGCATGGGCTGGGGCGAATATGCACCGCTCAACTCACTGGCGGTATGCGTAAACCCCGGCAGCGCCTTTAACTGCTACTGGGCTATGCCTTTCCGGAAGAAATGCCGCATCACCATGGAAAATATCAATACAGAAAGAATGACGCTGTACTACCAGGTAGATTATACACTTACCAACGTACCGGAGGATGCGGGCTATTTCCACGCGCAGTTCCGCCGCAACAATCCCGTGAAAGATGCCAGCTTTACCATGATCGACGGTGTAAAAGGAAAAGGCCAGTACGTGGGCACCTACATTGCCTGGGGCGTTAACAACAACGGCTGGTGGGGAGAAGGAGAAATAAAATTCTTTATGGATGGCGATAAACAATATCCTACCATTTGCGGCACCGGTACAGAAGATTATTTCTGCGGCTCCTATAACTTCGATAACAAAGGGCGGTATCAGGAATTCTGCACGCCGTATTCAGGGCTGGCGCAGGTAATACGCCCCGATGGCCTGTACAAATCGCAGCAACGGTTTGGCTTATACCGCTGGCATATCATGGATCCCATACGTTTTGAAAAAGAACTGAAGATCACTATACAGGACCTGGGCTGGCGCAGCGGCGGGCGTTATCTTCCGCAACAGTCTGATATCAGCAGCGTAGTATACTGGTACCAGCGCGAACCACATGCCCCATTCCCCAAACTGCCGGCTATGAACGACCTGGAAGTAAACTAATCATAATAATATGAACAGAACATCATTGACAGGATTGCAGATGATAGGCAACAATTTCTCCGGTGAAGGCGACCATACCTTCCGGGCGTTCGCACCCCTGCAGCAGCAATGGCTGCCGCAGGAATTCAGGGAAGCTACTACCGGCGAAATTGATTCGGCTTTACACCTGGCCGCACAGGCTTTTAACGTTTATAAAAAAACAACCCCGGAGCAAAGAGCCGCTTTCCTGCATGCTATTGCAGAGGAAATAATTTCCCTGGGAGATGAATTGATCAACACCGCCTCCGCGGAAAGCGGGCTCCCGTTACCGAGGCTACAGGGAGAAAGGGACCGCACCACCGGGCAGCTCCGGCTGTTTGCAGCCACTATCACGGAAGGCTCATGGGTAAATGCGCGGATCACCACGCCCACGCCGGACCTGCGGCAAATGCAGATACCCATAGGCGTTACCGGCATTTTTGGCGCAAGTAATTTTCCGCTGGCATTTTCCGTAGCCGGCGGAGATACTACCGCTGCACTGGCCGCCGGTTGTACTGTTGTATTTAAAGCGCATCCGGCGCATCCGCATACTTCCCACTTAACTGCCACGGCTATACGTAAAGCTGTTTTACGCACCGGTATGCCCGATGGAGTGTTCTCGCTGGTACACGGCACCTCCCATGAAACGGGGCAGTACCTGGCCGCGCATCCGCTGGTATCGGCCATTGCCTTTACCGGCTCCTTTAAAGGCGGCAAGGTACTATATGAAACGGCTACACGAAGACCGGTTCCTATTCCCGTGTATGCAGAAATGGGCAGTGTAAACCCCGTATTCTTTCTTCCGGGTATTTTACGGGAGAAGGGACCGGCGCTGGCTACCCAGTTTCTTCAGTCGGTTACCCTGGGCACCGGGCAGTTCTGTACCAACCCCGGGTTATTCATTACCACGGCAGGCAATCCTACCGATGCTTTTATAGATGCGCTCCGGCAAGGCATCAGCACGCTGCCCAACGGCTACATGCTCACGCCTGGCATACTGGAAGCCTATCATAATGGCATTGCCGCATTACGTGCGCAGGGAGTACAAATACTCGGAGAAGCCGGCACTGCGCCACAACAGGCTACCCCCAGTTTATTACAGGTAACGGCTGCACAGGCCCTGGAAAACCCCTCCCTCTGTCATGAGGTATTTGGCCCTTCTTCCCTGCACATCCATGCGGGCAGCATAGAAGAAATATATACCGTGGCGCAGCGCCTGGAAGGTCAGCTCACCGCCACTATCCATGGTACAGAAGAAGAACTGAGGGAGCACAGCGCTTTGATTGATATACTCCGGGAAAAAGCCGGCAGGATCATCATCAATGGTTTTCCTACAGGCGTTGCCGTTAGTCATGCTATGGTGCACGGCGGCCCCTGGCCGGCTACTACCCCTGCCGCCGGCACTTCCGTAGGTACTGCTGCCATTTACCGCTTCTGCCGCCCTGTATGCTACCAGGACTTCCCCTCCTACCTGCTGCCTCCTGAACTACAGGATGAAAATCCCATGAAGATATGGCGGCAGGTGAATGGCGATATTTCAAAAAACTCCCTCTAAATATTACGTATGGACCTGGGTTTAAAAGATAAGATCATCATCGTAACCGGCGGCGCCAAAGGCATTGGCGCCGCCATCAGCAGCGTACTGGCGCAGGAAGGCGCTATTCCTGTTATTGTTGGCAGAAGTGAAGCAGATAACCGGCGGCACCTGGAGCAAATACAGCAGGCCGGTGGCAAAGGCGCACAGGTGACAGCCGAGCTTACTGATCCGCATGCCTGCGAAAAGGCAGTAGCGGTCGTAGCGGCGGAATTCGGGCGTATAGACGGCCTCGTGAACAATGCCGGCATTAATGATGGCGTTGGACTGGAAAAAGGAAGCTACGAGGCTTTTATGCAATCACTGCACCGTAACCTGGTACATTATTACCTGGTAGCGCATCATGCCCTTCCCTACCTGAAAACATCCAAAGGAGCTATTGTAAATATCACCTCCAAAACCGCGGAAACCGGGCAGGGAAATACTTCCGCCTACGCGGCTGCCAATGGCGGCCGCAATGCCCTTACCCGGGAATGGGCAGTGGAACTGCTTCCTTTCAGCATCCGCGTAAATGCCATTGTGGTAGCGGAATCATGGACGCCTTTATATGAAAGCTGGATCAACACCTTCCCCGATAAGGAAGCGAAACTGGCCAGCATCGTGGAACGTATTCCACTGGAAAAACGCATGACCGCCCCCGAAGAAATTGCCCAGATGACCGCATTCCTCCTGTCGGTGAAATCAAGCCATACTACAGGACAACTCATTCATGTGGATGGTGGCTATGTGCATCTGGACAGGGCCCTGGTGTAAACTCATTTTATTTAAACAATAATGAAACAAAGCATCTTACAGATCCATCCGGGAGATAACGTTTGGGTAGCGCTGCAAAATATTGCCGCCGGTACTGCGGTGACCAATGGGCAACAAACGGTAACGGCTATACGTGATATTGCCGCCAAGCATAAAATAGCGGTACGCCTTATTCCCAAAGATAGCCCCGTGATTATGTACGGCGTACTGGTAGGACTGGCCAATGAAGATATTCCTGCCGGGGAACTTATCACCACTAAAAATATACGCCACGCTTCGGGGCAGTTCAGCGTGAGCGGGGAACGGCATGCTGAATGGACGCCGCCGGATACATCTCCCTGGAAAAACCGCACCTTCATGGGCTATCACCGCAAAGACGGACGGGTAGGCACCGGTAACTACTGGGTCATTATTCCGCTGGTGTTCTGCGAAAACCGTAACGTGCAGCTGTTGCATGAAATGCTGGTAAAGGAACTGGGCTACCGGGAACCTTCGCCGTATGAAGCCATGCTGCAACAACTGCTGCAGGATTTCCGGCAGGGCAACGCAACCGGCCACGCTGCTGCCACTGCTACGCTTACACTTCCCACCCGAGCCTTTCCAAACATTGACGGCATTAAACTGCTCACACATACCATGGGCTGCGGTGGCACCAAAGACGATGCCCGCACGCTTTGTGGCTTACTGGCAGGTTATATTACACATCCCAACGTGGCTGGCGCAACAGTACTAAGCCTGGGATGCCAGAACGCACAGATCAGTATCCTCAAAGAAGAAATTGAAAAAAGGTCACCGGGCTTTGACAGAACAGTGATCTACCTGGAACAGCAACAGGAAGGCTCGGAGAAAACGCTGATGACCAAAGCCCTTCAACAAACATTTGAGGGATTAGCCTATGCCAACCAATGGCAACGGCAACCCGCTCCTCTCAGCAAATTATGCCTTGGCATGGAATGCGGCGGCTCCGATGGCTTCTCCGGTATCTCCGCCAATCCCGCTGTTGGTAAAGTGGCCGATATACTGGTAGCACTGGGCGGTTCCGTAATACTATCAGAATTCCCGGAACTATGCGGCGTAGAACAGGAACTGAGC
>NZ_DATCRD010000075.1:0-17294 GCF_036569185.1 Chitinophaga sp.
CACGATGATATCGCTCACCGGTTAAACATCTCCCGGGAAACGGTCAAAAAACATATGATGGCTGCACTCAGCTCGGTAAAACAATACCTGCAGGAAAACGGCAATGCCATTGGCTTGCTGGCTATTTGCCTGCTGGAAGTCCGCCGCTGAATATTTTTTTTCCTCAACTACCCCTCTTTTCTCTCCCGGTTGTCAGTAGTGAAATAGGACCACTTTATCTTACAAACCACCAATATGCATAGAGCAAGATGGAAATATTTGCTGCACCGGTTTTATGAACAGACCGCCTCTCCGGAAGAGCAGGCCGATTTAATGGCCGCCTTACGGGAGGGATCACCTGATGAAGTAATACTGGATGAACTGATAGCAAAGCACCGTACGGATGCAACCTTACCCGCTACGGAGGCAGATGCGCTTTATCATCATATCCTGGCGCAGTTGCCTGCTGCGCCCCCACAGGTAAAACAATTGCCTGCCCGCAAATGGTGGTGGGCAGCTGCGGCAACAGGTCTGTTCCTGCTGGGAGGCGCCACTTATTTTATAAACCATCAAAGGCAGCCGCCATCACAGTTGGCTGTGAAAGCAGATGTACCGCCGGGTACCAACAAAGCGGTGCTCACGTTGGCAGATGGCACACAGGTAGCGCTCGACAGCAGCGGCCGGCAGGTGATACAACAGGGGAATACTGCCGTGAGCCAGCAGGCGGGGGAACTGCGCTATGAGGTGAAAGCCGGCGGCAGTGAGGTGAGTTATAATGTACTTACTACGCCACGCGGAGGCCAGTTCAGGTTAGTGCTGCCGGATAATTCGGCAGTATGGCTGAATGCTGCTTCCTCTATCCGTTATCCTACCGCTTTTGCCGGTAAAGAACGTTTGGTAACCGTTACCGGAGAAGCTTACTTTGAAGTAGCGCCGGCGCCGGGGCAACCATTCCGTGTGAACCTGCCGGCAGGTGTTTCCGTGGAAGTACTGGGAACCCGTTTTAACGTGAACGCTTATACGGAGGAAGGTTCCATCCGCACTACGCTTGCCAGTGGGAAAGTACAGGTTTGGAGAGGCAGTGATAAAATACTGCTGCAACCCGGGCAGCAGGCGCAGGCAGATCCCCGCGGGACAGCTGTAGTGGTGAAATCGCTTACCTCTGCAGGAGTGTCGCAGGTAATAGCCTGGAAGAATGGCATTTTTGATTTTGAGAAGATGGACCTGGAGCAGGTACTGCAACAGGTAGCACGCTGGTATGATGTGGAGGTGATCTACAAAGGGCCCGTGCCTCACCGCCTCTTTGGAGGGCAGCTGTCGAGGAACCTCCACCTCTCCGATATCGTGGAGGTAATGCGTATGATGAAAGTAAATGTACATATAGAAGAAGGAAAACGGCTGATAGTACAGCCGTAATAACAACAGGTTATACAGACGAAAACCGCCCCGGGGGCAACCGGAGCGGTTAGTAGCCTGGTTATTTTAAATAGCAAAGTCTGGGTAAGACTCATTATTAATCAACCATTAACTATTGCAAAAGTATGCAAATTTATGCGCTTTGTAAGGGCCATCCCATGCCTGGCCCTTCGGGAAGTTCCAAAAAATCAACCAGCGGAACCACAACCAGTTCCCTGGCTAAAATCATCCGGGTTATGCGATTCACCGCTTATCTCCTGTTAGTTTGCTGTTTGCATGTATCTGCGAAAGTGGAGTCGCAAACAATGACGCTGAATGCTAATAACATTCCATTGAACCAGGTTTTTTCAGAGATCCGGCAGCAAACCGGGTACCTCGTTTTCTACGACCTGGAACTGATCAAATCCACTCCGCTGGTATCGGTGGCGGTGAAAGATATTCCGCTGGAAGCCTTTCTCACAGGGGTGTTGAAAGACCGCTCACTGGTATACACCATCCGTGATAAGAATATTATTATCCGGGAGAAGGAAACCATTCCTGAAGCTACTCCCAATCAGGGCCCTGCTACGGGTGTTATTATTGCCTCAGATGGCACGCCACTACCCGGCGCCAACATCCGGGTGAAAGGCACTTCGGATTATGTAAGCACCGATGCCTCGGGTAAGTTTTCCATAAAAGCCAAACCCGGCGAAATATTGCTGATCACCTTTATCGGGTTTCAGTCGAGGGAAGTAACAGTACCGCCTTCGGGCTCCTCCATGCGCATTGTATTGGAAGCTTCCATAAGCGCGCTCGATGAAAAAGTAGTGCAGGCATATGGTCTTACTTCCAAACGTATTTCTACCAGCAACATCGACAAAGTAACAGGCAAAGAGCTGAACCAGGCGCCGGTATCCAACGTACTGGCGGCCCTGCAGGGCCGTACGCCGGGTGTGATCATTACCCAAACCACCGGCGTGCCCGGAGCAGGCTTTAAAGTGGAGATCCGTGGCCGTACGCAGGTCGACAAATACAACAGCGCCAGCAATGAGCCGCTTTTTATACTCGATGGTATTCCGCTGGCAGCGAATAACGCCAATATCAACCTGCTGCAATCTGCCATCTCCGCGTACAGCAGCACGGGCCTGAGCCCTATCAACAGTATCAATATGTCGGATATTGAAAGTATAGAGATCCTGAAAGATGCAGACGCCACTGCTATCTACGGCAGCCGCGGGGCCAATGGCGTGGTGCTGATTACCACCCGCCGCGGTAAGGCAGGCGCCACCCGTTTCAATATCAATGTTACTTCCGGCGGTAGCCGCGCTAAGCTGCCCAACCTCCTCAGTACAAAAGACTATGTGGCCATGCGCAACGAAGCATTCGCCAACGATAACAAAGTAAAAACCATTGCCAACGCATACGACCTGCTGGTATGGGATACCACCCGCGATAACAACCTGACCAGGCAACTGATCGGAGGTACTGCTACTACTACCAATGCACAGGCTTCCGTTTCCGGCGGCTCCGAGCTGGTGCAATACCTGGCAGGCGGGGGATATTACAGGGAAACGGATGTGTATCCCGGCAAATTCCCTAACACCAGGGCTTCAGGACAGTTAAGCCTGAACACCCGTTCCGCCGACCGTAAATTCAACGGCGCCTTTCGCGCAAATTATTCTTCCAGTAAAAATACCACCAGCAGCAGGGACCTGGCAGGTTCTGTTACCCTGCCACCCAATTATGCGCTTTATGATTCGGCCGGGGGATTGATGTGGAATGAAAAAGGCATTACCATGGATAACCCGCTCGCCTATATGCTGCAGAAATATACGGCTACCACGGAAAGCCTGATGGCCGATGCGCTGGTGTCTTATCTCGTAGCACCAGGACTTACCATCCGCAGCAGCATCGGCTATAACAACATGACGGTAAATGAACTGAGCCTGGTACCTAAAACCGCGCAGAATCCCCAAACACAGGACCTCACAGGAAGGGCCTCCTTTGGTAACAACAGTTTTAAAAGCTGGATAGTGGAACCACAGGCGGAATATGCCACTACCTTTGGAAAAAACCGCCTGGATATCCTTGCAGGCGCTACTTACCAGAGCCAGCAAAACAATGGCTATAGTTTTACTGTGAAAGGATATACCAGCGATGAATTCCTGGGATCTATGGTGGGTATTCCCGCCAATGCATTTATAAGCCCTTCCAGCATTTCAAGTGAATATAAATACCAGGCATTTTTTGGCCGTGTTAATTATAATTATGACGATAAATATATCCTGAACTTTTCCGGCAGGAGAGATGGCTCCAGCCGTTTCGGGCCCAATTACCGCTTCTCCAATTTTGGTGCAGTAGGCGGTGCATGGCTCATTTCCAGCGAGCCATTCATGCAGGCGCTCCCGGTAGTGAGCTTTGCTAAATTACGCGCCAGTTATGGTATTACCGGCAATGATAAGATCGGTGATTATAAATACCTGGATGCTTATACCTCCTATATCTTTTATCCCACGTATGGCAATCAGACAGCTTTTACTCCTTCCGCCTTATTTAAGCCCGACCTGCACTGGGAAAAGAACCTCAAACTGGAAGTAGCGCTGGAAACAGGTTTTCTGAAAGACAGGATCCTGTTCTCCGCCGCCTGGTACCGGAACCACTCCAGTGATCCGCTGGTACAGTACCCACTGCCGGGTATAACCGGCTTCAGTACCATCACGGCCAATCTTGCCGGCGTACTGGTACAGAATAAAGGATTTGAGTTTACATTTACCAGCAATAATATCCGCACTAAAAACTTTGAATGGATTACTCATTTCAATCTCACGGTTCCGGATAATAAATTGCTGCGCTTCGACGGACTGGATCAAACTTCCTATGCTTCCTCTTACCAGATAGGCAGGTCGCTGAACCTGGTGTACATTGCCAAATACGCCGGCATTGATCCCAATACCGGTTTGTATACCGTTGAAGATCTTAATAAGAACGGCACTTTCCAGGTAAGCGCCAGTACAGCAGGCGGTGATCTGCAACCAGTGTTTGATACAGATCCGCAGTACTATGGGGGTATGACCAACACCATCCGTTTTAAACGCATCACGCTCGATTTCCTGTTACAGTTCACCAAACAGATGGGTGTAAACTGGATGTCGTACATGACTTCCGGTTTTACGTTTATACCTGCAGGCGGTATGCAGAACCTGCCTTATGCAGCAATGGATACCTGGAAACACCCCGGTGATGATGCTGCTTTTCAGAAGCTGGTAACGGCCAACAGCGGGGCGTCTAACTCCCTGTATGGATGGAACGCAGCCTATTATTCTGACCTCCGTTATGGTGATGCATCTTTCCTGCGCCTGAAAAATATCTCCCTTTCCTATGAGCTGCCATCAGCATGGCTGAAGAAGGCGAAGATCAGTAGCTTAAGGGTATACGGCCTTGCCCAGAACCTGCTCACCTGGACGCCCATGAAAGTGGTGGATCCTGAAACAGCATGGCTGAACAGGCTGCCGCCTTTGCGTACTATCACTGCAGGTGTACAGGTAGGTTTCTAAATCATTTTAACAGCGAATAACATGAACATTAATTCTTCCTATAAACTTTTGTTGGCGATGTTGATGCTGGGAGTTTCCTGCAATAAATTTGTAGACGTAGCGCTCCCCAACAGCCAGATAAGCACCGCTGCCGCTTTTGCCGACGATGAAAAAGCGAATTCCTCGATGCGTGGTATTTATGCCAGTACCCAGAACGTATGGGGCAGCGGCCCTTTCAGTGGTGTGCTCTCTTCCTGCCTGGGGCTCGCCTCCGATGAGCTGAGATCTGTTTCCTATAACGACGATAACCAGGCATTCGTAGATAATAATCTGACCGCCGCTTCCAGTGGTGTGAGCACTATCTGGTCGGGGTTGTATAATACGCTGTACCAGGTGAATGTACTGCTGGAAAATGTAAAAGCAGCGCCTGGTGTAAGTGCCCCGGTGAAACAACAATTGTTGGGAGAAGCCCATTTTCTCCGCGCTTATTGTTACTTCTACCTGGTGAACTCATTTGGAGATGTGCCCATGCCGGTAACTTCTGATTACCGCGTGAACGCCCTGCTGCCACGTACTCCCACAGATAAGGTATATGAGCTTATACTCAGCGACCTGGCTTATGCGCAGGAGAATGCCGGCGCCGCATATACAGAGGCAGGGAAACGGATCCGCGCAAACAAATGGACAGCCACCGCTTTACTGGCCAGGGTACAATTATACCGTAAGAACTGGGCGGAAGCCGAAATGCAGGCTACGGCTGTAATAGGCGCCGGTCCTTATACGATGGATTCACTGAACAACGTATTCCTGCTTACATCAAAAGAAGCGATCTTCCAGTTTGCCAATGCAGGTACCAATAATTACACCATGGAAGGCAGCCGTATGACCGGCAGTATCACAAATCCCAGTTATCGCTTTACTGCCTGGCTGAGGGCCGCATTTGAAACCGGGGACCAGCGGCTCACGGCATGGACGGTGAAAGCCTCCAACGGAGATACCGCCTATTATAAATATAAAGCAGTGAACACCGGTACCACTGAAGCAGTAGTGATGTTCCGCCTCGCAGAGCAGTACCTGATCCGCGCAGAAGCCCGGGCGCAGCAGAACAGGCTGGCCGACGCCATTGCCGACCTGGATGTAATACGTAAACGTGCAGGTCTTTCCCTGGTGGCTGATCTAAACCCCGGCATTGCGAAAGAAGCACTGTTACAGATGATCTATAAGGAAAGGATGACAGAGCTGTTTGGTGAACAGGGGCACCGCTGGTTTGATGTGAAACGCACCGGGCAGGCCGATGCATTATACAGCGTCCGTAAAACGCGGTGGCGCAAAGAGGCTATCCTGCTGCCCATTCCTTTGGGCGACAGGCAAAAGAATCCAAATCTTACACAGAACGAAGGTTACGAATAAACAACTAAAAACATCTCATGAAAAATATTTTAAGTGCGCTGATATTATTCCCCGGTTTTGCAATGGCCCAGCAACATGCTTTTCACCTGAAAGGAGAAGTGAAGGAATGGAAAGGAAAAGATTCCGTGTTTATCCATTATTTTATGGATAATAAACAGGTAACAGATTCCACGGTAGCGATAGATGGACGGTTTGAGTTTAAAGGAAGTATCAGTCAGCCTGCATTAACATATATTTCCCTGCAAAAACCCGTTAAGCCAACAGAGATCCGTGATAATTACCGCTTCTACCTGGAAGAAGGCAATATAGTGCTTCGGGCAAAGGATTCGCTTCGTAACAGCATCATCACTTCCGGGAAAGTGAATGCTGATTACCAGGCGCTGGAAACGGATATTGGCCCAACAATTAAGCGCCTGGTAGCTATCAGGACAACAGCAATGGCCACCCCGCCGGAGCAGCGTAAAACGCCCGAATTTGCAGAACTGGAAAAGGAATACCTTACCTGCATGGATTCTATGGAAGCGGTACGTATACGGTTTGTTAAAGCGCATCCGGCTTCATTTATATCGCTCGAAGCGCTGAATACGATTGCCGGCAACACCATGCAGTTCCAGAAAACAGCGCCGTTGTTTGAAAAACTGTCGCCCGCTGTGAAGCAAACGCCATTGGGAAAAGATTTTGCCAGTCGCCTGGAAACGGCAAAGAAAACAATAACCGGCGTAGTGATGCCTTCTTTCACCTCTCTGGACACCGCGCGTAAGGAAGTGCACCTGAAAGAAGTGGTGCAGCATGCAAAAGTGACCCTGGTCGATTTCTGGGCCAGCTGGTGCTCACCCTGCCGCGCTGAAAATCCTAATGTTGTGAAAGCATTTAACGCGTTCCATGAGAAAGGCTTTGACATCATCAGTGTATCGCTGGATGATAACGCCGCCCGCTGGAAAGCAGCTATTATCAAGGATGGTATGCCCTGGCATCATGTTTCAGGTTTAAAAAAGTGGGATGAACCGGTAGCGAAGTTTTTTGGTATCCAGGGGATTCCTGATAATTTTCTGCTTGATGAACAGGGGAGGGTGATTGCGCGTGGATTGAAAGGAGCGGAGTTGTATAATAAGATCGAAGAATTGCTGGCGAAGAAGTAGGATATTTTTTAGCTTTTTTTTTCTTAGAATAAAAAAGGTGTCTCAATTTACTGTTGAGACACCTTTTCGTTTTCTTGTGCCTGGTAGAGGCGAAGTCATGAACCGGGATTAGTTAGTTAACTACCGGGAAATTTCCTCCATCGATCACGAGATTTGCGCCGGTGATATAAGAGGCAGCGGGGGTAACAAGGAAGTAGATCAGTTCAGCCGTTTCTTCCGGGGCGGCCATTCTTCCCAACGGTACGCCGCCAACTCTTTGAAAAAGTTTTTCAGTCATTTCCTCCACAGTAATACCTGCCTGCTTTGCATAATCCTCCAAAAACGCGGTCATCGCATCCGTTTTATTTAAACCAGGAGATACCGTTACCACTCTCACGCCTTTATGGGCTACCTCTGTAGCCAACGCTTTACTATAGGTGTTTAATGCTGATTTTGCGGCGCTATAAGCCATGGTGGACTCCCAGAGCGGAAACTGGCTACTGGTAGAGGATATGTGGATGATCACACCGCTTTTTTGTTCCAGCATTCCGGGGAGTAGCGCCCTGTCCAGGCGAACAGAAGAAAGCAGGTTCACCTGCAGGGCCTGGCTCCAGTGTTCGTCGGTCAGGGTGCTAAATCCTCCACCTGGATATGTGTTTGCTCCCATGTTATTGATCAGTATATCTATGCGCCCGAATTGCTCATTAATGATGTTGGCTACTTTGTTCACCTCTTCAGCCTGTGATAAGTCTGCTGCAATGAAGGTATAAGTAGGAGGTTGTTCATCCGGCTGATTCCGGGCGGTGACAATAACAGTTGCTCCTGCGCGCTCCAGTCTTTTAACAATAGCTTTACCAATTCCTTTTGTTCCTCCTGTCACCAGGGCGATTTTACCTTGTAACGCCCCATTGGTTGTTTGTTTAGTTTCCATGCTGTTTTTTTAATTACGTGATGATCGTTTACCAAAAAATAGATTTACTTTAGTTTCATAAAGTAACTAAAACTGTTGCTTGTGATTATCCTCACAACACTAATTGGCAGTAACGTTTATGTAACTAAAGGCCAAAAAGTGGTAACATTCACGTAACCAATGAAGAAGTTCGAAACACATACATCTACCTGCCCGATTGTTCATACCATGACCTATATTGGCGGAAAGTGGAAACCCATTATCCTGGGACGGTTGGTAAATGGGGCTGTTCGGTTTGGAAAGCTGGCGGCACAAATACCGGATATATCACGTAAGATATTAACCGAACAACTAAAGGAGTTAGAGGAAGATGGATTGATTATCCGGCACAGCTATAATGAGAAGCCGCCACGTGTTGAATATGAACTGAGCGGGATCGGTCAGACGGTTATGCCTGTTTTGAAGGCTATGACAGAGCTGGGGAGCAGAATGCACGAAGCTATAACCGAACATAAACGCAATGTGACAAGAGCCCATTGATCTCTTTTTTAACTACGCACATACAATACGTTGCCCCTCACTACTTTTATACCATGAATGATGCAGTTAACTCTTTTCAAGTAACTTTTTTACACAAACGTGTTATTGAAGCCTTCGGCTATGTGAGTATCTTGTGGCAAATTAGAGTCGTTTAAGTGGAAGCCCACTGATTTTGTTTGTCCTTATTGCGTCTATTCGAGATTTTTCAAATACTGTACCATGAAACATTTACTGTTAATCCTTCGTAATGTCTGTGAAATGCCTGCTTTTGCCCAGGTACCCGTTAGCATATCAAAAGATGCCAGGGACTTACAATACAAAGAACTTATTACCCGGAATACCATCAGCTTCCCTTTTCAGGCCCATACCTGCGGAACATATCGTATAGCCCATCGGGTTATAGCGGTAGCCGGATCATGATAAGAAAATGTAAACACTAATTTATATACTGTCTGCCGGAAGGCGGTGGTAACCTGTGTGCCGTTAATGCCCGGTTGCGACGGTACGGTTATCAGACGGATTGCCCAGGCCCGGCTCATTTTTAACACGCACTCATTTCTCAGGAAAACTGATATACCTATGAGTAATTCATTAAGAACTGTTCCCCTTTTATTTTTTATCATCCTGCTACCGGCGGCAGCTGTTGCACAACAGGTATATAACACGCTGCTCAGGACCAATCCGGTTTTACAAACGGCATTGATCGATTCCCTGAACAGTAAGGCGGCAGGCATAAGCCATCCAGGGAAATTAGGGGCTCATTTAAATGATACTGCGCGCCAGCTTTTTTACAAACATGTGAATGCAGTGTATGGCCCCAGGCAGTTACAACAGCTAAGCCGCAGCTATGGAATGTTTGGCGATTCCGCTAAAATATCTTCCTATGTGGCCGGTAAGCTCAGGGGATTTTATGCGCTCAGGAACGAGGTGGATGCAACCGCTTTTATGAAAGCAGGCGCTTATAGCAATCGTTTTAAATTACTGTCTGGCAGCGCTTTTTATGATAACACACCCGGGGCCGTACTTAAATCAGGCATGGGGGTACAGCTGGAAGATATGGTGGTGATAGGCAATATCCCGGTGAATATTGTTTATAACAGCCTGGCAGGAACATCGCCGTTTGATAAAGCGCTGATGGGACAGCAGCTGAAGAAGTTTTCCTTTGACAAAGAGGCCTATATGCAAAGGATGAACGGGTACCTGGATAAAACCTATGATCTCAGGAAGTATTTCCTGGGCGATATTGATGTAACAAGCGCCGTTAAATCTTTTGCCTCGCAACAGCTCACTGACATACAGGATGAAATGAAGGCGATAGCAGATCCGCTGCAGGCATCTGCCTTTAATCATCTTACCTCCCCGGAGCAATTGATCTACCTGGACAGCAGCCAGATAAAACAGTTGTTATTAAATGATAAAACCCTGCAGCTTACGGAGGCAGACCTGAAAGGAGATATGCGTTCCGGTATGGATTCCATCTCCGCCCATGGGAAAACTGTGATGGCCGCCCGGCATTACCTGGGCAGGATTGAAACATTAAAAGCCTCGGTAGCGCAGGGATTACAGGCCAGGCAAACTTTATCGGCCCAACACCAGGCTACAGGAAGTATACAGCAACAGGTAAATGATCCCGAAACACAGAAAAACAATATAAAGGAACTGTTGCCCCTCAATTTCCTGCAACGGCTGTTACTCCAGGCAAAGAGCCTGAACCTCGGTAATATCGCAGCCAGCGGCAGCAAGGGTGGTGTACAGGACCTCTTTATGTCGGGCGTACAGGGCTCGTTTCTGAATAAGGGTAATTTTCTCATGATGGGACTTGGAACTACCCGGCAGGGAGGAGATCTGAAAGATCAGTCGTTTAATTCCTCCCTTGATCCCGGCGCATACAGTATGCAGTTCCTGCAGATGGGTAAAGGAGATATCAATGCGCCGCATAGCCATGTAGCATTGATGAATGCCAATACAAAAAATAAGGACTACCGGCAATTCAATGCCTCCAGCCTGAAACGGAACATTTTTGTAGGCGCTTTTTCTGAGAAGATAGACCTGGGTGAATACGGAAGTATTACGGCCGACATCTCAAAGTCGAACAACGAATTTAATAATGCCGCAACAGGCAACAGCGCCGCGCTTTCCTCCAAAACCGCTGCCTTTACCCTGCTGAACGATTTCTGGCAAACGGTTTCCGTTGGAATGGACTACAGCGGGGAATGGAAAGCCCAACAGTTATCACAGCGGGTTTATTTCAATTATTCAGGTCTTGCCTACACTAATCCCGGATCGCCTGGCGGTAGCCGGGGAACGGTACGCTATGGTCTGAATGTAAGAAGGTACTGGAATAAGCGGAAAGTTATGGTGGGCTTCAGAACGGATATGCAGGATATGAACACTTCTGCAACAGATGCTTCCGGGTGGAGGAACAGGCAGTACACGCTGGATACCCGTATAAAAGTAAAGAAGAACTTTTCCCTTTCGGCCCGTATGGGACAATCGACGATGAAAAGCACCGGGGAGAGACTGTCTGAAACAGGATACCTGAACCGGCAGATCAGCGTTTCCTCGCAACTGAGTGGAAAGCTGTTTTCGCTGACGCAGAACAACAACGTTAGTTTCGGTTTGCAGCAAATGGATATTCTGCCTATGAAAAGCCTGCTGGTGAATCTGAATGTGAATCACAGTATGGTGATCAGTTCGCATGTGCTTACGGTTTCCCTGTTCTATAATAAAGACGTGAAAGACCAGGCGCTCTATGGTAACCTGTTTACCGCGGAAACCGGCTGGAGTTACCAGTTAGGTAAGATCTGGTCATGTACCAGCGGTATTAATTACCTCGACAATAAAGACGTGGTGCGGCAGGTAGGCATTCGCCAAACCGTTAGCGCATCATTAATGGAGCGGCTGCAGGTAAGTGTGTATGCCGATTGCAGGAAGCAATTGATGAACACACCGCAGAATTATCTCTTTGGCAACATCAGCACCCAGCTGGCTTTAAATTACCAATTGAACAGATAGTATATGAAGAGGCTTACATATTTGATAATAGGATGTTTACTGCTGATGTTTACACAGGCAGCAGCCCAGGTATCGTTTGTATTCCTGCCGGAAGTACAGGGGAGAACAATGGATGGTCTTTTCCAGGCGAGGATTGCCGGTCCCGCCTCGCAAAGGATGGTAGCCAGTTTGCGGATAACGGTAACTGCCGCTAAAGAAGGGCAGGTAGTGACTATAAAAACCAAACCATTTGAAGTGAAGCCAGGGGTGAATCCCCTGCCTCCCGGGTTGATCGCCGGCGCCGGTATTAATTTCGGTAATGGTAAAATTGCTGCGGTAGTCCGCCAGTCGGGCTTTTTCACAGAAGGTGATTATGAATATTGTTTTGAGCTGGTAGATGAAAACGGGCACTCGGGGGAGTCGCTGGCCATGCAATGCTTCGATTATTACCTCCAGCCTTTTTCCCCACTGATCCTTACCAGTCCTGCTGATGAAGATGCTATCTGCGATAAAAGACCTTCCCTCTACTGGCAACCGTTGTTACCCGCTGTTCCGGGCATGCAGTACCGGCTGATCCTGACGGAACTTAAGCAGGGACAAGCCAAAGCGGAAGCCCTGCGTTACAATTTCCCCGTCATCAACCAGCAATACATAAATATGCCTATGCTGTTTTTCCCACCTTCCGCCAGGGCATTGGAAGAAGGGCATGAATATGTATGGCAGGTAACGGCTTACAGGGGAGATATGATCCTGGTGAATTCCGAGATGTGGTCGTTCAAAGTGAAGTGCGAGGACAGCGCCAAACCCGTTACCCCTGAGAGCTTCCGCGACATTAAAGACCTGGAGAAAGGTAACTTCTATGTGGCACGTGGTAAGGTAATGTTTGCCCTGCAGAATATTTATGCGAAAACCACCCTGCAGTATCATATCACCGGCATCACGGATCCTAAGAAAGCAATAAAAAAGCTCCCGGAAGTGAAACTGGAACACGGCAACAATCATGTGGTAATAGATATTTCAGAGAACAGGGCATTTGTGGATGGATATTATTACCAGCTAACGGTGAAGCTGCCGGACGGCGAAGAAAAGCAACTTAGATTTCTCTACAAAAGCGAAACAGAATAATGAGAAAGGTCTTGAATATAACAGGGGTGATGCTGTTGTTGATCTGTGCCTGTCGACAAGCCGGTACCGGTCTTAAAGCCATTATGGATGACCCGGCGAGCGGGTTGCACCAGGAAAAGCGTGTAGGCAGTACCGTAGTGTCTTTCACTTATTTGCCCGAATGCTGGGAACGTGTAAACGGGCGTCATGAAGGCGCAGGTGCAGAGGAAATGTGTTTTAAGGTAAATGTGCTTTCTCCTGGTAATGGCGCCGGCATGGCAAAGAAAGATGCGCAGGGCGCCAGCTACGGACTGGATTCCGTTTTCCAGCTGGTGCTCAATCATGATACATTGGCTCCTTTGCAGGCCCAGCGGATTGCCAACGGTAATATGAAAGGAATTGAATACCTGGTCATCTTCGAGCGACGGCCGCTGAGAAGCGTGCAAACCGCCGCATTTATCTATAAAGACTGGTTATTTACTTCTACCAGGTTAGTATTCCCGCTACAAAAAAATTATCTCCAGAAATCTGACTCTATAAGCTGCAGGTTATGATTATTCAAAATATAAAGATTAAAAAGGCGCTGGCATTTTTTTTCCTGTTTCTCCTCACTGGGGAGATATTGTTACCCCTTCGTTCCATGGCCCTCACATCAGGACCAGCGCAACCGGAGCACAAACAGTTTGCGCCCTATGGCACAAACGATATGGTAGACCTGTTTTCAGGGGCATTCAAATACAACATCCCCTTACTGGATGTTGACGGCTATCCTGTTAACCTGAATTACGCCTCCGGTGTTGGTATTGACGATGAAGCCAGCTGGGTAGGACTTGGCTGGAACCTCAACGTGGGCGCCGTTAACCGGCAGCTGCGCGGGGTGCCGGACGATTTTGCCGGGGATAGCATTGCGACTACGCATTATACGGCCGACAAAATTACATATGGTGGAAGAGGTACGGTAAGACTGGAACTGAAAGGCACTGACATGGCGAAAATCTCGGGATCTATTTCCGTGGGTATTTTTAGTGATACTTACACTGGTATGGGGGCGGAATTTGGTGTAAATGCCGGTTTGAGTTTGGGAGATGTGAACAGCGGATATCTTACCGGCGGACTGAATGTTGGCGTTAACTCAAATACCAGCAGCGGTGTAAGCGTTTTCGGAGGCTTATCTATGAACGCTCATATGACGGGTAGCAGCACCAGCTTATCAGGTGTTTCTGCAAATCTCAGTTACAATACCCGGGAAGGTTATAAAGAATTGGCGTTGTCAAAAACTTTTGCTCCCGGAGAACTGGCCCCGGGAGTTGGCGTTACCTATTCTTATAACACGCCGCCGTTTAGCCCCAGGATTGGCTTTGGCTACAAATCTTCCAACCAATCCTATTCCATCACCATAGGAGCACATGCGTTTACCATTTTTGGCGGAGGCGGGCTTACAGGATACATGAGCAAACAATCCCTGCTTACCAATAAACTGATGACCCCTGAGTATGGTTATTTGTACGCCGACAGGGGAACAAAGGATGCACGTGCCGTGATGGATTTTTTGCGCGAGAAAGATAACCCGGTTATTCCAGGTTTGCCTAACCTGGCAGTTCCGGTGAGTACGCCCGATGTGTTCTCCTATACCAATCAGGCTGGCAGCGGGCAGTTCCGCCTGCAGCGTGGCAATACCGGGGTGGTGTTTGATCCAAAGGCAGAAGACCAGTCGGGCAATTTTTCTATAGGGGCGGATTTTGGGTACGGAGGATATTTTCATGGTGGGGTAGCTATTTATGATCAGAATGTGACCAATGTTACCAGGAAATGGACTACAGATAATACGATTCTTACCAACCTAGACCATGCCGACCCATCAAACGTGATGGAAGAGCAGGCCTATTTTAAAATGATGGGAGAGCAAACTGCAGAAGATGCAGGGTATGTGAGTAGTGTGCAGGGTGAGAAAATGGTAGCGGTAAAAATTAACGAAAGGACTTCAAAAAATGCCTTGCACGATAAATATGGGAACGAATACCTAATAGGTAAATTAAAGAAAACCGGCCGCCAGCTGAGAAATTCGCCGGTAACCTATCTTACTGCCGGTGAGGCCATGCTTACTGCTAATAACAACAGTTATAAGTCGTACAAATTTTATGATACTACATTAACTACACCCCCGGCTTGCGGGCCTGAAGTAACAAATACTTTTTACAGGACAGACGCTGTCAGGAAAAAGCATCACATTTCAGAAATTACAGTCACTGAAAACGATGGCAAAAGGGCAGTATATGGCTTGCCGGTGTATAACCTGCAGCAGGATGAATTTACATTTGCGGTGGATCCAACCCATAAAAGCAATGCAGCAGATACTTCGAGAAACCTGATAGGACTGGATATTGACAGTGACGGAGAAATAGCGCATAATTTTGGCAGGGACAAATATTACAAGCATGAAAAGCAGCCGCCCTATGCATCTTCTTACCTGCTCACGGCTATATTAAGCCCGGATTATGTGGATGTTACCAACAACGGCATAACTGATGATGATCTTGGTACCGCGGTAAAGTTTAATTATTCCAAAGTACAAGGCGATTACGGATGGCGCGCCCCGTTGGAACCCGGTAAAGCACTGTATAACCGGGGATTGAATGCAGATAGCGAGGATGATAAAGGAAGCGTGATCTATGGTAAAAAGGAAATATGGTATCTCAGCTCTATAGAAACCAAAACTAAAATTGCTTATTTTCTTACATCTGAAAGGACAGATGCACTTGGTGTCAGCGATGTGTATGGCCATCGTGAGAATGCCGTTAAGCAACGCAGACTGGAAGAGATACGATTATATTCCAAAAGTGACCTAACCCGGCCTATTAAGACGGTTCACCTGGATTATGATTACAAACTGTGCCCTAACGTGGCAAATAATAGCCTGGTAGGAGGAGGTAAGAATACCTTGAGAAGGGTATATTTCACTTATGCTTCTTCCAATAAAGGAAAGTATCACTCCTATGAATTTGATTATGATTACAACCAGGCGTACGACTATTTAGCTACCGACCGTTGGGGTGTTTTTAAAACACCGCGTAGTGGTCCGGGTAGTATGCGGAATGATGAGTTCCCCTATACTAAACAGGATCAGACCACTGCCAACAATAATGCGCGCCTGTGGAACCTCAACAGGATAACCCTGCCTACAGGTGGGAAGATCGAGGTGGATTACGAATCCGGTGATTACGCCTATGTGCAGGACCGGAAAGCCATGCAGATGGTAGATATCAGGGCCTTTATTACCGATAGTCTTGGTAACGCCACCAGTAACCTGAAAGATGCGCATGGTATAAAGATTCCTACTCCAGGCCCTTTACGGGGAGCAAAC
The DNA here is from genome assembly GCF_036569185.1 of Chitinophaga sp. GTDB lineage: Bacteria > Bacteroidota > Bacteroidia > Chitinophagales > Chitinophagaceae > Chitinophaga. Next base: position 16,345 of record NZ_DATCRD010000075.1, read on the forward strand.
GATGCCGCTATTCTTCAGAATTTTGTAAATGATTACCTGAATGGGCGAAATGATTTTTATGCGCGGATCAATGTGAATGTTACGGATAACCCTAACGCAACAGGCGATACCTCTTTTGACAATATTTCCTGCTATGGCGAGGTGGTAAAGGTTAAGAACAATGCAGATGGCACCACCAATGTGATTTTTAAGGATCTCTCTGAAGGAGGGGTAACAGCCAATCCATTTATCATGGCTGCCTGGCAGAAGATGAGGCTGGAATACCCTAAATATGCATACCCGGGGTTTGAAGACAGGATACAGGATGAACCGGGGATAGAGCGGGCCTTAACAGCCCTGGTAAATGCCATCGGGAATTTAAGTGAGTTAAGAAAGAATTTTAATGAACGTGCGAGGGACAATGGTTTTGCCAATAAATTCAACCTCGGTAAAAGCTTTGCCCGCGTGGTAAAAGCGGATGGTATTAAGCTCGGCGGGCCGCCGCGGGTAAGAAGAATACGCATGTTCGATGGCTGGAATGCTATGAGCGGTAGCACGGCTCCCGAGGCAGCATATGGGCAGCTGTATGAATACCGGACCACCAATGCCTCCGGTCAAACCATCAGCAGCGGGGTGGCATCTTATGAACCGTCTATCGGGCCGGATGAAAACCCCATGCGGATGCCGGTGCCTTACAGCCAGGAATCAAAAGGCACGCTTACCAATTATTTCTACCTGGAAGAGCCTTTTGGAGAAAGCCTGTTCCCGGCGCCGCAAATAGGATACAGTAATGTAATTATCCGCGACCTGGATGCAGCGGGAAATGCTGACGCCCAAAAGAACACGGGTTGGATCCAGCAGGAGTTTTATACTGCAAAGGATTATCCTGTCATAACTGAAGTACAGGCACGCCCGGATGTAGAGCGGAAGGGCCCTGCCGGATGGGCTAATTTTGCGGGCGGCAACCAGGT
>NZ_DATCRD010000076.1:0-7724 GCF_036569185.1 Chitinophaga sp.
TACCTTCAGTTCCAATGCATTGGTGAAAAACACATCAATATTTCCCGGGTTATGCCGGTAGTCTGAAAATAAATCCAGCCGGCCCTTATAGGTCATATTTTTGGCGAAGGTCTTTATATAATTGGCAGACAGGTAGGCGCCTATTTCATATTTAAAATGTGAGCCCGTATCTACCCCATAAGCTCCTTGTTTGGACAGTACATCATCCATCACAAATACAAAACGGGAAGTAACCGGCGACATAAATAAAGAAAATGACGGATCAGGCTTATAATCAAAACCCGGCGACACCAGCACATAAGCAGGGGAGAAGAACTTGGACGACAGCTGCGGCGTGGTATCTGATGGATACAGGTAACCATTGGTGAATTGTGTACGCAGGTTCACCAAACCACTTAAATACCAGTTCTTGCCAATTTCATAACCATACTTGGAAGTCAGGTCTATACGGTCATCATTTTTCCGGCCTCCCAGGCTGGTAGTATTAATATAGCCATATGCGAGGTCGGCTACGTTATCCCAGGAATGTTTCCCTTTTTTGTAAAAAGCCCATGCAAATACATTGGACCCGATAGAGAACGCAAAGTTATCACCACCTGCAGCCCAGTTGCTCAGTGAGCCCTGGTTGATGTTTACATTAATATTCAACCCTTTTCTCCAAATTTTTGGAATCGTGTCGTTTGGATCTTTTTTGATCTTACCTGCAGCTTCTTCTCTCGACGTCTTCATCCAATCATTTTGCGCGTGCACAGCTGTAAACAATAGCATACAGCAGGCAATGGATAAAGTAAATTTTTTCATCAAATTGTGTTTAAGTGAGTATACGTAATAACTATCCCACTTCTTCCGGAAGGAAAAAATGGGATGGTGGGTATATTGCTAAAAAATTTTTATCTGGATTTCTTCAGTTCATCACGGATTTCCATGAGCAGTTTTTCCTGGGTAGACAGTTCAGCTGGGGCCGGGGCTTCTTCTTTCTTCTTCGAAAGTCTGTTCATAAATTTCACCAGCAGGAAAATACAAAAGGCAATGATCAGGAAATCGATCACGCTCTGTATAAACGCGCCATAGGCAAATACAGCGATGCCTTTAGCTTTTGCGTCTGCCAGGGTAGCCACATCTCCCTTACTTGTGTCCAGTACATAAAAGACGTCGTTAAAATTCTTTCCCCGCGTAAATAGTCCGATGATAGGCATCAGGATATTATCTACCAGCGATGTAACAATCTTTCCAAATGCACCACCTATAATCACACCCACAGCAAGATCCATTACATTGCCTTTCATGGCAAACTCTTTAAACTCTTTGATGAACGACATAATGCAAGGTTTTATTGGTTAAATAAGTGAACAAAATTAAAGGATAATAATCGAACACGTTAATTATTAGGTTATTATTTCTTTAAGCGGGGATATTTCATCTTCAGCGATTTCAGTGTATCCCTCAACGTTAGCGCAATCAGGTATTCCTTATACCAGTTCTGATCTGCCGGTACAATCAGCCACGGTATATAGTTACAGCGGTTGATTGCATCTTCATAGGCATCCATATATTTATCCCACAGCTTGGCTTCTGCCAGGTCATTTTCATTATACTTCCACATTTTACGGGGATCTTCTGTGCGTTCTACCAGGCGCTGCTGCTGTGCTTCCCTCGATACATGCAGGTAACATTTTATGATGTGCGTATTGTTATGAACAGTGAGCAGTTTTTCAAAATCGTTGATGGCTTCCATCCTTTTAAAAGCCATTTTATCGTCAATCCACTTATGCACACGTTGTATGAGAATATCTTCGTAGTGCGATCGGTTAAATACCTGGATCATGCCTTTTCCGGGGGCGTGCTGATGTACTCTCCACAGGAAATCGTGCTCTGATTCCTCTGCACTGGGCGCCTTAAAAGAGTGAACAACACATCCCTGTGGATTTAAGGTACCCGTAACATTCTTGATAACACCGTCTTTCCCGCTGGCGTCCATTCCCTGTACCACCAACAGTATACTGTATTTATGCTGGGCATATAACAGGTTCTGAAGCTCATCAAGTTCTTCCAGCAATTCACGGGTTACCGCCTTAATAGTTTCTTTTTCCAGCTTCTTGGGAGCTGATGTGCTGATAGATGACAATTTGATTTTACCCATGTAGCGCATTCTTATAAATAAATTTAACAAAATCAGGACAGAAGTGTTGCGATATCATGATTATATTTTGCAGGATACGAAGGATACCTGCACCTTTGTATCCGAAAATAGAAGCTATGCATCAACGTTTTGCCCATTGGGGGGTGTTCCTCCTGTTATCACTCACATGGGGCAGTTCCTTTATATTGATGAAAATAGGCCTGGAATCATTTACTTCTTACCAGGTGGCCAGCTTAAGGCTGGTAGCTGCCGGCATAGCGCTTTGCCCATTTTTACCAAAAGCCTTCAAACAAACGCCGGTAAATAAGCTGCCGGTCATTATCCTGTCCGGCATCCTGGGCAATGGCATTCCGGCCTTTCTTTTTTGTCTGGCAGAAACGGAGATCGACAGTTCCCTCGCAGGCATCCTGAATGCCTTAACACCGCTAATGGCCTTGTTATCTGGCATTATACTCTTTAAAGGCCCCTTTAAAAAGGCACAGCTTACAGGTATTTTCGTAGGGCTGATGGGGGTAGTATTATTATTTACGGCCAAAGGCATCAATACCAACAGCCACTGGTATTATGCCCTGCTGGTGATACTGGCCACCATAAGCTATGGCGTTAATATCAGTATGGTGCATCATAAGCTGCAGGGGTTTAGTTCACTGCAGCTGGGATCCATTGCAATGTTCTTCTGTGCCGTGTTCACCTTCCCGGTGCTGTGGTTCAGTAACTTTTTCCCACAGTTCACTCAGCCGGATGCGCCCTGGCGCTCTCTTTCCGCGGGCCTTGTGCTGGGTGTAATGGGAACAGGGATAGCAGCAGTGCTCTTTTTCCTGCTGATCAAAAAGGCTGGCTCCATGCTTGCTTCCATGGTGGCATATGCGTTACCGTTAGTAGCAGTGGGCTGGGGCCTGCTGGCGCATGAAACAATTACATGGGTCCAGGTGCTGAGCATGGGAATTATCCTGCTGGGCGTTTACCTCGTGAACAAAGCCAGCAGGGCTGCACCCGCTAAATGACTTCCTAAAACAAAGCGGAGATATTAGCCGGATCGCTGTCCGTTAATATCTCCGCTGTTATATTTTCAGGCTATCATCCTTAAATAGCCATAATTTCTTTCTCTTTTACTTCGCAATGTTTGTCGATCAGCGCAATGTGCTTATCGGTTAACTGCTGGATATCAGCTTCTGTGTCTTTTGCAGTATCTTCACTCAGACCCTCTTTCTGCAATTTTTTAACCGCTTCAATCGCATCCCTGCGAATATTCCTGATGGCCACTTTTGCCTGTTCGCCTTCATTATTCACCCTTTTTACAAATTCCTTCCTTCGCTCTTCGGTTAATGGTGGAAGGAACAAACGGATGATAACTCCATCGTTTTGTGGATTGAGCCCAATATTAGAAGCAATGATGGCTCTTTCAATTGGTTGCAGCATATTTTTTTCCCAGGGCTGAATAGTAAGGGTACGGGCATCTGCGATGCTTACATTAGCTACCTGGTTCAATGCGGTAGGCGCGCCATAATAGTCAACAAAAATGCCATCCAGTATTTGCGGGTTGGCTTTCCCGGCTCTGATTTTTGTAAGTTCCGATTCCAGGTGCCCGATAGCTTTTTTCATCGAGTCCCCTGCTTCATCAATGATAAGCGTTAGATCATCTTGCATAACATAAATAGTTAAGTGCGTGCAAACCTACAGGTTTTCTTTTAATCGTCAAAGTAAGGCCCTGATAATGGAAGTAGAAATGCTTACAAATAACCGCAACAAGGGATTATTTATCTTGTAATACACCCTCTGTTGTAACACGCAATATTTTGGTAGCCTCTTTGGCTGTTGTAGTGGCTGGCTGTACAACAGGTTCCGGGATGGTTTTCACAGCAAGTTTCTTCCGGCGTGCCAGGTATAATATTCCTGTAAAAAAAGTAGCGGAACCTATTACAACCATTAACAGCAAAGTAGCGCCCATTCCCTGTAACACAAACGCTCCCAGTATGTAAGTAGCATTAATGGCTACAGAAACAAGCGTGGTTTGCCTGTGGCTGAGCTTGAGATCCAGCAGGTAGTGATGGATATGATTTCTGTCGGCAGAGAAGGGAGATCTTCCCTGCAACATACGAACAGCAAATACGCGTAAAGTATCAAATAAAGGTACGATCAGGATGGCGAAAGCCACAGCCGGTGTGGCCGCAATGGGCATTTTACCGGCGGGGTTACCTGCTACATCAATGAATTTCAGTACAAGCACCGCGTTTACCAGCCCTATCAGTAAGGATCCCGTATCACCCATAAAAATACGGGCAGGAGAAATATTGTAAATCAGGAAACTGGCCAGACCGCCTGCCAGTGCAAAACCGATCACTGCATAGGTTATTTCACCCACATGCAGGAAATAAGCACCCAATACCGCACTTACCAGTAAACCAATGCTGCCGGCATGGCCGTCTACCCCGTCAATCAGGTTGAAAGCATTGATAACCACAATAAAAGTGAAATAAGTCAGCATCAGGCTGATGTTGGGAGGCATAGCATAAATTCCCATGAAGCCATACATGCTGGTTATCTGCAGGTTACCCAGGTAAATAATAGCAAAGGAGGCAGCAAGCTGCCCGATCAGTTTCTTTAGCGGAGACAGCCCTACGATATCATCCTTCATCCCTACCATGAAAATGATAAAGAATGCTGCCATCATGTATTGGAATGGAGAATTGGCTAACGCGGGTACGCAGATAGCAGTAGCGATTATAAATCCGGAGAAAAATCCGATTCCTCCGAGCGTTGGTATGCGCTGTTTATGCGTCTTTCGTTCGTCCGGTTCGTCGTATAAATGCTTTAATTCCGCGACTCTTATAAGTATTGGAATAGAAAAATAGGTAACAACAAAACTCAGGACGGTAGCAATTAATACATTCTCCATTAGTGGGGCTTAATTGTGCAAAGATATTAATTTCAACGAAATATGAAAAGAAACGTTAAAAAAATCAACTTTTTTAATACTTTGAGATCGCAAAAAAAACATTCAACGCCACAAAATCTACTAAATTCTATTAGTTTTGCGGCACAAAATTTAACAACTATCATGCCACAGCTCAAAGATATTGCGACTCAGGTCAGAAGAGACATTGTACGGATGGTACATGGCGTTCAAAGCGGTCACCCGGGCGGGTCATTAGGTTGCGCCGACTTCCTTACCGCATTGTATTTCAAGGTGATGGATCACAAACCGGAGCCATTTGATATGGATGGTAAAAACCAGGATCTCTTCTTCCTGTCCAATGGTCATATTTCACCGGTGTTCTATAGCGCCCTGGCGCGTTCCGGCTACTTTCCCGTACAGGAACTGAACACTTTCCGTAAGCTGAATTCCCGCCTGCAGGGCCACCCTACCACTCACGAACATTTACCTGGCGTGCGTATTGCCTCCGGCTCCCTGGGACAAGGCATGAGCGTGGCTATTGGCGCAGCGCTGGCAAAAAAGCTGAATAACGATAAACACCTGGTGTTCTCCCTTCATGGCGACGGTGAGCTGGAAGAAGGACAGATCTGGGAATCAGTGATGTTTGCTCCTCATCATAAAGTAGATAATCTTATCATCACCGTGGATCTGAATGGTCAGCAGATTGATGGCACTACCGACGATGTTGCCGGTCTTGGTGATGTTGGCGCTAAATTCGAAGTATTCGGATGGCAGGTACTGCACATGAATGGCAATGATATGGACGATGTTGTGGCTACACTGGAAAAGGCGAAGAGCCTCACCGGCCAGGGTAAACCCATTGCCATTATCATGAAAACCGTTATGGGACAAGGAGTCGACTTCATGGAAGGCCACCACGAATGGCATGGTATAGCACCAAGTGATGAACAGCTGGCAAAAGCACTGGCTCAATTGCCTGAAACGCTGGGCGACTATTAAAACCTGATATCACTAAATAAAAATATTAAAAAAGGCTGCATATGAATTCATATGCAGCCTTTTTTAATATTTTTATTTAATGATATCAGGTAGCTTTCAAAGTAATGGCTTCCACCGCCGCCCTTCTGGCGGGGTACCAGCTGGCGGCAATACCAATTATCATAATCGTAATAAATACCAGTACAAAATCGGCAGCGTGCATGCTAACAGGGTAGGAATCCACCAGGAAAGATGTACCCTCCAGCTTTATAATACCAAAATGCTGCTGCAACAGGCAAAATGTGGTTCCCAAACCAAAACCTAAAGCGGTTCCTATACCGGCAATGATTAGTCCCTCTGCCAGGAATATCCGCATAATCAGCGACTTACGCGCCCCCATCGCTTTCAGGATAGTAATGTCTTTCTGCTTTTCTATGACCAGCATATACAGCGACCCTATCATATTAAAAGCGGCAATGATCATGATAAAACTAAGTATCACATACACTGCCCACTTCTCAGTTTGCATAATCGCATAAAGCGATTGATTCTGCTCATACCGGGTTTGTACTTTATACTTACCGCCAAGCAACTTTTCCAGTTGGGCTTTCAGCAGGTTATCGTTTACCCCTGGCCGTGTACCTATTTCCAGCGACGACATTTCATCGGCCCCCATCTGCAACAGGTTCCGTAAAAATTCTATGTTCGTAATAACATATTTGCTGTTAAACTCCTGTTGTATGGCAAAAGTACCTGCCGGGTACAGCACCCCGTTGTTGAGCGCATCTTCCGGGGTTACAAAAGCATTCACATTTCTGCGGGGAAGATATACGGTAACCGGGGCAATACTATGCACAACATCTACTCCCAGCGCACCTTCCAGCTCAAGCCCCAATACAGCCCTGTAGGCCACACTATCGCCGGTGTCAAAACGCCCCCTGATAATGTTGCTCTTCACATCGGTCACATAATTATAGCTGCTGTCCACCCCTTTCAGTAAGGCAATCGTAGGCTCATCGCCGTAGCGCAGCACCGCCTTCTCCTCAATTACCCGGGAAAAGTGGGCTACGCCCTGCAGAGCCGATATCTGCTGTAGCTGTGCAGGCGTAAGTATAATGGTTTTACCTGTAACCGGCGCTATTTTCACCGCCGGGTAAAAAGAAGAATAAAGGGATTTCACCAGGCCTTCAAAACCATTGAATACACTCAAAATTACAATCAGGGCGCCTGCCCCTACTGCAATTGCCACTACACTTACCCAGGCAATGATATTGATAGCATTGGTAGATTTTTTTGCACGGAAATAACGGGAAGCAAATTGCCAGACCATGTATTTGCAGAATTACGAATGAAGAATGAAAGATCCGTAATCCTATTTTTTGCCATCTTTAATATTGGCATCCTCCTCCCTGATCTTCTTAAACAGCTCCTCCATCTTAAACACATAATCAAGCGTATCATCCAGGAAGAAGCTCAGTTCGGGTATCCTGCGTAACTGCTTACCCAATCCTATTCCCAGTAATTTCTTGATCTCACCCATTCTTTCCTTGATGCGCTCCAGCATTTCCGAAGGGGCTTTAATCTGAAACATGCTCAGGTATACCTTCGCTTCCAGCAGGTCAGGGGTCATCTTCACGGCAGCAACAGATATCATTCCTCCTTCCACCACATTAAACCCTAAACGCTGGAAAATGCTGCTCAGCTCCTGCT
>NZ_DATCRD010000077.1:0-73170 GCF_036569185.1 Chitinophaga sp.
CATATACTATGGGTAGAACACAGCATTTTTTTGAATACCAGGCGATGCTTGCCAGCGAATACGCCGACCTCGATCCCCAGCGACTGCTGCGCCTTGGCGCAATGGTTGCCAGGAACGCATTGGCTTCGGTTAAAGTCCCGCTTGCTTCTGCCAAATATTCACCGTATCAGCATCTTTTGGAACTGACCGTGGATGTACTAAGTATAGCAGGGAACGACCTCCATGCTCCGAGGCCGCATGTTATCGATCAATGCCAAAAGGAGTTAACCACTGCACGTAGCAAATTTTCCAGAAAAAGTAAAGTGGCGGATGAAGATAAAAAGCAGCTTGCAGACTGCACAGCCCTGCTGCTCCAGGTGATTTATTACCTGAAATCGGAAGACCCTTTGTATATTATCGGGATGTTAGATGCTATTCACAGGCTGGATGCACAGGTGCTGGCAGACTACCAGGATCAGTTAGTGCTGATAGCGCGGCTAAAAAAGTTCCTCAAAATATAACCGGAATTTCAGGACCATAATTACAATTCCGCTACGAAAAACTACAAGGCTCCCACATAAAACCGCTACCCTTTCGCATTACTTTACCAAATCCCGGCCATGGCATGTGATAACCAAATACTAATTCCTTTGATGTTGCAAAGCCATTAATAACATTGAACCGGGTTTTCGCTGCAAGATCAAAATCAATATCAAAAATTGTCCCCCATTCTGGTCTGTTAAACAACACCGTATCTTCATGACAGATGTCTGCCATGTGCACAAATTTTTCGTTCCCAATATTTATTGTAAACATAAAATGCCCGGGGGTATGCCCTTTGGCCGCCATAGGTTGTAAAAAGCCAAATAATAAATCAGGTTCATCAAAAAACTGAAGTTTATCTTTTATCACCATCAGTACCTGTTGAATATTTTTCCGGATCTTCATTAACGCCTGTGGCGTATTTTTACTTTTACTGAAATCGGAGGTATCGGATTGCCAGAAGTCGTATTCAGCCTTTGAGATATAGATAGAAGCCATAGGAAATGTCAGCTGTTGATTCATATCTGTCAAACCGCCAAGATGATCGGGATGGGCATGCGTAAGCACTATATCTGTTACATCTTCAGGTGCAATACCAATTGTTTTCAGATTACTAATTAAATGTCCGCCTCCGGCAGTATCTGTACTCCCATTGCCGGCATCAATGAGTATCGTCCGGTTGTTTCTGACGAACACCATGATATTATGTGTTAATTTAATATACTCAGCTGTACTTCCGCTAACAACATTCAGATCATTCCTGGAAATACCAGGTGCAAAGCAACTTTTATTATAAGGTACTTCACCATCAGAAATTACATAGATATCCATATTACCTGCACGAAAAGCGCTGACGCCATCGGGCAGCGGGCTTGTTAAAGATTGTAGCATAGTTTCATAAATTTGCTGCAAATAACTTCTTTGCTCCCAAATACCGGATCAGGCTAAAATTTGGGGCATAGGCTAAAATTTCAGACCAATGGCAAAGACAAGTGTTAGAAAGACAAAGGATTTTAACCCTACAAACTGTGCTGTAACGTATTGTTTGAATATCATAGGGGGAAAATGGAAACCTGTTATTATACATCTCATTCGAAATAATTCCACACGATACAGCCAGATGCAAAGAGGTATTCCCGAAGCGAGTAAACAAACACTCACTAATCAGTTACGAGAGCTGGAAGTGGATGGGGTTATTGAAAGAATTGTTTATGCAGAAGTACCTCCCCGGGTAGAATACCGGATAACACCGTTTGGAAATACGTTGTTACCCATCATTGATGCAATGAAAGTATGGGGACGGGAACAAATGGAAAATATAAGTACTCCAAAAGAATAAAAAGTCATTGAATCATGTAATACCTGGTCAGATAATTCACTTTTTTTATCACTAAAAACAAAAGATTTTTTACGCAAACATTAATTGCACGCGGTATTCATCTCTGATAAACCTTGTTTGTTTCTGCGGCTCATGATGACCAATAAAAAGCATCCGCAGCAAAGCATTTGCGGATGCCTATAAAACGGCGCTACTCCCCTTTTAAACTTTTTACCGGGTTCATTAATATCGCCTTCATAGTTTGATAGCTTATTGTCAGTAAAGCAATTCCAATGATCAGTAAAATGGACAATAGAAACATCCACCACTCTATGTCTATTTTATACGAAAAACCCTGCAACCACTTGTTCATTATCCACCATGCCAGTGGCGATGCTATAAGGAATGATATGATTATAAGCGCAATAAACTCCTTTGATAGTAGGGTGAACAGGGAAACGACACCAGCGCCTAATACTTTCCGGATGCCAATTTCCCTGGTTCGATGCTCGGCTGTAAACATGGCCAGCCCCAATAGTCCAAGACAGGATATGAAAATGGTAAGGAGCGAAAAACAGGTAGAAAGCTTATTAACTATGGTTTCACTGTTATATGTTTTCTGATAGGCATCATCTGAAAAAGTATAGGTAAATGGAAACTTAGGATTCAACGTTTTGCAGATCCTTTCCAGGCTGGCTAATGCCTCCTTTGTTTTACCTGCTTCCGTGCGGACCAGTATATTTCCATAATCGCTTTTCTCTCCATTCCATACAATGAGAGGATGAATAGGATCGTGCAATGAAGAAAAATGGAAATCTTTTAATACGCCCACTATAGTGCCTTTCTTTCCCCACATAGTCAGCGGTTTACCCACAGGGTCTTTATATCCAATTATTCGTAATGCGGCCTCATTCACCAGGTAACCTGCAGAATCTGATGCAAAATCTTCAGACAGCTCCCTGCCGGCAATCATTTTTAAATTGAGGGTTTTCACAAAATCATATCCCACACCCGTTTGGGTAAACATCTGGTTATTACCGGGTATTTTGCCGTCCCAATCAACGCCCCAGGTACTGCTACCTATTGAAGTAGGCGCTTCCTGTGTACGCGATACCATTTTAATACCGGGTGCATTCAAAGCCTCCTGCTTAAATACCGGGTACCTGGCGGCCAGCTCTCCCTCGATAGGCAGATAAACCAGATTTTCCCTGTTGTAGCCCAGGTTTGTTTGCTGTATATATTTTACCTGCCTGGAAACAACAATGGTTCCTGTGATAAAGAGGATAGACAAAGTAAACTGGAATACCACCAGCCCTTTCCGTAAACTGATATCACGGCTTCCGGATTTCAGGGTGCCTTTTAAAACAGTTAGCGGCTTGAAAGAAGAAAGAAAAACAGCAGGGTAGCTACCGGCGGCCAGGCCGGTAATAATCGTTAGTCCCACCAGGATGCACCAGAAATAAATATTTGAAATGGGAAACACAATCTGCTTACCGCTGAGCTGATTAAAAAAAGGCAACAGTATATAAACAAGCGCCAATGCCAGCAGCACCGACAATACCGTAACCAGCATTGCTTCGCTCAGAAACTGCTGTAGCAGCACCGGGCGTGCAGCCCCGGCCACTTTACGGATACCGATTTCCTTTGCCCGCTTAGCGGAACGGGCTGTTGTTAGATTCATGAAATTTATGCAGGCGATCAGCAAAATAAAAACCGCTACTATGCTGAATAATTTTACATATTCTATCCTGCCGCCCGACAAGTAGCCGGCTTTGAAGTTTGCATGCAGGTAGCTATCACCATAACGCTGTAGCTCCAGCTCCGCGCGGTAATTGGCATTATTATTATATTTAGCCAGAAAATTTTTAATCTTAGCTGCAACCTTTTGAGGAGAAGCATCTTCATGAAGTAAAATAATTGTATTGGGCCCTACATTTCCCCAATCTTTTGCCCAGCTATTTTCACGCAGGAAACTGGACCAGTCGATAAGGCAATCAAACTTTGCGGAAACATTTTGCGGCAGGTCTTTAAATACCCCGGTAACGACCAGGTTATTCCTGTTATCATAACGAAGAGGTTTTCCCATGGCAGCATCTGCGCTGCCAAAAAATGCTTTTGCCATCTTTTCGGAAATGCATACACTACCGTGCATATTGAGCGCTGTAGCAGCGTCGCCTTCTACCAAAGGATAGCTCATCATTTTAAAATAGTCGGAGTCTGCATAGCATGCATCGAACTTCGCACTTTTATTATTTCCCTCAAAAACAAACCTGTCGGGGCTGTCATCTATCCATGAAAAATTGGAAGCATACGCTATTTCGGGGATAGTACGCTTCATTTCATTCGCCAGCATACCAGGAGTTTTATAACTGGCAAATACTTCCTTATTTACAAACTGGCGCTCATATACCAGGTAAAGCCGGTTGCCCTGTTCGTGGAAATTATCGACGCTGCGTTCATCCCACACCCACAATAATATCAGCAGGCTGCAGGCCAGGCCAATGGTGAGCCCCAGGATATTAATAACAGAGAAGGCTTTGTTCCGGATAAGATTCCGCCATGCCACTTTAAAATAGTTTTCAAACATAGTTCAAAGTCTTTGACTTCCGTAGTGCAGAAAACAACATACCAGTTTCCAATCATCTTAACCACAGTAAATTACACAGATGAAATTACATTCTTTGTTCATTTTTGGTACAAATAACTGTTCAATTGCGAACGGACAACTTTAGAAGAAATTATTTCTTCCATTTCTGTGCAATCCGCATAGCGGTATCTATCATGTAAGGTTCCCAGCTTTCAATATGCCAGGCTGTGTGTGCGAGAGACGACTGATTCAATAAGTGGATAGCTTCCGTACAGGAGACAGCCGACTCCAGTATGGCAGAGAGCTCCAGCTGCTGATGGTATAAGGCGTCGTCTTCAATTATTGCCCCTGTTATTACAGGAGATAAAGGAGAAAATGGATGAAGGAAAGATGATGCGCCCGGTGTGTTTTTCTTTTTTACAATGGCTTCCATCTTTCCAAAATCATTATAAAACACAGTCCTGCTTTCATCGGTGGCAAGCGCATTCCCCAATTGTTCCAGTACCACATACTTAAGATGCGGGCAACGTGGTATTGTATTTTCCAGTAAATAAAATACTTCTTCAGGAACAGCATCGTCATGCGTATCCCTTCTTATCTTTCTCACCGGGCTGTTAGGTGCATCTTCCCAACTACCACCGGAAATATGTATTTCCCTTACTTTATTCAGCGGATAACTGGTTATTATTTCTTCAAAAGGAATATTGAAATTATGGATCTGGCAATAGAGATTATGCAAATCGAGGATAATAAAGCCATTAACGGGTTCCAGGAGCTGCTCCAGGAAATCGCCATGGCGTTTTACTTCGTCAGGAGAATAGGAAAAGGCCAGGTTTTCCAGTCCTACCGGGCATTCACATGCCTCATAGATGCGTTTCAGCCTGTCCCTCCCGATATCAAGTGTAGATTTCGTATAAGGTATATTCAGGGGAGCCCCGTGATGAAAATCTTTACCCGTCATGAAGCCGAAATGCTCCGTAACATGATCAAACCGGAATTCCTTACTGATCTTTTTAAGGTGAGAAAGCCATTCAGCCTGTTCCTGGCGCCATCTGCCGGAAAAAAGGGAAAAGAATACACCATGACCAATAAGTCGTTTTTCATTACTGTAAGCAGCCAGTAATTCAAGGAACCAGGATGGTATCTCCTCTACTTTGTATAAGGCATCAAACGACCATTCAATGGCTTCCAGTCTGGATTCTTCCATTAATGGGAAACAGGCAGCCAGTATATTGGCGTCCAGGTTACAGGCGGCTGCTGATAAAATTTCCGGCACCTCTTGGAATTAAATGTAAATTATAAAAGCGATCAACCCATTCCACAGGCAGGACAACCGTCTTTATAAGGATATGGCTTTTTCACTTCTTCCTTCTTCTCTTTGGGTTTAACGGATTTATCCTTATTACAGGAGGTGGTTGTTTGAACGGTAATGCCAATCAGGATGGCGCCGAGTAATGATTTTGGAAGTTTCATTTGTTATATTTTAGGGATGAAAAGTTCTACAGTGTTCTGTTTGTTAAACGGGGAGAATGTTGAAAAGTTACCGCAGCACTACCCAACTTCTGCAATACTTATCTTGATGTCATCATCTTCAGATTTATTCTTTTAATTTGAACAAAAAACATGGAAAATTTTGAAGCAGTAGTAACCGGATTTCATCGTCTTATCAGCGAAGGAAAATTTCTTGAAGCGCTGGATAAATATTATGACGACAATATAAGCTCTTCTGATAACGATGGCCCCGCTATTAACGGGCTGGAAGCAATGCGAAAGGCTGTCGGCGGGTTTCTCGATAACACCAGCGATTTAAAAATAGCGTTGAAAAACAGTATGGCGATCAGGGGTTATTCGGTGGCAGAATGGCATTACCGGTTTATCCATTCTAAAATGGGCGCCTTAAATTACCAGCAGATCTCTGTGGCACACTGGAAAAATGGGAAGATTATAAAAGAGCAACATTTATATAGCCTGTAGGAAGATAAATAACTGCAGGAGAGACCACTTCTCCTGCAGTTAATGCTTAAAACTTAATAGTAAGATTGGCGGTTACCCTGGTTGGATTTTGTGCCGCCAGGCGGTTCGACCAGTACTTTTCATTGGTGATATTATCCACTTTCAATCCAAAACGGTATACGGGCCTGTCGTAGAACAGGGACGCATCCAGCACGGTATAGGAAGGTATGGTGAATGCAAAGGTATTCGTGTTGGTTTGGAACGACTGGCTGCCGTAGTTGCCGCCAAAAGCAAGACCAAGTCCTTTCGCCTCACCACGCACAAGGCGATAGCTCACCCAAAGATTAGCAGTGGTGGCCGGTCCTGCTGCCGACGGCCGTAGCCCCTGGAACTTGGCATCGGCCTTATCCATTTTACTTTCATTATAGGCGTAACCTGCAATGATATTTAATCCCGGAACCGGGTTGGCAATTACTTCTGCTTCAAAGCCCCTGCTGAGCTGGGTGCCATTTTGAAGAGAGAACCCGCTGTGCGCAGGGTCATCGTATACAGAATTGGTAACAGAGATATCATAGTAGCTCAGGGTAGCATTTAATTTTTCATTGAAAAGATCTGCTTTAATCCCCCCTTCAATCTGGTTGGCCTGTTGCGGTTTAAAAGTATTGCCGTCAAAGTCGGAGCCCGACTGGTTCTGGAACCCATTCATGTAATTAGCAAAGAGCGACATCCTGTCTTTAATCACCTGGTATACGATACCAAATTTGGGCGATAAGGCGGTTTGTGTATAGTTACCTACAGTAAGATCTCTGGCAGGATAATAGGCACCAAGATTATGATAATTATCCAGTCTTAAGCTGGCCATCACCAGTAACTGCTCCGTGATATTGATAACGTCTGAAAAATAGGCGCTGTAAGTATTTTCACGGTTGCTGTCGAAGGCCAGGAACTTCAGTTTGGCGAACATTGGTGTTACATTGTCCCTATTGAAATTGTAGTAGGCGTCGCCCGGGTTCCTGTAATTCAGGGCCGGCATATTTACGATGGTATCATTGCGGGAAGCGCGCAGGCTGTAAAAGTCCACGCCTATCACCAGCCGGTTACGCATTTTACCTATGTGGAAATCACCGATAAAATTTTGCTGGATATCTGTACCATAATAAGGATAGGTTTGAGAAGTAACGGACTGTCGAAGGGTACTGTCGCTCAGCATATTCAGTTGTGTAGTGAACCCGTCGGAAGTAGACCGGGTACGGGAGAACACGGTTTGCGACGTCCATTTGTCCGACAACTTATATTTTATCTGCCCAAAAACATTCATCTGCTGGCTGGTATAATACATAGAGTTATTGGCGAAGGAAAGTTTATAGGGTATTCCCAGTTCCTCAACGCTGTGCGCTTTTCCTTTGGTATAAGGGCTTAACCTTGTGGGGGAAGTGGCTTTATAACCGCTCATTTCCACATCCAGTAAAATAGTGAGCCGGTCATTTACCTTATAGGAGAAACTGGGCGCCAGCAGGTAGTTTTTACTGAACCCTGCATCCTGGAAGCTGCGTTCACTGTGAATAGCGCCGTTGAAACGGAACAGCGCTGTTTTTTGTTCATTCACCGGGGTGTTGATATCCAGGGTAAGACGGTTAAGATCCCAGCTACCGCCGGAATACGATACTTCGCCCTTGAAACTGTCGAATGGTTTTTTGGTAACGCGGTTAAACAAGCCGCCAAAAGAAGAGAGGGTGCTGCCAAACAGTGTGGCTGAGGGGCCTTTGATCACTTCTATACGTTCCAGGTTGGCGGGATCCACATTGGAGTATACAAAGCTCCCCACGCCATTGCGTACCAGGTTAGCCGTAGTAAAGCCTCTTGAAGTAGCGGAGCTTCTTCCCTGGTTGTATACAATAGGAATACCTGCCCCGGGAATATTTTTAAAGGCGCTGTTATAATCCGTAACCAGCTGTTCTTTCATCAGTTCCTTTCCTACTACGCTGTATACCTGTGGATTTTCCAGGTTCCTCAGCGGCAGCTTGGATACATCTTCGCTTTCTTTTTTGGCGAAACGGTTTCCCCCCGTAGCCACCACTACTTCTTCAAGGTTCTGGGAAGATGTTTTCAGTTCTATTTGCAGGATAACACTTTTGCCATTTACCATAGCCACACTTCGCCTGATGGTTTCAAACCCTACCATAGATACTTCCAGCTCATAGTTACCATCAGGAATATTTTTGAAGAGGAATTCTCCGCTTTGATTGGTGATCATTCCTTTGGCAATACCTTTCAGGACAACGGTTACGTTTGTAGCCGGATGCCCATCTGATGTAGTAATAACGCCCTGGATAGTATTGTTGGCTCCTTCGTCCGGCACGCCGGCATATATGAAGGTAAACGGAAGCAGAAAAAAAGTAAGAAAAAGGTATGCCCTTGTCATGTTGGTCTTATCATTTACGCTGCAAAGTTGCAGTCAGAAAAGGCCAAGTTATCTACCGTATCGGGAAAACGATTTACGAGATCGGGAAATAATTATTTCCCCATAGTGGCAACCTTTCTGCCGGAAGGCGGCTACAAGCCTTTACCAGCAATGGTATGCGGTTTTTTTGTCTTCAAAAAGCAAAAATAAACCCCTCCGCCGTTCCCGGTAAAAACGCCTCCTGGTGAGCCAATAAAGGTCCACCAGGATGACCATATTAGACAAATCTCTGCTGCTACCCATTAAAGGGATCCGGGCAACAAGCATCCATTTGATTAAGGCAGGGTTCCGGGATTACAGGTGGGCAGGAGCGAAGTAACCGCGTAAAATCTTCACGGCAGTGCCAATCTGGTTTTTCACTGTTTGAATACTTGTATTCATTTCCTCAGCTATTTCTTTATGGCTTTTCTGTTCATAATGCCTTAAACGGAAGGCAGTAGATGATTTAGGCGGCACTTTCTTTTTCAGCGCAATATTTACCTGGCAGTAGATCTCTTTACTTTCCAGCGGATCATCTGGTAAAAAAGCCTCATCCGGAATTACACAGGAAAATTTCCTTTCGCGGGTAATTTTGTTAAGGCAGCGGTTGCGTACACTGGCGTAAAGATAACTCTTCATAATACAGGTACTGTCGCGGTTTTGGTAGTTAGCATCAATTTTCAGGAATAACTTCTTCTGCCAGAAATCCAGAAAAAATTCCTGGAGAACATCCTGTGCTTTGTCTTCGTCCTTCAGCATGTCTGCTGCCAGCATCATCAGGATGCGGTTGTACTTGTTGTACACTGTTGTAAAAGCATCGGTACTACCTTTTTTGAGCAGCTCCAGCAGGACGGCATCTTGGTTGTTTTGTTGCATTCTCATTTCCTTTTTGAGAGACTGGTTTAGGAAAAAAATATTGACGTTCCGGTGTTAGAAAAATCAAATTTTCTATGGTTTAACACGGCGGTTGAAAGTGGATTTATTTTGCATTCCCTTTCTTGAAATCTGGATTAAAAGTAACGCTATAAAACATCAGGAGTGGTTAATCTCTTGTTAAGCACGAATGTTTTAGAAGTGGGAAGATTCAATGCCATAGCGGTTCTACGGGGAAAAACATATTAAGAAAAATCATAAAAATGTAACCGAATGGTTACCGCCAAAAGAGTGTTAGCGGATGCTTTAATAACAGGGGAAGCAATAGAGGGGCTTAACTAAAAAAATGCGGATTATAAGGGTTTGCCACCAGGCAGTACCTTCTTTTCCGGGATGCGTTGCTTCCGGAATCAATAACCAGCCGATCGTTTGTAAAGGAATATTTATACCCATGGTAAACATCTAACGCAAACGGATATACGCTTCTATAATTTCATGATTTACGTTTAAACTGTCAATCTTTTCTATACCACGCTGGATCAGCGTATCGTGCTGCAAACTGAGCGAAAAAGTGAAGTGCTTATCTTCCCAGCTACGGAAACTGCAATATTGTAAATGTTCTTCGTATTTGTTGCCCGACAGCACGTACGTACCCGCGCCAGATCCAAATATAGCAGTACTGCTGTCGCTCCCTTTTGAAACATCATGCTGAAAAAAAGCAAAGTGACTGCCATTAAAGATCTTAATCATTTCCTGTCCCTTTACCGGGTAAGTATCAGTGGTATCTCCGTTTTTGATCATCTTGCTGTAAGCCAGCTTCCAGGTACCGGTTAAAGACAGGTCGGCAGCGGTTCCGGGAGATTTCGTATCTGCGCACGAAACAGCAGTCCATGCAATAATACCAATAAAGGCAGGTATTCGTATATTCATAACGTTTAGTTATCTGATTGAAAATTCCAGGGCGGTACTACTTCACAAGGTTAATAAAAAGATGTTGATTTTTAAAGACCCTGTAAAATAAAAAAAGGAGCAACCTACATGTGTCGCCCCCTTTCCTATGAACTTCTTCTGTTACCGGATCACCTGCAGCTGATCGCTGCCCACCGGTTTGTGCAGCAACAGGTTGTATATCTTGTACTTATTATCTGTAATGCCTATAAGGGCCGGCTCCCCTCTCAGTTCATCATCCGTCCGGACCAGTCCTACTACCCTGCCATCACCAAAAAAACGCAGCTCATAATGCTCCAGCGGCAGCATCTCCAGGTGATATGCTTTAATCTGGTCAAACCGGTTCCAGGTTTCTGCTGCATCAGCAGGCTTGTTCTGAAAATAGGCCTGTTCGGTTTCAAGCTCCCGGTTATAGATCTGTTCCGCCACTGCATTCATATTACCATCTGCCATCAGTTTGCGGTACTGGTTATAAAAGGCCAGTACTTCTTTTGTAAGCTTTGCCTTATCTTCTTTCCGCAGATCCTGGCTCTGGCTCCATCCTTTCAGCTGGTAAGGCGTGGTAGCTTCAAAAACGCCTTTAAACTCCAGGTAAGGTACATTATCCAGACTTATTTCAGGCATCTTATAATAAAACAGTTGCTTATATGCCTTTGGCTTTTCCTTTTCTTCATCGCCGCTCATCACTTTTACTTCGAGGCCACAGTTCTTCGCCAGTAAAAATGAATCCATCTTATCATCATCATTTACTTTGGGAAATACCCTGATAGTAATGGTTTGTTTACCGCTTTTCAGGATATTGGGAGATACAGGCCATACAGCACCGCCCTGGTTACCGCTGCCAAAGTCTGAATAGGCCGGCATATCATTGATCAGGATCTCATAAGTGCAATTGTAGCTGTTAAAATCCAGGATAAACCGTGGATTATAGTCGTATTTCTTCACCAGTTTATAACTGTTCAGATATTTTTCCTTAATGTCCTGATTCATGCTTTCTTTTTTTGCAGTTGTTCCCTGCCCGCAACTGTGCAGGCCAATCATTAGAATTAATAAGATGATAACTCCCGGTTTACTCATCCGTCGGATTCTTTTTTCGTTAAGTATATTTTTTTCAGAGAGATTTTTTTCTCATCGATACCGATCTCAAAAGACGCTTTGGGATTGGCTTCTACCAATTTATTATATTCTGCCGGTTTTTCCGGTTCTCCCTTTTTCCGCTTCACTTCCTTCGTTTTTTCTCCAACATTCACTTTTGCTTCCACATACCCTTCAATTTTTATGCCTTCAAAGATCAGGTCAAATCCTACAAACAGTCCAGCCTCATCAGAACCAATCCTGGCCTGTAGTCCCAGGCCGGAACTTCCTTCCAGCCCTATTCCCAGCGCCACCACCACTTTCACTTTAAACGCAGTAGCTGATTTACTCAGGTACAGTTTACATTCCAGCTTCACCGATACCGCAGCGCCACCTTTTATCAGGTCTTCTTTCTTTTCTGAAGCGCCGGCTGTGCGGGTAAACACATTTCCTCCTACCGTATTATGCTTAAAAGTGGCTTCCAGGTCTATTTTACCGGAAATGGTTACACTAACATCCACTTTACTGTCGTCGTCGGCACATATATACAGCAGTGCATCCACAGCTTTCAGAATAGCATAGGCGATCGGATGCCTGCGGCAAAGCAGTTCCAGGAAATCCCATTTAAGATCAATACCAACCAACGGTTTGGCGTCCAGCTTTATCAGTACGGTTCTGCCGGCTCCCCACAATTTGCTGTCGCCGTTCTTAGGCGGCATGGTTTCATAATACCAGGATGCGGCCAGCCCCAGCTTGGGGAACTGCAGCTCATAATCAAACGGCTTGCGCTGCATCCGCTGAATGAGGCCCTGGATGTTCTTATCGGGATTCGTTTTGTTCTTATTGATAAACTCATCGGGATTTTTTCCGTCATCACCGGAGGTATCTGCTTTGGTAGTGTGGTCGCCATGAATAATGTTCCTGAACTCCTTTACCAGGTTCCAGCCTGCCTTTAATACGTTGTAGTATTTGCCAATCATATCTTCAACAGGATCCACGCTCTCGGTATCATTATTCCATTCCACCTTGATGGAAAAATCGAATTCCTTGAGCAGTTCCAGCAGCTCTGCAAACTTCCCTTTGGTTTTTACAGGTGTTGGAGCCGCCTTTTTATCTTTTGGCAGCGCGAACACTTCACCGATCTCAGTGCCCAGCTCTTCGTTATGCCGGTCCAGCGTAGGCGTAGGTTTGCTCCAGCGACCTTTTGCGGCCTCTCCAATTTTTTCTACGTTTTCCAGGCGGTTCATGGTAAAGCGTTGCAGGGCGTTCTTGATTCCCTTACCATTATTGGCTTCCGCAAATTTGGCTTTCAACGCATCAAAATCGGCTTTTTCCATGTTAAAGGCCAGGGCTGCCGTCCATTTGATATCAGGATACACGGCAAAATCGATCACATGTTTCCAGCGGCAGGTTTGGATAGTTACCGGGAAATGATCGGCCTGTGCTTCGGGAATCCACAGGTAGCCAAGTATGCGTTTGAAAAGGATGTGATTATTTTCATCAAAGAAGGAATATTTATACTGTGCGTCAAATTCCAGCTCTTCATCAGATACTTTTACCACACCGGAAAAAGAAGCATTGGTATCCCTTTTGAATTTATAGTTATTGGCTTTTATTTCAAACTTGCCTTTGGCGGCGCTTTCCTTCTCCGGTTCCCGTTTTACACCGGCTTTGGTATCCTCTTTTTTATATCCTTTGGCGCCAAAGCTGCTGATGTCAATTACATGATCTTTGTGTTTGGGCGTTGCGGTACATTCATCCTCATGGGTCACCAGGCTTTGTACGCTGAGCTTGATGGTTTTCTTGGCCGTTTCACTTCCGGCTACTATGTTATAGGTAAGATTTTCCGGGGGCTGGAAATCGAGCACATTCTCATCAAATATGGTTTGCACACCGTCTTTGTCTTCCACAGTGATCATACCATATTTGCATGGCTGGAATTTCCGCGTATTAGTTGGAATATCGCCGGCCAGTACCGGTTTGTTACCGCCATACAGCAAGGGGGATTCTTTTACGGCAGGATCTTCTTTTACACTGAGAAAACACTTTGATAATGTTTTAGTGATCTTTCCATCTCTCGATTTTATGATGGGATATATTTCCAGCACTTCGCCTGCGCCCGGCTTCCAGAGGTCGTCCAGAAAAACGTCTACCACTATTTTCTGCACAAAAGCCTGGTAATGGATAGAACCGGCGGCTACTTTCATATCTTTCCCTGATTTATCCTTTACCACGTAATCACTTACCTGCAAAGCTTCTCCACGGGTGGTTTCATCCTGCAGGATAGGCATTATTTTTACCTGCCGGGTAAAATACTTGATGGCATCATCAGGGGTTTGTTTTCCTTTTTCTATCTGGGCCACTCCGGCGGTACGTTCCCAGGGTGGCAGATCATCATCGGCGCTGGCGGTGTCATTGTCCATCAGGAAAATCCTCAATTCCTGTCCGTACATAGCACGGGTATAGATATGCAGCTGCACGCTTTCCCTGAACTTTTTGCTGCCACCGGTAATTATTTTGCCATCGTTGTTAGCGGAAAATTCGCGCCACTCTGCCGATAGGACGGCCGGCTTCCCACGGGCTGCAATAAAGTAGCCATGTGCTGCGGAGTTAGTTGGCTCCTGTCCTTCCAGCACAGGCTCCAGCCAGCCCAGGCCGCCGCCTTCCACTATTTTCGGAAAGTTGGGATACACCAGCGGCCCTTTCAATGTGTCGTTTACATCTGTTTTCTTAAATGTAAGCGTGCGCAACATGGACCAGATCCAGCGATAAGGTGTTTGATCGGCCTCCGGGGCTTTCATGGGAATGGTGACCTTTACGGGCGCAGGCGCCTTTTCCACCATGGTAGTAATACGTTTCATCTCCGCCCGCACGGTTCCGGCTTCATTCAATACTGCAGTAGACGTTTTCGCATCTACTGATCCTTTTGCAGCCGGGATAGTGACTACCAGCTTTTTATTGTGAGACATGGCAACTATTTTTAAAACGGTTGTCCCTGTGGAAACCGGATCAGAAATAAATCTTCTTCTACTTTTTGTACATCCATCATGGGGTTCAGGTGTGTTTGCACCTCTTTATCGGCTTTCTCTGCATCTTTCTTTGTCATATCAGCTGTTTGCCCGTGAAAAGTGATGGAGATGCAATCTTTTCCTCCGGTAGCGCAGGTCGCTTTACTGTCTTCCAGTAAAATGTAGGCATCTCCCGGTAATACCACCTTGTCATAAAAGCCGCTCCATTCCGTAACAGATGGCGTACAGGGGTTGTTATTCTTTTTACTGCAACTGCCAAATGTATTGGCTTCAAAAGGCTGCCCAATGTCTTTGGTATTTGCCAATGGCTTTTCCGCCCCATCTTTATCGTTGATATAATGTATCTGCTGGCTCTTCACTTTCAGCTTATCGGGGGTGGTACCAAACTGGCACTTACAAAGAGCGCCCTGGCAAACCAGATGTTTTTCACTCATATCCTTTTAATTTTCTCCACTGTTGAAAAAGAAGGAAAAACGCTTTTTCTTTTTGCCGGCCGGTTCCTGTTCCTCCGCCAGCACCGGTATAACCGGGGCCTGCGCTTTGTCTTTCTCCCGTAAATGATAAACAGTGAACGTTACTTTTTTATCTTCACCGGGTGCAAGCTGTAAACTGCATTCCCCTGTTATGGCATTGATAGAATAATCCGTTTGATATAGTTTATAGCTGATATCTACCTGCCCTTTTAAAGGCGTGTGAATACCATGCAGCTGTTGCGACAACGGAATTTCTTTTCCTGCCACAATATCTTCCACGCTACGCGGATCGCTGCAATTTCCTCTTTGCTGTAATACCAGGCTACCGCTCGCCGTATTATGCTGCACCGGTTGCTGGGTAACGTTAAACAACACCGGCGTTGTATACGGTATTACCGGCAATGCCGCAGTAAGGCTACGCTTCATAATATCGCTGCCAGGTTGGTAGAGGTCTGCAAAATAAAGCGCCATAAACCAATCACGGCAAAGCGACCGGTAAATATGCGGCTCACTGCTTACCGCAAGATCCATATAGGACATGATCTGCTCCGTAATTTCACCAGTGTAATATTGCTGCAGCGCGGGTTTAACACCTTCCCAGGCAGCTGCTATCTGCGCCTGGTTAACAATGCCGGAAAACTGTCCGGCGCTGTTTACCCTTATCTGCAACGGGTACAACACTTTTCCGCATTGTTCTGTAAGTTTATCGATCATCTTTTCAGGCGCCTGGTTGTTGATGTACACCTGTCCTTTATTTATTTCAAACAGGAACATATCGCCGGGCAGTCTTTTAGTGCAACTAACAGTTATCTCGTAACTGATCACCTGCTCTACGCCTGCCGACTGAATAACATAGGTTACACCATAGGTTCTGTTGAGATGTACCGGGTTAAACCGGAAGGAACGATTATTCATATCGGTATGGCTACTGTTTTTTTCTTTCCTCTGCAATCAGCAGTGCGACTGCCTTCCTCACATTTTTTACGTAATGCCTGATTCCCTCAGGAATACGGCTGGTATCCCCATCTATCTGGTATGAGAATGCCGGTCTTTTATCAGCGAACCCGATATCCACTATTACTACCGGTTGTTCGCCACAATAGAGGCAACCCCAGCTATAGGTAGTAGTACCGGCAGTTAACAGCAGGGACGGGATGGAGTCCAGTACAAAACGGCTCCGTTGCCATTGTGCATCTGATAACTGCTGTATGGAAGAATCGATTTTCGTACCGGTGGTATCCAGCCAGTAGCGCTCCAGGGCACCGGGAGTGATGCGGTATTTCACCCGGGCGCTATTGGAAAAAACACCAAAATGCACCCAGGCCACCGTGGTGGAGGGCGACTTCGTTTGTGCCGGTAGTATATCCATTACCATTATTATCAACAAAAGGGTGAGCCAACTGCCTCGCATACTAATAATTTAAAATTAAGCTCCGGTCCTGTCTCATGATGTCCCACTGGAACTTGAAGAAAGAACGCATATTGTCTTTGGCATTGTACGGGTTCAGGTTACCGTTTGTTTGCCAGGTGTAATCCATGATATTGTCGGTATGCCCCTGGTAGAAAGTATAAGGTGGCGGCTTAAGCCCGGCCATAGGCGCCCCTGCGCTGAATGTATGCTGCAGGCCCAGCGAATGGCCCGCTTCATGCAACAGGGTACGCCGCTGATTCAACCCGCTCAGGAATACTACAAAAGCATTTCCCCATACAAATTCCTTCATCACATCTCCATTATCGGCGGCAGTAAGGCCGTTAAAGCTGGCAGGTAAATCCGTAAGAAAAATATAGGTACGTTTATTGGCGTCGGCATTAATACGGCCTCCATTGGGTTTGTGCTGTCCATATCTTTCATACAGCTTAATTACATCTTCCAGAAACTGTTGTTCATTAAACGATGCAGATCCTCCCAATACATTATTCCAGTAACTGGTAACCGTGCTATCGGTAAAAGGAAGTACCCCTGTTTCGAACACAGTGTCTGTTTTAAGTTCAGCCCGGATAAGGGCCTGGTTATAGGAAGCCCTTTTGAACTGGTATTCCATGTCTTTCACCAGCTGCTGATCTATTGAAGGAACGCTGTTGGCCTGCGTACCCACTTTCACCAGGATCAATTCCATTTTCGGAATGATGTGATTGTTGTATACCATCAGCTTGCCCACTTCTTCTTTCTTATCTCCCAACTTTGCAAATACTTTTATTTCTTCATGCTGTTGCAGGGGAGCATTGGTATTTACTACATTCACAGCGCCTTTTAGCGTATAATATTTAACTTTCACACCTCCTGGCCGGTAACGGGTTTGCAATCCGCTTCCCATTACTGCGGCAATATTTATTTTCTGGGGGGTTATTTTGAGATTTGGATTTTTTGATTCGAAGATGATCTCTGTGCCATCACTGATCACTTCTTCTATTTCTTCCAGTTCAAGATCCAGCTGGGCGCCATCTTTATTCATGGAAGAACCATACTTGAACTGTTGCGAAGTAGTGTAAGGAAATAATGACAACCATGCGGGGTAATAGTCAACGCCGTATGGTTTCACAGGATTCTTTACATCTTTCAGGTACTCGCTTTTGGCAGCGGCTACATCGTTTACCAGCGGCACTGTACTGTTACAGGGCTGGTTATTGTTATCGCGTTCAATGTAATTGAGCGCATAAATGTATTCGTCCCTGAGCCAGTCGAACCCATATTCTCCTTTATATCCCGCCGGCCGCCTGAAATGCACCAGGAACTTTTTCAGTTCCTTTTCTTTTGTTTCCGGCGCTTTATACTTGTCATAAATAATTTTTTCTGTGCTCCGTAGCTTTACCTGGCTGGCGGCATTCAAACTGATATCTCCGTTGGTAGCATAGGTAGTTGACAGCTCAGAGCTTTCAACAATTGATTTTGCTATTGAGATGATACTTCCCATCTGTGGTTGGTTATGTGGGGTTAAAACATTTTTGCTTTATCGCCGCTCTTATTCACGATTTGTTTGGCGCTATGCATTTCAATATTTTCCCTGGTACTGTTCATACTTACTTTCTCTGCTGTTTTTTCTATACTTTTAGCGGTACGCTGAAGTGTATCATCAGCTACTTCTTTAATATTGGCAGCAAGCAGGCTAAAGTCTTTCACTGCAGTTTGCGACAGGTTTTTACCGGCGCTTACCTGTATATTTTCTTTTGCTGTAAAACTGATGTTCTTAGCATTGATAGTAATATTTTCCATTGCGGCGATGTTGATACTCTGGGCGCTGGTATCCATCGTTACAATATTCCCGGATTTATCGGTGATGGTAATACTTTCCGCCCCATCGGTATCGTCCAGCCGGATGAGATGCCCGCTGCGGGTTTTAATCACCTTCAGGTTATTTTGCGCATCACCGAAACCCGTTTTGGCGTTCCCGTTATATACGGTGCCAAGTACCACCGGTACTTCCGGGTTGCCGCCTTCAAAATCCACCCACACTTCCTCTCCGTTTTCAGGTATAAAATAAAAACCTTTGTCGGCGCCCCCATGCGGAGACACCAGCCGCAGCCAGGGAGTGGAGCCTTGTTGCTGCCATTGGAATTTTACCCGTACCCGGCCCAGTCCTTTGGGATCGTTGTTATCTGTTACCACAGCGCTTTGGGCCTCACAGAAAGGCGTGCTGTATAAATCCACCACAGGCATGGCCGCCGCCGCAGGAATGGCTTCAAATGTATTTTTATATAACCCGTTTTCCGTACAGTGATGTACAAGTTCGGTTACCACAAATTCACCATGATGCTCATTGGAAAGCACCGATTCGTTCACGGTGATGATATCGCCAATGCGCA
Organism: Chitinophaga sp.; assembly: GCF_036569185.1. Taxonomy (GTDB): domain Bacteria; phylum Bacteroidota; class Bacteroidia; order Chitinophagales; family Chitinophagaceae; genus Chitinophaga. The sequence continues at coordinate 19,019 of NZ_DATCRD010000077.1, forward strand.
ATGCGCTCTGCTGGCTGGTGCCTTTGAGCACTGCCATCCGGGAAAGCCTTCCCTTTTTCTGCGCCTGCGTATATTTATCCAGCTGCGATTTTACGCCCGTACCGAACGACTGGTTCAGCTTATATTGTGATGTTTTTTTATAAAGACGTTCACTTACTTCTTTCAGGTGGCTCGTATATACGTCCGGGTTACCCGCCGGTACCGACAGCGTATCATTGCTTACTGCCTGGTTTTGCCGGTAATCGTATCCGTGAAAACGGCTGTTATTCGATTTCACAGTAAGATCAAGGTTAAACCCGATCAGGTCTACCTGGTGTGTAAGTGTTGTTTTCTGCGGCCGGTAGTTGCCGAATACCACCTTTTCCCCATCATAAAAAAACCATTCCCCGAAACGGGCGGCAAGCCGCTCTATAAACTGGTAAGTAGTTTCTTTATACTGTACAATGTATTTCAGTGTATCTGTATGTGCCGGATCCACCGCAGGCGATTTGGCATAAGGCCCGCATCCCTTCAAGGCTTCAGTTACTATGGCCGACAAATTTTTTTGCTCATAACAGGCTATATTTTCATCATCTTCCAGCAGGATGGTAACACTATGTCCTTTGATCACACAAAAACCATGTGTGCCATCACTCTCTTTTCCCATGCTGATGCCATCAACAATACCGTTAAAATTCAGCGGCTTGTATACTGCGTTTGATTCAACAGGTTTTACAGAGATAGAAATTTCCTTACCCAGGAACTCCTTACCGGCATTAAACAATCCTTTCCCCAGTTTAGTGAGCCAGTCGTACCCGATCATGATCTCAAAGCTATGATGGCCGCGGATTGTCTGATGCAGGGCAAGGGAATGAAAAGAAGTAAACTGGTGATCACCAATAGTAAATGAGGTGTGCGTATACAATGACATTTCGCAGCTTTTACGGTTTTAAATATGGTTACTACCTTTTTATCATTCAGGAATGATATTGGGTAACTACTTCTGAAATTTGGAATTAATATCTGCTATTGCCATTAACGGGTTAAACACGCAACAGTAGATAAACATGGCTTTATTATCAGGAACTAATATACAACAAGTGTCAGAATTTCAATCACCCCCCGGCAAAAAAATAACGCCACCATACAGCAGAACAAAGGAGCTCTGCCGTTAAATAGCATGAATAGGACGCCTAATGTTACGGCTCCAAAAATCTTACATATGCCCGTTGCCGGTTTCACGCTTCTTCCGCTCTGACTGCAGGAATCGCAGTTTTAATAAGAAGCATGCCTGTTGGTCCTGCCTGGAAACAGTTAGTGCATTCCAGGTATAAAGCTCCGGTTTCCAAGGTGAACTACTTCAGTCCCGGAACTGAAACCCGCTATGGATAAAGCCCTCATATGGTACCAGGTCAATAAACCAGCTGCAACGGATCAACTTATCAAGCAAAACAATTACAACAGACATATTCCTCCGATACCGGCTACTCCACTTTAAAGCTATGAAATCCTCTATAGTAAATACTTTCATTATGATGTCAGGTGAATAATCCGTAACAACGGGCAACTTATCCAGCATACAAACAGCTTCACGAACAGCCACAAATTTGATTCACCGGCTATATGTAAACGGCTTTTTATAAGTTGGGAGATAGACTATGTATGCCTTGGGAGAAAACTCCGTGTTGTAAATACAGATTGCAAACAGACCTGCCTGCTCCTCCTGATTACATCCATTCTGCAGATTGAAACACCGGCAGAAAAAAAGTTATCAGCATAGCAAACTTCTAAAGGGAAATCCATACCCCTGAAAACATGGCTACTTATCAACTATACGGCCATGGAACGACCATCCGTAATTTATCATGTAAAGTTTATAAAATAACGACTAATTTACTTCCCTCTTTCCCGGACCCGATATGCCGGGAATCATCCGGTAACTTTTATAAAAACTGAATAATGAATCTGAAACGATGGATGCTCGCCTGGATAGCCATCACAGCTGGTATTACGGCGGCGGCACAGGATTTTACCTTACGCTCCCCCGATGGTAAAGCTATTGTACGTATATCCGTAAAGGATAGTATACAGTATTCTTTGTTGTACAACGGGAAACCGTTACTGCAACCGGCTGTCGTTAGTATAGCTACCTCCGTTGATCCAGACGGCAAATGGAAAGTGGCTGGTACCAAAACATCGGCTGTAACACAAACCCTCCGTCCCGTGGTAAGGCAAAAAAGCGCGTTTATTGAAGACCGTTATACCCAGTTGCAGATCAATTTTAAAAACCATACTTCGCTGCAGTGGCGGGCATACAACAATGGTATTGCATGGCGCTGGCTTATCAACAACAAAGGCAGCTGGCGGGTAATGAATGAGCAGGCCGGCTTTGGCTTCCGGGCAAAAGACAGCGCCTGGTACCCGGTAGAAAACGGGTTCTTTTCTCATAACGAGCGTCTCTATAAAAGGCTGACCATAGATAGCATCCGTGGGGAAAAAAGCCTGGCCAGCCTCCCGGCATTGTTCAATATAAATGGCATCAAAATACTGATCACGGAAACCGCCCTGTTAAACTATGCCGGCATGTGGCTGCAAGGCAATGGCAGCAATACCCTGGAGGCAGTGTTCCCTCACTACCCTATTCATAAAAAGATCACTTCCGACCGCGACGAGGAAGTGGAAAGCAGGGAAAACTTTATCGCCAGAAAAGAAGGCCCTTCTCAACTGCCCTGGCGTATTGTGATGATTGCACCGGAAGATAAAGACCTGTTGGTAAATGAGCTCCCCTATCAACTTGCAGAGCCGTCTACCGGCGACTACAGCTGGGTGAAACCCGGTAAGGCCATCTGGGACTGGTGGAATGATAATAATATTTACCAGGTCGATTTCCGGGCCGGCATCAATACCGCCACCTACAAATACTATATCGACTTCGCCGCTAAATACAACCTCGAATACGTAGTGCTGGACGAAGGCTGGAGCGATACACGCAATCTTCTTAAAACGGTACCTGACATTGATATGGAGGAACTATCGCACTATGCGGCCTCCAAAAATGTAGGCATCATCCTGTGGACAACCTGGCTGGCGCTGGATCAGCAGCTGGATGCGGCACTGGACCTCTTTGCCAAATGGAATATCAAAGGGATCAAAGTTGATTTCATGCAACGCGACGATCAGCAGATGGTACAGTATTATGAACGCGTGGCTAAAGCCGCTGCCGCACATAAAATGCTGGTCGATTTTCATGGGGCACATAAGCCAGCCGGACTACAACGTACATACCCCAACGTTATTTCCTTTGAAGGCGTATACGGATTGGAACAAAGCAAGGGCGACCAAAGTAAATCCATTGCACCGGACCATAATGTTACTTTCCCCTTTATCCGCATGACCGCGGGCCCGGCAGATTATACACCCGGCGCTATGCTGAATGCACAAAAGGGAGACTGGGCGCCTCATTTCAGTAACCCTATGAGCATCGGTACCCGTTGCCATCAGCTGGCCATGTACGTGGTATACGAAAGCCCGCTGCAAATGCTGGCAGATAACCCAACCCACTACTACAAAGAACCGGAATGTATGCAATTCCTGCAGGCAGTTCCCAGCGTATGGGATACTACCATTGCCCTGCAGGCCAGCGTGGGCAATTATATACTTACCGCACGCAAAGCCGCTACCGGCGACTGGTACGTAGGGGGCATGACCAACTTTACACCACGAACCTTAACGCTGGATTGCTCCTTCCTGCCGGATGGCAGCTATACCATGCATATCTGGAAAGATGGTATTAACGCCGACAGGAATGCACAGGATTATAAAATGGAACAGATTACCGTTGACAAAAATTCAAAGGTGCCTGTAGTAATGAACATTGGCGGCGGATGGGCAGCAAGGATTGTGAAGCAACAATAAAATAACATTGCTGATAAACCAATTATATTCACTTTGCAACCATGAACCGTACTTTATTCTTAGCTATCCTGGGAGGCCTGTTTACCAGTAATGCAGCAGCACAACAATCAATAGATGTACAGGCACATCGCGGGGGAATGGCGCTGATGCCGGAAAATACCATCCCCGCCATGATCAATGCAGTGAAACTGGGTGCAAAAACACTGGAACTGGATTGTATCATCACCGCAGATCAGCAGGTAGTGGTGTCGCATGATGCCTATATGTCGGCCGAATTTATGCGTAAGCCGGATGGCTCGGATATCACCAAAGAGGAAGAAAAAAGTCTGGCGTTATATAAAATGTCTTACGACAGTATCCGGAAATATGACGCAGGTACCAAACCTCATCCACGTTTTCCGCAACAGGAAAAAATGATGGTTCACCGGCCACTGCTCACCGACCTGATAGACAGCGTGGAAGCGTATGTACAGGCGCATCATCTCAAGCCGGTGTTTTATAACATGGAAACCAAAAGTTCCCCCGATGGCGATGGTATCTACAACCCCGGCCCGGCAGAATTTGTAGCCCGGGTAATGGAAGTGATCAACAGGAAAAAAATAACCCCACGCGTTATTATTCAATCGTTCGACATCCGTACCCTCCAGGAATTGCACCGCAGCTATCCCGCTCAGAAAACGGCTTTGCTGATCGGCAATAAAGACAGCTTTAGCGCTAATCTTGAAAAACTTGGTTTTATACCAACTATCTACAGCCCCAACTATCAACTGGTAACACCAGACCTGGTAAAGGAAGCTCACAATAAAAAGGTAGCAGTAATTCCCTGGACAGTAGATGATGAAAGCGAATTAAAAAAACTGATCTCCTGGGAAGTAGATGGGATTATTTCCAATGCGCCCGATAAACTGGTAAAACTGGCGGGCAGCTACCAGCAGTAAAGCGGATTTTGTCTGAGTCAGACAAAATCCGCTATTCACTTTCCTTAAATTGCTCCAGCACTGTCCCTATCTGCAACAAGTATTTTCCATATGTTTCTTTGATCCAGGCTTCCATCATAGTGATTATCAGCAATAGCAGGGCCACGAATGCTGCCGCCACTACCAGTGCAAATCCTTTATGATCAATGGCCTTTGTCAACAAAGTACCAATATCGCTGCTTTTGTTACTTACCGCGTACATCACACCAATAACCATCGCAAAAGGAGACATAATATAGGTGCATGCTCTATATATTTCAATATTCAGCTTCGCCTCATAATATAAAGCATATAAATTATCTTTTGAACTAAGTGTATTTGTGCCAATACTATTATAAAAAGTCCTGAATTTATAATAGTACAGAACAGAGATGACTATTACTACCAGGTATATTGCATAAAAGGGAATTACCATCACATCATTCAACGGGAAAATTACTGGTAAAAAAGCGACCATTGCCAGGCAGGCAAGCTGCACATAAAACTCCAGCCGCATTGTTTTCCGAAGTTTTTCCACCGGCAGCTGCAATGTTTTCAGCTGGTCAACGCTGGAAGGAACCACCACTTTATCTCCTTCATTATCGTTATTCCACGCGGATTTTATATCATCAAAATTCATAGCCTTGATTTTTAATCAGTTCTTTTAATTTGTCTTTTGCCCTGCTGAGCTTAATTCTTGCATTTCCTTCCGAGATACCCAGGTTTTCCCCGATTTCTTTATGAGAATAATTTTCGAGATGAAGAAAAACGAGTGCCTTTTCTAATCTTTCCAGTTTTTGCACGGCCCTGTAAAAGTGCGCCAGCTGTAATTCTTTGGTGGCGGTTACATTTTCTTCCATGGCAATGTGTTCAGGAATAGCATCTGTAACGCTCACCTTTCTTTTCTCTTTTTTGAAGAACACCAGGGCGGTGTTCAGGGCAACCCTGTACATCCAGGTAGAGAAACGGCTCTGATGCTGAAAGGAGTCATAAGATTTCCATAGCTGGTAAATGATTTCCTGTGCAAGATCCTGCTGATCATCTTCAGCATCCATATACATCCTGGAAATCTTATGAATAATTCCTTTGTGGGCTTCTACCAATTCAAGAAATTCTTTTTCCTTGCTTTTCAAAAGGTGATAGCTTTAGTTCAAAATAGGTTTAACAGTATATCCTTTCTCTCTTAATAATTTAATCAATCCTATAGGGCCTCCCAGGTGCGCGCCACCTACCGCAAAGAAAGTACTTTCCTGTTTCATCATAGCGGGCACTTTTTCCACCCAGTTTTTATTCCTTACTTCCAGCATCCAGTGAATGGCATTTTCATCCATCTGATCAGGCGCGGTAAGGAGCGCGTACATATCGCCCAGGTTCTCTGCTTTATAAGCTGTTACCAGTTTATTGGTGTTGATGTTGCTACTGTCGAAAGCCTTTACCTGGTCTACCACCTGCTTGTCGGTGTAGGATTTCAACAGGTAACCCACCTGTTCTTCCAGTCCTTCCAGGTAACCGATATGCTTTTTATCTGCCTGCGCCATTTCAATAAAAGCAGTTTCATAAGACTTCAGTTCCTTACATGGAAATGATTTCATGGCCAGTAATGAAATAGCTGCCACCAGCTGGTAGTTTTCAAACGGTGCCAATGGTACCCCACATTTCGCTTTCATAATGGAATCCACAATATGATAATCGGCGGCAGACAACCTTTTACTTAAGGGCACATCAGTGGCCATTGCTTTGGCCATAATCGTATTAATATCGGGATCAAGAATATTCGCTTCAATGACCAGTTGTTCTGATTGGTGTAACGCCTTTTTTGTTTTCTCCGTTATTTTAAAATCATTTTCACAGATCATATGAATAGTGCCATATAAATAGGAGGGTTTAGTCAGCCCGTTGCCGCTGATTTCCCACAATAATGATTTATCCTGCGCAGATGTTTTACCTGCAAATAAGCCGGTGATTACCAATATAGCTGCTGTAATATTTCTGAAGATGTTTTTCATATGCTTTTGATTTTCTTTTCAGATTAGTAGACCATGAAATCATTTCGTTACAAAATATTTCAACTTTTTTTTAGAATCTCCAGCCACCGGTAAAGAAAAAGCCTGCTTTTCAGCAGGCTGTCGCGTGTAAAAAAAGAAGTTTCGTTAATCAGACGGCAGTTCCGACCGCCGGGTAACGAGGTGATTCAGGTTATGTTGAATCATTTTCTCCAGCAGGTCGTAGCCCGCATTGGGCCGTGAATGGGCATATTCCCTTTCCAGTTTGGTAATAGGCGCCAGCCAGTACAGGTTCACTTTATCGCCATATACCTCCGGCAGTCCTATAGCGGGCCCATTATATAAAGCCGATGATACCACTACGCTTTCGAAAGGCGCCGGCAATTCATCCGAGCTTACCGTATGCCCTTCCCCCAGCCAGGTGATCTGTTTCCAGGGCCTGTCGGCCATACCGGACATCAGGCCCGCCATGGCCATGATCTCTTTATCTGTAAAATCTTTCTTGCTTACTGCCATCGCCAGCTCCATACGGCGGAATCCCGGGGAGCGGTCGCTGTACAACAGTTCTACCCAGGGCATTGGGCGGATGCTTATTCCCAGGGTAAGGAGGTATACCACGTCGTCTTTTTCAAATTTGCCAAGTGCCATTGGAGGCCATTGCCCGCCATCAATGGCATAATACTGCTGAATGGGCCCGAATACCGCCTCATAGGCCTTTATATACTGATCCTGCAAAATGCTCCAGGTCTGGCTGGCTTCATCTTCCCAGTCTTTCCAGAAAGCGATGGCCTGGTCTACCCGTTCGTACATAGCATTGGCGCCACGCTTCCCGAGTGGCATCAGCCGGTCGTTGTCGCCGGCACCTATGCAATCCGCAGCATAGGCTACGGCATGTTCATCATTATAAAGGCTCCAGCCGGGTATTACACCCAGTATTTCGTTGTCGTATAATACCGCTGCCCCATCTCCCTCTTCCATCCATACAATGGTGATCCGTTCTTTTTCCAGCGGTTCACTACCTTGCGGATGCCTGCAGTAGGCCGCTTCCAGCATAGGCGCCATCCCTTCTTTCATAGCGGCCACATCTCTTTTTTCCGGTGCAGGGCCGAGGTTCCGCAGCCAGCACGGGCGCGGGGAATATTTAGTGGTGAGTAATTCCGAAGGATAAAGGTAAAAATAAGCTACCCTGTCGTCCTGTTCTACTACGGCGTATAAAGTTCCTCTGTTATTAGGCTGTTCTATCAACATTACCGGCTCAGACATAAGTACATTTTTTAAGTCTGCAAAATACGGTATTCTGAAGCATCACTATAATTCCTGCCCTATTTGCTGTATTTTGCCTGGTATACAATTAATTTTTTATGAAGATATATTCCACTTTGCTAATGGCACTCCTGATGCTTTGTTCCGCTACTCTCACGGCCAAAGAAAGACAATTTTACCAGATCAAAATCTATCATCTGAAAACCCAAGAGCAGGAAGCCCTGGTAGATAATTACCTGGAGAAAGCATTTCTTCCGGCGCTGCACCAGGCGGGTATTAAACAGGCCGGCGTTTTCAAACCGGTTACACCAGATACGGCCGATCTCCGGATCTATGTACTGATCCCGTTCCAGTCGCTCGAACAATTTGTTAACCTGGATAAAACCCTGGCCTCCAACAAATCCTTCAGCGCCAACGGGAAAGATTATGCAGATGCCGCCTGGAACAATATTCCGTACACCCGTATAGAATCTATCCTGCTACAGGCGTTTCCCGGGATGCCCGTATTACAGGCGCCTTCCTTAACGGCTCCCAAAAATGAACGGGTATACGAATTACGCAGTTACGAAAGTCCTTCGGAAAAATACCATATCAACAAAGTAAAGATGTTTAATACCGGCGATGAAATCGGCATTTTCCGGGACCTTCATTTTAATGCCGTATTTTATGCTACTGTTATTTCAGGTTCCCGCATGCCTAACCTGATGTATATGACCACCTTCAATAATAAGGAAGACCGGGATGCGCACTGGAAGGCATTTAGTGCAGATCCAAAATGGAAAGCCCTTTCCGCAATGGAAGAATACAGTCACAATGTATCAAAGTCCGATATCCTGTTCCTCCGGCCAACAGATTATTCAGACCTTTAATAAAACAGCGTGGCGGGCAACATACCAGCCACGCCGTTTTATGATGTTATTTCCCCAACATCTCCCTCATCGCTTCAAAATTTAACCCACTCCACACAACCCCGGTTAAAAAATCCGGCTCAATAATTAAACAAAAAGACTTAATTTAACTTTCATTATACCCACCAGCAGGAAGGAAAATGAGCCACCACACATTTTTCATCCCGGCAAACAAGACTACATTTTTAAAAATTCAAAAACTGATCCCCCATGGCTGATGAAACTCAACAGAAAGTGCAGACTGCTCTTGGCGACGTTGCCGCAAGACAACTGGCAATTGCCACCCGCACGGTACCACAGATGTCCAGCATCACTCCCCGCTGGCTAACCCGGTTAATGAGCTGGATCCCCGTAGAATCGGGCGTATACAGGCTTAACAAAGTAAAAGACGAAAGCAATGTAACCGTAGATTGTTCCGGAAGGGATGAACGGGAGCTTCCCCAAACCTATGTGGATTACATTGACAATCCCCGCGAGTACAACCTGAGCGCCGTAAACACGGTACTGGATGTGCACACCCGGGTATCAGACCTCTACAGCAAACCTTACAACCAGATCAGCGAACAGTTACGACTGATCATTGAAACAATTAAGGAACGCCAGGAAAGCGAACTAATTAATAATAAGGAGTACGGCCTGCTGAATAGCGTAGTGGCGTCGCAGCGTATTAAAACCCGCACCGGCGCACCAACCCCAGACGACCTGGATGAGCTCATCACCAAAGTATGGAAGGAGCCGGGGTTCTTTTTACTGCACCCGCTTACCATTGCCGCCTTTGGCCGTGAATGTACCCGGCGGGGCGTGCCACCGCCCACTGTTTCCCTGTTTGGTTCCCAATTCATCACATGGCGTGGCATCCCCCTGATCCCGTCCGATAAAGTGCCCATTGAAAACGGCAAATCAAAGATCATACTGCTGCGCACCGGCGAAAGCAGGCAGGGAGTAGTTGGGTTATATCAACCTAATCTTCCCGGTGAACAGTCGCCCGGTTTATCCGTACGCTTTATGGGCATTAACCATCAGGCCATTGCTTCTTATCTCGTATCCCTGTACTGTTCACTGGCAGTATTGGTAGACGATGCCATTGCTGTTTTGGATGATGTAGAAATAGGCAAGTACCATGAATACAAATAATTTCCAACCAGATGGATTACCGGATATTGCGGCACTGGAAAAACTGGCCAACCAGTTGTTCTCCTCTCTGCAATCCGGTAATGATGTGCCTTCCACAGGCTATACATCAGCTGCCCCCATCCAGGACCCGCTACTACAGCAGGGAAGCGTAACCGATGTTACGCAGGCGCCTACCAGCTTGCCGGATCCTCATTTTTCCGGCAATGGCGGCATTCCCGCTTCCGTGGCAGGCAGCGGTATTTCACCGTCTGCACTCCAACAGCCGGCAACGGCCTACGATCCGTCTTTTGAACAGGAGCTGCAACGCGCGCTGAAAAGTATACCTTCATCGTCTTATACGTCGCAGCTGCCCTCCGCAGGCACTTCCTATTACTTTTTACCGGAAAAAACAGCCGGTATCACCGGTGTAGCCCAACCACCGCTGGATATCAACCGCGTAAGAGCTGACTTCCCGGTATTGCAGGAACATGTGAACGGCCACCGGCTGATATGGCTGGATAACGCCGCCACCACGCAAAAGCCCCGGAGTGTGATTGATCGGATCAGTTATTTTTATGAACACGAAAACTCAAATATCCACAGGGCCGCTCACGAACTGGCTGCACGCGCTACAGATGCCTATGAAGGCGCCCGCGAAAAAGTAAGGGCTTTCCTGAATGCGGCATCCGCCAATGAAATTGTATTTGTGCGCGGCGCTACAGAAGCTATCAACCTGGTAGCTAAAAGCTGGGGAGAGCAGTTCCTGCAGGCAGGCGATGAAATTATTCTGAGCCACCTGGAGCATCATGCCAATATTGTACCCTGGCAACAGCTGGCCGCCAAAAAAGGGTTACAGATAAAGGTAATCCCGGTGGATGACGATGGGCAGATCATATTATCTGAATATCAAAAACTGTTAAGCACAAAAACAAAGCTGGTATCTTTCACACAGGTGTCTAATGCACTGGGTACTGTTACCCCTGCGCAGCAAATTGTGGAACTGGCCCATCAGGCCGGCGCTAAGGTGCTGGTAGACGGCGCCCAGGCGGTATCGCATATGCGTGCAGATGTGCAGCGGCTTAACTGCGACTGGTACGTGTTTTCCGGGCATAAGGTTTTTGGCCCCACAGGGATCGGCGTATTGTACGGCAAGGAAGCATTGCTGAATGAAACACAACCCTGGCAGGGCGGCGGCAATATGATCAAGGATGTAACCTTTGAACATACGCAGTACCATGCAGCCCCCGGACGCTTTGAAGCCGGCACCGGTAATATAGCCGATGCTGTAGGACTTGGCGCTGCCATCGATTATGTAAATCATATAGGCATTGATGTTATATACCAGTATGAACATTACCTGCTGGTATATGCCACCCAGCTGCTGAAGGAGGTGCCCGGGCTGCGCTTAATAGGTACCGCTCCCGATAAAACGAGCGTATTGTCTTTTGTATTTAAAGATTTCACTACCGAACAGGTAGGAGCTGCGCTCAACCAGGAAGGGATCGCTGTAAGATCAGGCCATCACTGCGCCCAGCCTATTCTTCGCAGGTTTGGCGTGGAAAGCACCGTGAGGCCGTCGCTGGCGTTTTACAACAGCTGCGCAGACATAGATATCCTCGTAAATACCCTGTTGAGATTACGCAGGAGCAGGATATAATTTCTTTTGTAAGAAGAGATGACCGGTTGTTCGCTTATTTTAAAACAGCTGATCATCTCTTCTTCAAAAAAAATTCATCACACAGAAAGAAAAAAACAACAACACCATAATCTTCCCAAACAAGCCACAGCACAAGGTTACACTCATTTTAATTTTCTTTAAAAAAACATCACTCCTCTGAAACATGCGGCTGTGCTCACAAAAAACAACATTTAAATTTTGCGGTTTAAATTATTTACCTACATTTGCACCTCACATTGCGAGGTAGAGCAGAGGTAGCTCGTCGGGCTCATAACCCGAAGGTCAGTGGTTCGAATCCGCTCCTCGCTACAAAAATGAAAGTCCTGTACAGAAGTGCAGGACTTTTTTTATAGGTCAGCAGATCAAAAATAAATAGTATTATTACAACAGGCCATCAATATACTGAAAGCAGTTTTGTTAGCCATTAACCCAATCCCTAAATAAAATTTTATCTTCAATGAAACAAAAACCTTCAATGGCATTTGTTGCCGCCTCCTGGGTGGCCGTATTTGCAGGTATCCTCGGCTTTATTATTGGTTTATGGAATGCATCCACTATGCAGCTAAATGAAAAAGGATACTATTTCACCGTGTTGATGTACGGTTTATTTTCCGCGGTGTCTGTTCAGAAATGTGTGCGCGACAGGCTCGAAGGCGTTCCAGTAACAGACATCTACTATGGCCTGAGCTGGATATCAATGCTGCTCACTATCCTGCTGCTCACCATCGGCTTATGGAATGCCACCCTTGCACCAAGTGAAAAAGGTTTCTACGCCTTTGCATTTCTGCTGAGCGTTTTCGGCGCCATTACCGTTCAGAAAAATACCCGCGATACCCAGGCGGCAAAAGCCTCCAACACACCAGGCGATATTCAATAATTTCTTCAACAGGAAGGTTGCCAGACAGCCTTCCTGTTTTCCCTCTCTCTTTTTTCCGGATTCCATAAATACTTTTCCTGAATTGATTCCAGACCGGGTTGATGAGATGCTACATTTGCATCAACCCCGCTGTGTGGCACTGAGTTACTTCTAAGTGCCTTCACATACATAATATCCATCTATCCATGACACCCTGGTAATATATCTGCAAAGTGATTAACCGGTCTCCTGTTAATCACTTTTTTTTGCGGCATATTATAATATATTTGTTGGCAGTTAACCTTTTTATCCCATGGGAAACAACATCTATAAGTATATTATAATTGTAAAAATATTGGTGGTTATATTGCTGTTTTCCCCTTTATTCCTTTCCCAGGTTAACATTGCAGCACCCGAAGGCTTTGAAAGATGGACCAATGATATCTTAAAAAATGCCGGTTTAGTGACCCTTCCTTTTGGTTTGCTGTATGAGCTCGACAGGTTTACGAATATTGTTCCGCTCCACTACAGCAACGGTTCTATGGCCGATGTATTTCTGACACCCGTTATTTTCCTGCTCACCTGCAGTATGTGGTGCGGTATCTTTTACGGGTTGATATCACTCACCAGGAAAAAAAGTACAACTCCTCCTGCACAGGGAAGCGAATACTGGAAAAAAATATTTTTATCCGACCTGCTTATTTCCCTGGTTGCATTTACGTTTATCTTCCTGTTAAATAAACATGATACCGATGGCGACACCGGCGAAAACTACCTTTTATATATGGTAGTACTGGGGTTAACCATCTCTTGTTCTTTCCTGCTGGGCACCATGTGGTGGCTGGCGGAGAAGCTATGGGCACGCAACCGGCTCTTTGCCATTATTATTGCAAGCACTGCCGGTGTTTCGGCGTTGGTGGTTATTTTTATTGCGGTACAAACGGTGCGTAAAAGTGATCGTCACAACTATGCTTCCGATAGCGCCGTGTTCCCGTCGGCTTCGGCAACGGCAGATACCACAGCAACAACAGATATAGTAGCCTATGATACGCAGGCAGCTGCTGATTTTCCACTCAGTGCTCCTGAACTCCGTGAAGGTGTTGCTTATTTGCTGTATGAGCAGCTGGAAATAGACAGCAGTGTTGCCAAAAAACGATCCACCTCTGATCTTGCCGTGATGTGGCACAGGTATGTGCAACCGCTGTACTATGAAGGGGAAGATGAAGATCCTTACAGCACGCTTGCATATACGGAAAACCGGGGACTGGAGATAATTATCCGTCAATGTAGCTGGATGGGCCGCGATTCTGCCCGGCTGCGCGAAACATTTAACAACTATAAAAAACTTCTTCACGACATACTGCCATATAATACCTACCAGCGTTCTGCCGCACATTACTATGTAGATAAACTGCTTCTAACCTACAGCGCCCTGCAGGCAAAAGAAAATGTAGCTGAACGATTGGAAAAACTCTATACCAAAATGGCCGTGGTTACTGATTATACTGCATCAGAAGATTTTATAAAAGATGTGAAACTGGTGATGGATAATATGGACCGGGTAGATCCATCTCTTAATAACAGCGATCTGAATGCGCGCCGGATGGCGGTTTGGCTGGTTTCCTTCTGGGCGCGGCGGTACAATGAGGGGAACCAGCAAACTGTTTATGAGATCCTGAAAGATATCAGTGAAATGTATAGCGGCGATTAATTCCTGCGACATTCATTTTCCCTCCTTTCAAAAAAAATGTTAAAAATGATTTCATTTAATACAAATAAATATTACTTTTATTCCGTGACAGGAGAACATGTGTGGTATAATCTGACTTGTTAATTCAGTAAAGATTCCCGCGAATCTTTTTTTTGGAACCTATTGCTAAATCGATTTTTTAATGAGAACGATGATAAACACGGGGAAATCCATGTATGACACACCCGCGTATGAAGAAAAAAATATAGTAATTGAAATGTATTCCAGGTAAAAGGCTAATTGAAAACTTGTTATTTTGATTGTTTGCTAAATCGATATACTACTGTATAAATAAGTACTGTAAGGAATCGTACATTTTGCTTATGCGAATATAAGGGAACCATTGCCTGTCCGACCGGAAACCGGGCAGCATCTTCAGCAGAAGATATTTTTCACAATTAAATGAGTAAACCAGCATCTGAAAAATTTTAAAAAATAGCCTGCAGGCTTATTGCTAAATCGTTTTTTCAATAAGCGTAACCGGCTTTTCTTTATTAACCAACTTCAATTAACTTATATGCACAAACGATCCACGTTTTGGGCACGGACCTGCTTTGCCGGTATGGTACTGATGCTCTTCTCGCTGTTCGCCTTCTCACAGGGCAAAAACGTATCCGGAAAAGTAACGGATGCCAATGACAATACGGCTATTCCCGGCGTATCTGTCCAGATCAAGGGCACCAGCACCGGTACCATCACCAAAGCCGACGGTACCTTTAGCTTACAGGCGCCTGAAAACGCTGTGCTGATCTTCACCTTCGTTGGTTATCTTCCACAGGAAGTGCCTGCGTCAACCTCTGCCATGAACGTTAAACTGGCGGCATCGGTGAAGTCGCTGCAAGATGTAGTAGTAGTGGGTTACGGTACACAAAAAAGAAATGAAGTAACTACTTCAGTGGCTACCGTAAAAGCAGAAAACTTTAACCAGGGTGGTTCCCGCTCTCCTATGGATCTGATCCAGGGTAAAGTGGCCGGCTTATCTGTTACCAGGACACAGGGTAACAACCCGAACAGCGGCGCTTCCATACAAATCAGGGGTATCAGCTCCATATCCGGCGATATGAACCCGCTGATCGTCATTGATGGTATTCCCGGCGGTAACCTGGACCTGTTACAACAGGACGACATTGCTACCTTTGATGTACTGAAAGATGGTTCCGCCGCCGCTATTTATGGTACACGTGGTAACAATGGGGTAATTCTCATCACCACCAAAAAAGGTAAAGCCGGCGATCCGCAATACACCTACTCTACTTACCTGCAGCGCGAAGCAGTGGCTAAAAGGCCCAGCATCCTGAGCGCGGCGGAATATGTAAAAGTAGCCGGCGCCACCAACGACCAGGGCGCAGATGTAGATATGTATGATCTCCTGCTCAATAAAAACAACCTCAGTCATTATCACAACTTCTCCGCCTCTGGTGGTACTGCAACCAGCAACTACCGCGCATCCCTTTATTACAACGATGCCAACGGTATTGCCATTGAAAACGGCCGTAAACAATATGGAGGAAGGGTGAATGTAAACCAGACCGGTTTACAGGGCCTGCTCACCATGCAATTCAACCTGGCAGGTAATTTCAGTAAAGCCAACTTAAACGGTGGAAACAGCGGTGGCGGCGATAACAAAGCCGGTAACGCAGGCGCCGATTTCGAACAGGCAGTACAACGCAACCCTACGGCCCCCATCTTTGGGCCCGATGGCAAATATGTGGAAACAAACGGTTATAATAACTATAACCCGCTGGCCCGTTTACGGCAGGAACTATACGACAGGGATCAGAAAACCTATTCAGGAGATGTACGGCTAACGCTGGAGCCCATACGTGATCTGAAATTTTCTGCCTTCGGCGCTATTGTGCGCGACGAATATACTGACCGCCAGTATAAAATGAAGGCTTCCCGCTCTTCCATCCAGGACTTCCAGGGTGGCGGTTATGCGTATAAAGCCAATTCTGCCGCTATGGACAAAACTTTTGAAGCTACGGTCGACTACACGAAAACAGTCGCCTCAGATCATACATTCAACGTGCTCGGCGGTTACAGCTATCAATACAGTACCTTGGAAAAGTATTCCATGGATAACAATGGCTTCCTCACCGATGCGTTTGAAGACTGGAACATTTCTGCAGGTAACGCATTAAATGATCCCAAACTTCCCCGCCCTTCACAGAGCAGCAACAAGGTAGATAATACCCTCATCGCATTCTTCGGCAGGTTGAACTATAACTACAAACAGAAATACATGCTGCAGGCTATCCTGCGTCATGAAGGCTCTTCCCGCTTCGGAGCCAATTACAAGTGGGGTAATTTTCCCGCTGTATCTGCAGGATGGGTGATTTCAAAAGAAGCCTTTATGCAGGACATCACTGTGATCAATAACCTGAAACTCCGTGCAGGCTATGGTATCACCGGTAACCAGGGTATTCCCAACTACCAATCGCTCATCACATTGGGAACAGGTGGCGCTTACCTCCAGTATGGTAAATGGATCCAGACTTACGGACCTAATAAAAATCCAAACCCGGACCTGAGATGGGAAAAAAAGAAAGAGTTCAACGTAGGTGTTGACTTCTCCCTGCTGCAAAACAGGATCGGCGGTTCCGTTGATGTGTACAGCCGCAGAACAAAAGACCTGTTATTCAACTACACAGCACAGCTGCCTTCCAACATCCTGGATAATATCTTTACCAACGTAGGTGAAATCTCCAACAACGGGGTGGAAATAGTGATCAATACCGTACCGGTGAAAACAAAGGATTTCTCCTGGAACAGTGATATCGCCTTCAACTCCCAGCGGAATAAGATGGTGTCATTCTCCAACGATATTTATAAAGCCACTGAACAGTTTTATGGAGATCTTCCTTCCCCGGGTAACCTGGGCCAGGCCATCCGTGTAGTAGAAGGCGGTCCACTGGGTACTTTCTATGGCTACCGCTATGCTGGTCTTACCGACGATGGTAAATGGCTGTTCTACAAAAAAGACGGCAGCAAAGCCACTACTTCTGAAATCAATCCGGACGATAAAACAGTGATCGGAAATGGTATTCCCAAGTACATGGCTTCCTGGAACAATACTTTCCGCTACAAAAACTTTGACCTGAGCATTTTCTTCCGCGGCAAATTCGGTTTCGATATCCTGAACCTGCAGGACATGTACTTCGGTAACAAAAAATGGAAACCGAATAATATGTTATCATCTGCTATCGGTAAAAATGATAAGCTGAACGACGATCCCCAGTTCTCAGACTACTACCTGGAAAAAGGAGATTTTGTAAAACTGGATAACATCACCCTCGGTTATAATTTCAAACTGAAAACCAAATATATCCGCAACCTGCGCGTATATGCCAGCGGTCGTAACATCGCCACCATCACCAAATACAGCGGTCTTGATCCTGAACTGCAGGATACTGCGCTGGATTCCGGTATAGATGGAAGAGGATTTTATCCGCGCACCCGCTCCTATACTATCGGATTGAACCTTGGATTTTAAAAGCAGCAAAATTGTAACGTATGAAAAAAAGTAATGCATATATCAGCGCAGCCCTGCTGGCTCTCGGGTTGAGCGCCTGCACCAAGCTCGATGAAAAACCATACAGTGAAATTATTTCAGATAATTTTTATAGTAATAAAGAAGAAGTACTGTCTGCCGTACTGCGCCCATTTACGCATGCCGGCGCATGGGCGGCGCCTACCGGTCAAACCGGCTACTGGCGCCTGCAGGAACTTTCAGCCGATCAGCTGGCATGGCCGCAGAAAGGTAAGCACGGCTATGATGGCGGTAACTGGATCCGCCTGCATAACCATACCTGGATTGCAAATGAAGACAATGCCTGGAATCCTTGGCGACTGATGTTCTGGGGAGCGGGTTTTTGTAACAATACGCTGAAAGACCTGGCGGCTATGGACTTCTCCAAAATTGGTATGACCAATGAAGACAAAGCCTCATTTATTGCCGAAACAAAAGTAGTGCGCGCCTGGCATTACCTGAAACTGATGGACCTGTATGGCAACATTCCCATCGTAACAGAAGTAGGTGAACCTACCTCTCCTCCTACCAAAACCCGCAAGGAAGTATTTGAGTTCGTTGAAAAAGAGCTCAAAGAAAATGTGGAGCTGCTGAAGCCACTGTCTGCAGATATGGTGGGCCGCGCTACCAAAGCCGGCGGCTATGCAATGCTGGTAGAACTATATCTGAACGCACAGGAATGGACAGGTACTCCGCGCTGGGACGATTGTATCACCTACTGCAATAAGATCATTGCCGGCGACGGCGGCTCCCTGAGCGGTGCTGTGCCTGCACTGGAACCGGATATTTTCCGTGCTTTTGCCAACAACAACAATACTTCTCCGGAAAACCTGTTCCAGCTTGCCTATGACCTCAGAGCCGGTAATTCCCGCTTTGGATGGCAAGGCGATTTCTGGCACTACCGTCAACGCCAGATCTATAACGCTGATGTAGATGGGAACAACAGTATCGTTGTTATTCCTACTGCTTATGATGCGTACAAAGACAATGACCTCCGCAAGCAAAACTGGATGTTGATCGGTCCCCAGAAAAAAGATCCGGCACTACGCACCAGCGTTGGCGACAGCCTGGTACTCGGCACAGAAGAATACAACGGTAAACCGCTTGTTTTTGTAAAAGAGATCCGCAGGAATACTGAGGGAGAAAGCGGCGCAGGTGGTATGACGCAGGGAGAAGAAAACAGTGGCGCACGTTTCGCCAAATATGTACCCGGCAAACAAGATGATCCTAACTACTGGGGCAACGACTTTGTATTGTATCGCTTAACAGAAATCTATTTCAATAAAGCAGAAGCATTGATGAGAAAAAATAACGGCATTGCCACACAGGATGCTGTTGACCTTATCAACACCTGTAAGAAACGGGCATTTAAGCCGGAAGACTGGGCCGCTGAAGCATATACAACTACCAGCCTTACCATGAACGAGCTTCTCGCTGAAAGAGGCCGTGAGTTCATATTTGAAGGCAAACGCCGGTCAGACCTGATCCGTTTTGGCAAATTCACTACCGGCAGCTGGTGGGATCATCAACCATCTGCTGATAAGTACAAGCTGTTCCCTATTCCGTTTAAACAAACAAGTATTAATCCTAACCTGGTTCAAAATCCTGGTTACTAATAAACTGATTGGGTGTGAAGCAGTAAACGGCTTCAACCCCGGATGCGGAAAACCCAACGGCCGTCTCTTCACTGAGATGGCCGTTTTCTTTTTGCATTTAATAAGCAAGTAATTCACCGATAGCTGCGGCTACTTTTGCAGGTGTTGGCAACATTGCTGCCTCCAGGCCGGTATTCAGCGGTACAGCCGGCAGGTCCAGCGCTCCCAGTGTAAATACCGGGGCGTCAAGGAACCGGAAACATGTTTGTTGTATACGCCCGGCCAGCGCCTGTGCAAAAGAGTTATTCAGTTGTTCTTCTGTAAGGATCAGGCATTTGCCATGTTGTTTCACCATTTCAAATACCAGTTCTTCATCCAATGGGAAAAGCGTGCGCAGATCTACAATACTTACCTGCCCCGGGTAACTTTGAGCAGCCGCTTTTGCCCAATATACCCCCATACCATACGTGATAATGCAAAGTGCATTTCCCTGCACGGTATCTTTGGGATGCGCGCGTTGTATAATATTTCCTTTACCCAATGGCAATACATAATCTGCTGCAGGCTCAATTGTCATGGCATCCAGTGTGCCCGGCACTTTGCTCCAGTATAGTCCCTTATGTTCCAGCATTACAACCGGGTTGGGGTCAAGGAACGCCGCCTTCATGAGGCCCTTCATATCCGCAGCATTGGAGGGGTATACCACTTTAATTCCCTTGATGCTTAGCAGCGTAGTTTCTACACTGCCCGAATGATAGGGTCCTCCGCCGCCGTATGCCCCGATAGGTACACGGATAAGGGTTTGTACCGGGAATTTACCATTGCTCAGGTAACACGATTTTGAAATTTCCGTTACCAGCTGGTTAAACCCCGGGTAAATATAATCGGCAAACTGCACTTCCACTATCGGTTTTACGCCTGCGGCAGACAGGCCGGCAGTAGCCCCTATTATATACGCTTCCTGTATCGCGGTGTTATATACGCGGTGTGGCCCGAATTTTTCCCCCAGTGTGGCCGCTTCCCGGAAAACGCCTCCCAGTCTTACACCCACATCCTGCCCAAACAAAATAGCTTCCGGGTATTGCTGCATAATTTCTTCCACCGCATGCAGGGCGGCATCCACCATTACAACTTTGGATTTGCCGGCCGGCATACGGGCGCCGCTTTCTGTTGTTACCGCAGCCGGTGCAAACACGTGCTCCTGCACTGTTTCAGGTGCCGGCTCCGGCGCCTGTACTGCCTTATTGAAGGCAACCTGTATATCACAGGCAGCCGCTTTTTCAATTTCATCCAGTTCTGAAGCGCTTACCCCGTGTTTCAATAAAAGTGCTTTCAGTTTGGGAACCGGGTCATTGGCAGCGTGCTTCTGCAGATCTTCCGCCGTGCGGTACCATTCTTTCCGCACTCCCGACGTATGGTGTCCAAGCAGGGGAACGTTTGCCTGTACCAATATCGGGCGCCGTTCATGCCTTACATAACTAATAGCTGTTTCCATAGCGGCATAGCTGGCCGTAAAATCGCTGCCATCTACCCGCATACGCTCCAGCCCTTTGAAGCCGGCGGCGTATTCATATGCATCCATTGTTCTTACCTCTGCTGCAGTAGCCGAAATGCCCCAGTCGTTGTCCTGTATCAGGTAAATCACCGGTAGCTGTTTCAGTACAGCAAATTGCAGGGCTTCGCTCACTTCTCCTTCTGTAACGCTGCCATCTCCGAGTGAGCACAGTACAATGGGCAATTCCCCGTCCGGGCCGGTTTTCAGCAGGGGAGAGCGGATTTGCTCCAGGTATTGCACTCCCTGGGCGATGCCGGTAGCGGGGATTACCTGCATCCCTGTAGCGCTGCTCTGGTGGGGAATCTGCGGTTTATTTGCCTCTTTACTGTTAGGGTGACTGTAATACGATCTTCCGGCGGAAAAAGGATCATCCGCTTTTGCCAGTAGCTGGAGCATTAATTCATAGGGAGTAAAGCCCATAGCGAGGAGCATGCTCTCATCACGGTAATAGGGACTTACAAAATCCCAGGGCCGTAATTGCAGTCCCGTGGCTATTTGTATGGCCTCATGACCACGGGAAGTGGAGTGAACATATTTGCAGATGGATCTGTTTGCCTCATAGGTAGCGGCCATACTGCCGGCTTCACACATCAGTCGCCAGGCTGTTAGTAATTCAGTCAGTTCGCCGGCATTACCACCTGTATTGGAGGCGGGCGTTTTTAAAGTTGAAACGCTTGTGCTATCTTTAAACACAGTAAGACTGTTTTGGTGATGATGGTAAATTAAAAACAATAGTTGCCATAGCAACAGTTGCTAATGCAAATTAATTAATATGACTGATACTTTCGTCAGTAATCCCTCTTTTTTTAAGTTGGATGCTACGCTCAAAAAACTGCGCAACTACTGGCAAAAAACGTTTGATGCCCAACAGAAGGACATTACAGTGGATCAATGGCTGCTGATAGAGAATTTATATAAACATAAAAAAACCACGCATAACGAGCTGGCCCGTAATACTTCGAAAGATATTACCACCATTTCCCGCATTATCGAACTACTGGTAAAAAAGGGGCTGGTAAAAAGGGAGGCTGATGTACACGACCGTCGTAAGGTATATTTACAGCTTACCCCCGAAGGAGTAGAAAAATATAAGGATGTGAAGTCGCTGGTATACGATATGCGGAAGATCGGGTGGAAAACCCTTACTGAGGCTGATTACGCGGAATTAACACGGATCCTGGACACGATTTATGCAAATATTCCGTAGATCGCCTTCGGCGATGAAATTGTCTTGGCTCAGGATTAAACTGATTTTACTGATTAGCCTGATTTTTACTCTTTGGATTTTTTAAACGATTTTGGGAGAAAAAAGCGTAAATACTCGCTTTTATCTCCCAAAATCGTTTAAAATCTCTGGTAATCAAATCCTGATAATCACGATTAATCAGTTTAATCCTGAGCCAAGACAATTTCATCGCCGAAGGCGATCCCCTACTTAACAGAAAATTCCAGCAGGCTGTCATTTTCAATAAAGGCTTCGAAGCTGTCTCCTATTTCTGTTGGTCCTACACCTGCAGGCGTACCGGTAAAAATGAGATCGCCTATATTCAGGGTAAAGAAGCGGGAAATATACGCTACCAGGAAATCGAAGGTAAACAAGAGATCCTGTGTGTTTCCTGATTGGGCCAGTGTTTTATTTTTATACAAACAGAAGTTAATGTCTTTTTTATCCATTTCCGGGGTGATAGGTATAAAGTTCCCTACCACAGCGGAGTTGTCGAAAGCTTTGGCTATTTCCCAGGGTAATCCCTTTGCCTTTTGTTTATCCTGCAGGTCCCTCGCGGTGAAGTCGATACCTACAGAGATATGATCATAATATTTATCTGCAAATTTTTCCTGGATATGTTTACCGTTTTTACTCACCCTGAGCACCAGTTCACATTCGTAATGCAGGTTGGTGGTAAATTCCGGGTAATAGAATGGGTGGCCGTTTTGCAGCAACGCATTCTTTGGTTTCATAAATAACACGGGTTCTGTGGGTACTTCATTCTTTAATTCCCTGGCATGGTCGGCATAATTCCTGCCTACGCAAATAATTTTCATAATGCGTTTGTTTTTAAGGTATAAAAAAAGGAGATAGGGATCAGATGAACAAATTTATTTCACAGAAGGGAAAGTCAGTTTATTACTGTCGTTCATAGTACGGGCAATGCCGATACTGGCAAAACTTTCAATGATATCCGAACATTTCCATATTTTCTCTTCCACTATCCGTTCTTCCGTATTTTTCCATTTACTGAGCACAAATTCCACCTGCCGGCCTTTGGGATAGTTGTTTCCCACGCCGAAGCGCAGGCGGGGGTACTGATTGGTGCCAAGGGATTCCTGGATGCTTTTCAACCCGTTATGTCCGGCATCGCTTCCGCCGGGGCGTAAGCGGAGCACATCCAGCGGCAGGGCCAGGTCGTCCAGGATTACGAGCAGGTTTTCCACGGGAATCTTTTCTTTATCCAGCCAGTATTTAATGGCCTTTCCGCTCAGGTTCATATAAGTGGTGGGCTTAATAACAATAAATGTTTTGCCTTTCCATTTACATTCCGCCACATCGGCCAGGCGGTCGTTCCTGAAGGTAGCCTTATGCCTGGCCACAAAATCATCAACCACATCAAAGCCTATATTATGACGGGTATGCTTGTATTCGTCGCCAATATTGCCTAATCCTGCTATTAAGTATTTCATAAGCGTCGTTTTCGGACCTGGAGATTTCCAAAATTAAAAAGCCCCTCTAAAAGTAGAGAGGCTTTTTGGAAAAATATATCTAAAAGATTATTTCTTTTTAGCATCTTTTTCAGCAGTTGCTTCTTCCTGACGCAGCTGACGGGTCATTACCACTGAAGCGATAGGAATACGCGGAGAGTTGGTAATTTCAATACCTTCCAGTTTCACGTCTTCTACACGGATGTTAGCGTTCAGTTCCAGGTTCTCGATATTAACTTCGATATTTTCAACCAGGTGCTTAGGTAACGCTTTTACTTTCAGTGCTTTCAGTTTGCTAACCAGTTTACCACCGGCTTTAACACCTACAGAAGAACCTACCAGTTTGATTGGAATAGTAACAGATACCTGTTTGTCTTCCACCAGCTCCATAAAATCGACATGAGCGAGAGCATCAGTAACTACGTCGAACTGAAGATCTTTCAATACGCATCTGTAAGTTTTAGCACCCAGTTTAATTTCTGCAATCTGGAAAGCTGCAGTGTAAACCAGTGATTTGAATGCTTTGGCAGGAGCTGAAAAATTAACAGTTTCTGCACCCCCATAAATAACGCAAGGCACTTGCTCCTCAGAACGGATCTGGCGGGTGGCTTTTTTGCCGAATTCGCTCCTGAGTTGTCCTTCGATGGTTATTGTGTTCATTGTTTAGACAATTTATATTGATGATTAAAAATACTTATCAGGCTTCTCCCCGGCGATGGCTGTGAATAAACAGGCTGGTGATGGACTTGTTTTCATGCATATTGCGGATGGCTACCGCAAAAAGCTCTGCAACAGATATCACTTTGATCTTGGAACCGGCTCCCTGTGGTTTGATAGGAATAGTATCACATACTACTACCTCCTCCAGTACTGATTTCTCGATATTTTCGTACGCATTTCCGCTGAAAACGGGGTGAGTACAAAATGCACGTACACTCCTGGCGCCTTTTTCCTTTAACAGGTTAGCGGCTTTGGAAAGCGTTCCTGCGGTATCGCAAATATCATCAATGAGCACGATATCCCTGTTAGTCACATCTCCTATCACTACCATAGATGCTATTTCATTGGCACGTTTACGATGTTTGTCGCAAATAACCATCTCAGCATTAAAGTAAGACGCTACCTCACGTACCCTATTGGTACTTCCTACGTCAGGGGACGCAAAGGTAAGGTTTTCCAGCCTTAAATTCTCTATATAAGGAATAAAAATAGCTGAACTATCCAGGTGGTCTACCGGGATATCAAAGAAACCCTGGATCTGCGGTGCATGTAAATCCATGGTTATCACCCTGTTAGCCCCTGCAGAGGTAAGTAAATTGGCTACCAGTTTAGATCCGATGGCCACGCGGGGCTTATCTTTTCTATCCTGGCGCGCATACCCGAAATAGGGAATTACAGCAGTTATATAGCCGGCAGAAGCACGTTTGGCGGCATCTATCATCAACAGCAGTTCCAGCAGGTTATCCGAAGGGGCACTGGTTCCCTGGATCAGGAAAACATAATCGCCCCGGATACTTTCCAGGAATACCGGCTGAATTTCGCCATCGCTGAACTTCTGAATTTTTACTTTGCCAAGACCGCCATTAAGACCCTTGCCATATTTCTTGGCAATTTTCTCGGCCAATGCAGGATTACTGTTGCCTGTGAAAATTTTTACTGAAGGTTGCATACTAGATACTAGTGGAAAAGAGGTTGCAAAACTAGGATTTTTGGGAGTACCAGCCTGATTTTTTTTCAAATACGAATTACATAGCTGTTAAAAATCAACTATAAATACCACATTATCATAACGTTTAAAAAGGTAACAGGTCCCGAAAAATTCCCATAACGATCGGTACCGAATATAATGATTTTATAATGATCTGTTGGTATAAGGAAAGAAAAATGTAGTTTGGGTGCGAAAGGCTCATGATAGGTTCGTATATTTGGATAAATGGAATAAGTATGTTTGTTAATGTTAACCCGGCTCCCCACCTGGCTATTCATAAATGGCCTGAAAATGAAAAGCCCAGAGAAAAATTAGTCAATATTGGTGCATCCGCTCTAAGTGATGCGGAACTGCTGGCTATCCTGCTTCATACCGGGCATAAAAGCAAATCAGCCCTGGAACTGGCAAAAGAGATCCTGCGGCTGGCCGATAATAATCTTTCTGAACTGGGAAAAATAACTGTGAAAAAATTACAGAAGCTCCGCGGAGTGGGTTATGCCAAGGCCGTTACCATACTGGCTGCTATGGAGCTGGCCCGCAGAAGGCAGGCAGGCAGCATTCATAAAAAAACGGTGATCAACAGTGGTTCAGACGCTGCCTTGTTTTTCAAACCCATGCTTGCAGACAAGCCGTTTGAAACATTTCATGTATTATTTCTCAGCCATGCCAATAAGGTGCTTCATTACCGCCACCTTAGTACAGGCGGCATTACCAGCACCGTAGTAGACCCACGTATCATTTTCCGGGAAGCGCTGGATACAGGCGCCACCAAGTTACTGCTTTGCCATAACCATCCCTCCGGCAGCCTCCGCCCCAGCCAGGCAGACCTCCGGATCACCAGCAGGATAAAAGATATGGGAATGCTCTTCGATATACAGGTAATGGATCATATCATTGTGTCCGAAACCGGTTATTACAGCCTTGCGGAAGAAGGGATGATATAAATCGCGAAATGTGTTTTACTTTCGCACATATTTATTCATTTTCCATATGCTCAAAATAGGACTCTTCGGCGTAGGACATTTAGGTAAGATACACCTCTCTCAACTGGCCACTATGAAAGACGTAGAAGTAGTAGGCTTCTATGATCCCAACAATGCAAATGCAGCCAGCATCTCGGAGCAATATAATATTCCGCGGTATACCACTGCGGAAGAACTGATACAGTCGGTAGATGCCATTGATATTGTGGCCCCTACCACCCTGCACTTCAAATTATGTGAACTGGCCATCCGCAATGGTAAACACATATTCGTGGAAAAACCCATGACCAATACCATGGATGAAGCCAGAACACTGGTGAAGCTGGTGGAAGAAGCGAATATCAAATTCCAGGTAGGCCATGTGGAAAGGTTTAATCCTGCTTATCTTGCCCTTAAAGGATACGACCTCAAGCCCATGTTCATTGAAGTACACCGCCTGGCTGAATTCAATCCCCGCGGTACAGATGTGAGTGTTATTCTCGATCTCATGATTCATGACATTGATATTGTTCTCAGCATCGTGAACTCCACCGTTAGCCGTATTTCCGCCAGCGGCGTAGCCGTAATGAGCGATACCCCGGATATTGCCAATGTACGCATCGAATTTGGCAATGGCTGCGTAGCCAATCTCACTTCCAGCCGGATTTCCCTGAAAAAGATGCGCAAAATGCGCCTCTTCCAGAAGGATGCTTACATCGGCATCGACTTCCTCGATAAAAAAACTGAGATTATTAAACTCAAAACACCGGAAGACGAAGGCTTATTCACCCTGGATATTGAAACCAACAGCGGTAAAAAAACAATTGCTATCGATAACCCGGAAATAAAACAATCCAATGCGATCCGTATGGAACTGGAAATGTTCCGCGACAGCATCCTGCAAAATAAACCGGTAGCCGTGAATGCCATAGACGGCCTGCAGGCAATGGATGTAGCCCACCAGATCCTGGCTAAAATAAATAAGGGACTGTCTGAAACGGCTTCCGCCAAATAATTAACACCTGTAACAAACGCTGCTGTCGGTTCGTTTCCATATCACAACAAGCATTTATGAAACGAATTCTTTTTGTACTGACAGCAGCGTTGCTCATTACTTCCTGTTTCCATGACCCTCCTGTTATATCTCATTACATGTGGTATTACGAAACCCTTTGCAATGATCCCTGGGGAAAAGCCCTCACCACCAACAGCGATACAGTATCTGCCTGGCTTACCAAACAAAAAATCAAATTTGAACATGTAACTATCCGGGGAAAAATATTTCCGGATGCGGCAAATCACACCAACTGTGATACCCTTACTACCCGGCGGATTGAGGCAGACATTATCCTGGCAGACACCGCAAAAGCAAGAGCAGCCGGCTTCACCAGCAGGTAACATAATTTCATATGCCCGTTACCGTAGCCGGCTATCCCCGCTCCTTTAGCAATACAGCTGCAATGGCAAGGTCCAGCGGGCGGGTGATTTTAATATTGGATTCTTCTCCGGGCAACAGATGCACCGGATGCCCTAAACGTTCTACCACAGTGGCTTCATCCGTAAATAACGGATCATAAGGCAGTTCAAAAGCTGGCAGGATCAATTCAGAAAGGAAAGTTTGCGGCGTCTGGATAATTCTGAAACGATCACGGTCCACAGCGGCATTACCACCGGCTGATATCTCCCGGATACTATCTTTCATATCAATCACCGGAACAGCGCTGCCATAGGCCAGGGCGGCATCATAACAGGCACGGATCAACGTAGTGGATACCAGCGGACGCACTCCGTCGTGCACAAATACCACGGAAGGTTGCTTTACCAGCTGTAACCCGTTCTTTACAGAATGAAAACGTGTGTCCCCGCCTTTTGTAATAGTGATGCCCGGCAATTTATCAAAAGCCTGCAACAGATGGTTAGCAAAAGTAAAATGGGCTTCAGGCAGTACCAGCACAATTTCCATATCCGGAAACGCCGCTGCAAAAGCAGCAATGGTATGATATAATACAGGTTTGCCGGACAGATCCAGGAACTGCTTGGGAACAGCGCTCTGCATCCGGGTACCGGACCCGCCGGCAACGATGATAGCCACTTTTTTATATTCCATATAAAAAGATCGGGGATTTCCTTATCCAGTTATCTGAATAAGAAAATCCCCGAAAAATGCTTTGTAATTAAACAATCAGCATGGCATCGCCATAGCTGAAGAAACGGTATTTCTCTTTAATTGCCTGCTGATAAGCCTCCATGATCAGGTCATATCCTGCAAAAGCGCAGGTCATGATGAGCAGGCTGGTTTTAGGCAGGTGGAAATTAGTTACCAACGCATTGGGAATGGCAAAATCATACGGAGGATGAATGAATGTGTTAGTCCATCCTTCTGCAGCCTTCAGGTGGTTTTGTGCAGTTACGGAAGACTCGACGGCACGTACGGAAGTAGTTCCGATAGCACAGATCTTGCGGTTTTCCTCTTTTGCTTTGTTCACCACTTTCACAGCGTGTTCTTCGATATGAAAATACTCCGCATCCATTTTGTGCTTGCTCAGGTCTTCCACTTCAATAGGACGGAAGGTACCTAAACCTGTGTGCAGGGTTACTTCTGCAAACTTAACGCCTTTAATTTCCAGACGTTTGATCAACTCACGGCTAAAGTGCAAACCTGCAGTGGGTGCAGCTACAGCGCCCTCGTACTTGGCATACACTGTCTGGTAACGTTCCTTATCTTCATCTTCCGGTTTGCGTTTGATATACTTGGGCAACGGAGTTTCACCCAGCTGATCAAGCACCTGTTTGAATTCCTCGTCATTGCCTTCGAATAAAAAACGGATTGTACGGCCTCTCGAAGTAGTGTTGTCAATCACCTCTGCCACCAACGTCTCATCGTCGCCAAAATACAATTTGTTACCTACACGGATTTTACGCGCCGGGTCAACAATTACATCCCATAAGCGGTTTTGCTTGTTCAGCTCACGCAGCAGGAATACTTCAATTTTTGCTCCTGTCTTTTCTTTACGGCCATATAACCTTGCAGGAAACACCTTTGTATTGTTCACAATCATTACATCCTTATCGTTAAAATAACCAAGGATGTCTTTGAATACTTTGTGCTCAATTTTGCCGGTATTACGATGTACCACCATTAAACGTGATTCATCTCTTGTCTTGGTAGGGTGCTGGGCGATCAGATTTAAAGGAAGATCGAATTTGAACTGTGATAGTTTCATATTACGGTATGAATAAATTTTTAGAGGTGCAAAGCTACCGATTATTATCTACATCATCAAAAATGATATTTAAAATATAATAATCAAATAGTTACATATTATATTCCTTTTGGAATAGCTGCTATCAACTGTTGGGTATAAGGATTTTCCGGGTGATTATACACCTTATCAGCTGCTCCCTGCTCTACAATCTTCCCCTTTTGCATCACCATCATCCGGTCGCTGATAAACCTCACCACAGAAAGATCGTGTGAGATAAAGATACAGGTAAAACCCAGCTCCTCACGCAACCGGATCAGCAGGTTAAGGACCTGTGCCTGCACGCTCACATCCAGTGCAGCTACGGATTCATCACAGATTATAAAAGATGGCTCCACCGCCAGCGCCCGGGCAATTACCACCCGTTGCCGCTGCCCGCCGGAAAACTCGTGAGGATAACGGTCAAAATGCTCCGGCAACAGGTTTACCTTATCCAGTAATTCCAACACCCTGATTCTCCGCTGTTGCTCCGTGCTGTGAAGCCCGTGTACCATCATCGGCTCCAGTATGGCGGCACCAATGGTTTTCCGGGGGTTCAGGGAGGCATACGGATCCTGGAAAATAAGCTGCATATCCTTCCGCAGCGCTCTCATTCCGGCGGCCGACAGGCCCCGTATATCCTGTCCTTTATAAACAATACTTCCTGCAGTTGGTTCTGCAAGCCTTAACAACGACCGCCCTAAGGTAGTTTTACCGCAACCGGATTCACCTACCAGGCCCATCGTTTCACCGGTGATTACCTGGAAACTCACATCGTCTACCGCCTTTGCCCACTGCAGCACCTTCCCGGTAATACTTCTCTTTACCGGGAACCAGGTTTTCAGCTGATGCACCTCGAGTAATGGCACCGCTAAGGCCAGCCGTTGCTCCCGTTGCTTCAGGACTGCTTCGGGAATTACCAGCGACTGCATCACATCACGGATGGCACCGGCTTTTTCGTATATCTGTCCCTGTGAGTCCGTTTCCATAAAATCACGGATCACTGGTAACCTGCTCAAACGTTTATCCAGCGGTGGCCGGCAAGCCAGCAAGCCCTTGGTATACGGATGCTTCGGATGGAGGAATACCTCCTTCACGGTTCCCTCTTCCACGATATTCCCTTTATACATCACCACTACCCTTTCTGCTATTTCTGCTACCACGCCTAAATCGTGCGTAATAAAAATAACGCTCATATCCATCTGCTGTTGCAGTTCCCTGAGTAACTCGAGGATAGCCTTCTGTACGGTCACGTCCAATGCCGTGGTAGGCTCATCGGCGATCAGCAGGCGGGGATGACAGGAAATGGCCATTGCTATCATGACCCGCTGTTTTTGTCCGCCGGAAATTTCATGGGGATAACGGTTCATCATGCCGGCAGGGTCGGGCAATTTTACTTTTTCGAAAAGGGAAATCACTTCTTTCCGGGCATCCTGGCGGCTTAGGCCGGTATGCAAACGGATAGCTTCTGTAATCTGCTCCCCGCAGGTATACAGGGGATTCAGTGCCGTCATGGGTTCCTGGAAAATCATGGCAATTTCATTGCCCCGGTAACTCCGCATGGTGGCGTCGGGCAATTGCAGCAGGTTTACTACTGTTTCATCTGAAGCCTGGTAAAGGATCTTCCCACCGGAAATGGCGCCAGGCATATCAATCAGGCGCATGAGCGAGAGGGCGGTAACGGATTTTCCGGAACCGGATTCTCCTACTACGCCCACTATTTCACCCTTGCCTATAGAAAGGGAAATCTGATTAACAGCTGTTGTTGATGTTTGTCCTGACCTGAAAGTAACCTCCAGGTCCTGTATCTCTACCCGCGTGGAAAGCATACCCGGAAGATACAACAATTCTAAAAACGCAGGTGCTTCACTGTTTGGTGGCTTTCAATCAACTTCTGTAAGGAGTCGATTCCTATTTTGAGATGGCGTTCCACGAACTTGTTGGTGACCTTTTTGTCGCTTTCTTCCGTTTTTACGCCTTCAGGCACCATCGGCTGATCAGAAACCAGTAATAAAGCCCCGGTTGGAATCTTGTTAAAGAAGCCCACAGAAAAGATGGTGGCTGTTTCCATATCTACGGCCATAGCCCTTATCCTTTCCAGGTATTGTTTGAATGTAGCGTCATGCTCCCATACCCGCCTGTTGGTGGTATAGCAGGTACCGGTCCAGTAGTCGTAACCCGAATCACGGATAGTGGTGGAAATAGCCTTCTGTAAAGCAAATGCAGGCAGTGCGGGCACTTCCGGCGGAAAATAATCGTTGCTGGTACCTTCGCCACGGATAGCAGCGATAGGCAATATCAGGTCACCGATATTATTCTTCTTTTTTAAACCGCCACATTTTCCGAGAAACAATACTGCATTGGGAGAGATGGCCGACAGCAGGTCCATTACGGTTGCGGCGCCAGGACTTCCCATCCCGAAGTTAATAATGGTAATGTCGCCTGCAGTGGCGCATTGCATAGGCTTACCTGCACCAACGATTTCCACGTTGTTCCATTCGGCAAACATTGTTACGTAATTACTGAAGTTGGTGAGGAGGATATGGGATCCGAACCGATCCAGTTTCTCACCCGTGTAGCGGGGCAGCCAGTTAGCTACAATTTCGTCTTTTGTCTTCATAGCCTTTTGACAAGCAAATATAAGGTTTTGTTCGCTAACCCCAATATTATCCTAATGTAACTATCTTCGCAGCAGTATAAAAGCAATAATCTCTTGATCGCTATCAGCTTCCCCCCACCCGATTTTAAAATTATGAGAGAAGGCGACAAAGAACTCATCTTTGACCGCTTCCGTAAAAAATATGTAGCGCTCACGCCGGAAGAATGGGTAAGACAAAACTTTCTGAATTACCTGGTAAAAGTGCTGGAATACCCGGCTTCCCTGATAGGTATTGAAAAGGAAATTTTTTTGGGAGAGATGAAGAAGCGGTACGACATCGTTATCTACAATCGTGCAACACAACCCTGGATGTTGGTGGAATGCAAAGAAATGAACGTGCCGCTTACCGAGCATACCATGCAACAGGTGATCCGCTATAACATGGTGATCCCGGCTACCTACCTGGTGATTACCAACGGCGTGAACACTTTCTGCGGCAATTATGTGGCTCCTGAAAACAAATGGCGGTTCCTGCGCGAGCTGCCTGCGTTTGTTTGAGCGCCTTCGGCGCTTGTCTTGGAACACTGATTACGCTGATTATAATGATTAGTTTGATTTTTACTTTTTGATTTTATTTTTTTTGAAAAGATAAGGGGAGATAACAGCAAATTCGCTTTTATCTCCCCTTAATTATTTTCAAATTTTCAAATTAAATCAAGCTAATCATTATAATCAGCGTAATCAGTGTTCCAAGACAAGCGCCGAAGGCGCTCCCTCCGCATCAAGGGAAAATGCCCAGTTGCTCGTAAGCAGCACCCACTTTGTTAATAGCTACTACGTAAGCGGCTGTACGCATATCATGGATCAGCGGGTTGGCCATCATTACATCGCGCACTTCATGAAGCGCGGCGTGCATGGTTTCTTCCAGGCCGGAATATACCAGGTCTACTTCATCGGCACCATGTGCAATAAACTTCCGTTCTTTATCGGATACCTTTTTACCGGTCAGGTCCTCAATGGTTTGCAGGATGTGAATGTTCATATTTTCGTCGAAGCGCTTGCCCAAACGGCCATAACGCACATGGCTAAGGTTTTTCAGCCATTCGAAATAAGATACGGTTACACCACCGGCATTCAGGAACATATCCGGCACAACAATCACCCCTTTCTTATTCAGGATCTCGTCTGCTTCCGGTGTTAAAGGACCATTGGCGGCTTCACCAATGATCTTGGCTTTAACGTTTGGTGCATTGTGCTTGTCTATTACATTTTCCAGTGCCGCAGGGATCAGGATTTCGCAATCCAGTTCCAGGCCATCTGTATTTTTATTCAGGTTGGTAGCGCCGGCGAAATTGACGATGGAGCCGGTAGCTTTTTTGTGCATCAGCACTTCATCCGGGTTCATACCCTGCTCGTTATAGATAGCGCCATCCCACTCGATCAGGCAGATCACTTTGGCGCCTGCTTCGTGGAAGTATTTGGCCGCATGATAACCTACGTTACCCATTCCCTGCACAATGACTCTTTTCCCTTCTATACCGGTAGTAAGACCAAGACGGTCCATATCTTCCTTGATATTGCACAGTTCGCGCAAACCATAGAACACGCCTAAACCGGTTGCTTCCGTACGACCACGCACACCGCCCTGTGATACAGGTTTACCGGTAACGCAGCCATAGCCATCTATTTCACCCGGACGTAAGCTCATATAGGTATCCAGGATCCAGCTCATTTCTCTTTCACCGGTACCATAATCAGGAGCGGGAACATCTGTACCGGGGCCGATAAAGTTTTTCTTTACCAGTTCCGCAGTATAACGACGGGTGATCGCTTCCAGCTGGAAAGGCGTATAGTTGCGGGGATTGATTTTCAAACCGCCTTTGGCGCCACCAAAAGGAACGTTTACAATGGCGCATTTGTAGGTCATCAGGGATGCCAGTGCCATTACTTCATCCTGGTTTACTTCATCGCTGAAGCGGATACCACCTTTACAGGGAAGTTTATGATGTGAATGTTGTACGCGGTAAGCTTCAATTACCTGTACAGAATCGCCTATTCTCACCGGGAATTTAATCTGGTAAACGGCGTTGCAGGCTTTGATCTGCTCCAGGATACCTTTATCCCATTTGGTGAATGCAGCTGCTTTGTCGAAGCTTTTCTCCACACTCTGGAAGAAGCTATAATGCTGATCTTGCGACATAAATTATTGTTTTGGTATAACGATTAGATTTTAAATGCTTTTGGGTTAGTTATGTTTGTCCTTTTCTTCCAGCTTACCGATCTTCCTGTCGAGATTGATAAGAAATAACACGATTCCTAAGAAGATGATCACTAAAACACCGACAATGACATAAATTTTATCGTTGCTGCGGAAGAATTCGTTGACCGGTCCTTTCTCTGTATTCTGCTGTTGTGCATTTGCCAGTATCGAGATGAATAGCAAGACCATGGTCAGGCAAAATGAAAACGCTCTGTTGATCATTTAAAAATATTTTTAAGCTGTAATTTCCTGTAACGTACTACCAGCGTGAATATCCACACACTCAGCAGGGTCCAGCCTATAAAGGCGGGATACAATACCAGTTTCATGGAGCCATCGGTATCTTTTGATGCAAAACCGGGTGTGGTAGCGCTTCCCGGGTGCAGGGAATCCACCATACGGGGAATGATATAGGTGAGTGGTATCAGCAAGGCAAAGGCAAAAATGTTGAAGACTGCGGATATCCGTGCCCGTTTGTCCAGGTCGTGTATGGATATGCGTAGCACCAGGTAAGCCATATAGATAAGAATCGCAATGGCGGTGCACATCTGCTTCGGATCATCTGTAAGCGTTCCTCCCCAGGTGTAGGTGGCCCAGAGGGTACCTGTTGCAAATCCCAGCACGCCAAAGAAAGTGCCTACTCCTGCAGCGCTGGAGGCGATAACATCTTTCTTCAAATCATATTTCGACAGATAAAGCAGCGAGTTGACGAGAGATATGGTATACATGGTATACATACATATCCACATCGGTACGTGAAAGAACAATCCGCGGGATGATTGTCCGTTGGTTCCTATTATAGGTATTTTAACAGTGAACCCGGCGATAATTACATATAAAAGAAGCAGTATCGCTAATGCTTTCCACCAATGTCTGGCCATTTTTTAATAGCTATATTCGGGGGCAAACCTACAGGTTTTAAACCTAATCACAAAGATTTTCGGGGATTTTAAGTTTATCCAACGGCTGTAATTCCCTGTTAAATATCCTTTACAGAAGTGAGCTTTTTGTTTGATATTTCTAATATCAGTCTTTCCACAAAAACGGGAAAAGGATCATTGTCAGGGCTATAACCAGTACATCCATCCCCCCGAGCAGCAGGAACATTTTGGGAAGTTCGGGCTGGTATACGGTTACGAAGGCAGATAAAGAGATGTTGGCCAGCAGCATCAGTACAGGCATAATGAGCGGAAACCCCATCACTGCCATCAGCGCGGCATTGTGGTTGGCCTGAGCGGCAATAGCCGCCAGCATGGTGAATAACAGGGAGATGCTGGTACCGCCCAGCAGCACCATCCCCACAAAATAAACAGGGTTGATAATGGGATTCCCCAGGAAGGCAATACTGCAAACCAGCGCAATGATGCTCATGAGGGTCATCAGGATCACATTATAGATCAGTTTTGCTGCAATAAAGCAACGCGGATTCACCAGGGAGTAGAAATACAGCAGCCGCCCGCGGCTTTCCTGCATAAAGCTTTTAGCCACTGCGTTTACCGCTACAAACAGCTGTATCACCCAGAAAAGAGCATTCCATACCTTATCGTCCGGCCGTCCCATCATCAGGTTAATCACAAAAACGGTAGACACGATATAGAGCAATACCCCATAAAAAGCATACTGCTGGCGGAGCTCCAGTGTTAGATCCTTTTTCACAAGGGTAAGTGTCTGATGTATGGGATGACTTTTTTTCATGATCAGGCGCAAAGATAGCTATTCGCAATCAGCTTTCAGCCGTTACTCATTTTTAAGTATATTTAGCCCTTCATTAAAAAAATGACGTCCCTTATAGCAAAGGGGCCTTTTTTAAAAGCAAACTGCCGATGAAGAAAATTCTGGTTGCCAATAGGGGAGAGATTGCATTACGCATCATGCGTTCTGCGCGTGAAATGGGGATAAAAACAGTGGCGGTGTATTCCGAAGCTGATCGTACCATGCCTTTTGTACAATATGCAGATGAAGCCGTTTGCATTGGCCCTGCTCCTTCTAATCAGTCGTACCTGCTGGGTGAAAAAATCATTGCCGTGGCCATTGAAAAAGGCGCAGATGGCATTCACCCCGGCTATGGGTTCCTTAGTGAAAACGCCCGCTTTGCGCAGCAGGTAGCTGATGCCGGCATTACTTTTATTGGCCCATCAGCGGCATCCATTGAGGTAATGGGAAGCAAACTGGCCGCAAAACAGGCCGCCCAGAAATTCGGCGTGCCCATGGTGCCTGGTACTGAAACGCCTTTACGCAGCGTGGAAGAAGCCCGGGAGGTAGTAAAGAAAACAGGGTTCCCTATCCTGATCAAAGCATCTGCCGGCGGTGGAGGTAAAGGAATGAGGGTGGTAAATAATCCGGAGGAACTGGATGAACAGATCAGGATGGCCAAAAGTGAAGCCCTTAGCGCCTTTGGCGACGATGCTGTGTTCATAGAAAAATATGTGGGCTCTCCGCGCCATATAGAAATACAGGTACTGGGCGACCGCCATGGTAATTGTGTGTATTTATTTGAAAGGGAATGCTCTATTCAAAGGCGACACCAGAAATTGATCGAAGAAGCGCCCTCATCCTGTTTAACACCGGCCATCCGTGCGGCTATGGGACAATGTGCTGTAGACGTAGCCCGGGCATGTGATTATTATGGCGCCGGCACGGTGGAATTCCTGGTGGATGAACAGCTGAACTTTTATTTTCTGGAAATGAACACCCGGTTGCAGGTGGAACACCCTGTAACAGAGCTGATCACCGGCCTTGACCTTGTAAAAGAACAGATAAAAGTGGCCCGTGGCGAAAAATTGTCCTTTACACAGGAAAGCCTTAAAATAAACGGCCATGCCATTGAACTGCGCATCTGTGCTGAAGATCCGGCCAATAACTTCCTGCCGGATACCGGTAAACTGGAAACTTATATCCGTCCGCAAGGTTATGGTGTAAGAGTTGATGACGGATATGAACAGGGCATGGACATTCCTATCTACTATGATCCTATGATTGCCAAGCTCATCGCCTGGGGCAGCAACCGCGAGGAAGCAAGGCTCCGCCTGATCCGGGCCATTGAGGAATACCAGGTAAAGGGGATCAAAACCACGCTGCCTTTTGGCCACTGGGCATTACAGCAGCCAGCCTTCATCGAAGGCAACTTCGACACTAATTTTATCAGTAAATATTTTACGCCACAGTCGCTGCTCACAGACGAAAAAGACGTGAGTAAACTGGCCGCCATACTGGCTGCATACGTGTGGCAGCAAAACAATATAAATTTACAGGAAGCGGCTGTCAGCAGTAATCCACGTGAATCGGCCTGGAAAAAAAGGAATATGTTAAGATAAGCCCAAACAGTTGTTAACTTTCGTTAAAGTGTTTCCAAAAAACACCAAAACGTCTAACTTTGCGCCAATTTTAATTATGTTACGTAACATCATTTTACAGATCCTGCAATTCTTTTACCAGCCCTTTTCGAAGGTAATGCCCTGGCAAACCTTCCGTTACCTTGCATGTGGCGGGGGCAATACGGTATTGGATATAGCGCTGTATTCCATATGTTATAACCTGGTGCTGCATAAGCAAATTGTTCACCTGGGCGCCATTGATATGAGCGCGCATATTGCCGCCCTCTTTATGGCAATGGCCGTTACGTTTCCTACCGGCTTCCTTCTCAGTAAATATGTGGTGTTCTCTGAATCCAATTTACGGGGGCGCGTACAATTGTTCCGCTACTTCATGCTGGTGGGCATCTGCATTCTGCTGAACTATTTATTTATGAAGATATTTGTGGACCAGCTTCACTTCTATCCTACTATCGGTAAAATATTTACCACCGCGCTGGTAGTAATTTTCAGTTATCTTACCCAGAAGAAATTTACTTTTAAAGTGAAACAACAGGTATAAAGAAAAAGGAAGGTCAGTGACCTTCCTTTTTCTTTATACCTCTTCATAATAACAATGCCTGCATCTTGGCTCATACAAATCCTTCTCCCCCAACAACAATGTTTCTTTAGACGCCGATTTACGGTAAGAGTAATTGGCAATATGCCCGCATTTTACACAAATAGCGTGCAACTTGGTAATATAATCTGCCTTTGCCAGCAGGAAGGGCATCTGCCCAAATGGCTTTCCTGTATAGTCCATATCCAGCCCGGCGATGATAACACGTACCCCGCGAAGTGCAAGCTGGTCGCACACATTAGGTAATTCATCGTCAAAAAACTGCGCCTCGTCAATACCCACTACATCCACTTCCTGGGCGAGTAACAGTATCTGCTGGGAATTTTCTATAGGGGTAGAAATGATCTTATTTTCATCGTGAGAAGTGATGCTTCCTTCATCATAGCGGGTATCTACCGCGGGTTTGAATATTTCCACTTTTAAATTGGCGATACGCACCCGTTTGAGCCGGCGGATCAGTTCTTCGGTTTTCCCTGAAAACATAGAGCCGCAAATAACCTCAATCCAGCCCCTCCGCCCTCCTGCAAGAGAAGGTTCAATAAACATATTATACTAATTTGATTACTAATTAATTAAAATATTCTAATTTTATGAAAATAAAATAATTTCAATCACAAACCCGTTAACAATTAAGGCATGGAAAAAATTAATGCATTAATTGATAAACTACAGGAATTAAAAAATTCCGGGGCTGAGCTTTCTGCAATTTCGTACTACACACAATTGCTCCAGGCTGAGGTGCTGCATGCGCGTAACAAGCTGCATCAGCAACAGGTACAATCCACCCAGGGAAATATCGCGGTAATTATGCCGGTACAGCAACCTGTAGCAGTAACAATGCCCGTAGCTGCCACGCCGCAAACTACAACATTACCTTCAAATAAACCGGAGGAAGCACCTGTTGCCTCCCCTGAACCGGAAGAAGTGAATGCCCGTGCAGCAAGACTAAATGATGCTCCTACCCGTAACACTGTAATTCTAACTGAAGATATTAATACCCGCGCTGCAAAGGCAGAAGAACTTCCGGCAGATAAGCAGGCAGCAACATCAACAACACCACCTGTGGAAATACCTCCGGCGGCAGACCTGGTTCCGCCTAAACCGGAACCGGTAGTAACAGCGCAACCTATTCCCACGCTGGTAGTTAACCAACCTGCAGCGGAAAAACCCAGGCCCTCGCCTGCTGCTACCCTGTTTGATGATGTTCCACCGGTAAAAAATACAGCTCCTGCAACTAATAACGGCGAACTCAGAAAGGATCTCAATGAACTTGTTGGCAGCAATGGTACATCGCTAAACGACCGTTTGCGTCAGCAACAGGTAGAGGTAGCCCAAAAACTGGGAGATATGCCTATTAATGACCTCCGCCAGGCCATTGGCATCAACGACAAATACCAGTTCATCCAGGAGCTGTTCAGGGGCGACCGTGACCTGTACGAACGCTCTATTAAAACTATTAATGAATTTGGAAATCTCCGGGAGGCAGACTACTGGATACAGCGTGAAATCAAAATCATCCAGGGTTGGGAAGACGACAATCACCTGGTACAGCACTTTTATTCGTTGCTGAGAAAACGTTTCTCCTGAATATAATCCAATACTTTCCGGGTGGCGCCGGTATTGGCCGCCACATAACTTCCCGCAATACCGGCTACACTGGCATAAGATGCGGTGTCTGCCAGCAACATTTCCATGTAAGTGTGAAGGTTCCTGTAATTATGTACCACCAATGCTCCGCCTGCTGCCACTAACTCTACTGCTTCAAAATACTTTGCAAACTCCGGTCCTATGATCACCGGCTTACTGTAAACCGCCGGTTCCAGTACATTATGTACACCATCTTTATCAAAGCCGCCGCCTACATAAGTAATAACAGCATAGCGGTAAAGAGCAGTGAGCATACCAATATTATCTATGATCAGCACATCCGACCCGTTACCGCCGCCGGTTTTCAGCCCCGAAAAAAGCTGTGCTCCCGGAAATAATGCCAGGATCGACTGGATATGGCTATCATGAATTTCATGGGGGGCAAGGATTAGCTTAATGTCTGTTTCTTCTTTTTCTTTCCACCAGTCGCTCAATACTTTTTCATCGGCTGGCCAGGTGCTACCCGCCACAACCAACCTGCTTTTCCCAGCAAAAACGGAAATTTCAGGCAATTCCCGGTGCTCATCCAGCAATGTAGCTACCCGGTCGAAGCGTGTATCACCACTAACGCTGCAATTTTGGAGGCCAATCTCACGGAGCAGTTCCAGTGACGCATCGTTCTGCACAAAGATGTGTGTGAGCTGCTGCAGGAGACGCCGGAACATATTACCATAACCTTTAAAAAATACCTGGTCGGGGCGGAAAATGCCTGATACCAGCAGGGTGGGAATATTTCGCTGATGAAGGGCTGTAAGATAATGATACCAGAACTCATATTTTATAAAGATAGCCAGGGCGGGCTGAACAATATCCAGGAAATTGCGGGCATTGCGGCTTGTATCCAGCGGCAGGTAATACACATAATCGGCGCCTTTATAATCCTTCCGCACCTCATACCCCGAGGGCGAAAAAAAAGTTAACAGGATTTTATACGAGGGCCAGGCGGCGCGAATGGCTTCCAGTACAGGTCTTCCCTGCTCAAATTCGCCCAGGGAGGCAGCATGGACCCATATCACCGGATGAGTGCCAACCCCATCCTGCTGCATGCGCAGCCGCCAGTTGTGCCGGCCTTCCAGCCAGCGGCGGGCTTTGGCTTTTCCTGCAAATGCAGCCAGGTGCACTCCTGCTTTGTATAATTGAAGCCCGGTATTATAAATTCCTTCTGCTATCATTCTCCTGCGTACTTTTACTTAATTTTCAGCTGAATGCAAAGATAATCCCCAGCCAATCCCAAAATTTGTAAATTTGCACACTTTAAACA
Organism: Chitinophaga sp.; assembly: GCF_036569185.1. Classification (GTDB taxonomy): domain Bacteria; phylum Bacteroidota; class Bacteroidia; order Chitinophagales; family Chitinophagaceae; genus Chitinophaga. The sequence goes on from NZ_DATCRD010000077.1 coordinate 60,425, forward strand.
AAATAAAAATATACGATCATATGGTTCCTATTCAGATGGTGGACTTGAAACGCCAGTATACGAAGATTAAATCACAGGTAGATGCAGCCATCGGCGAAGTGCTGGATAGTTCCGCTTTTATTAATGGTGGTGCGGTTCAGCAATTCAGCAGCGAATTACAATCGTACCTGGGGGTAAAACATGTGATCCCGTGCGCAAACGGCACAGATGCGCTTCAAATTGCCATGATGGCGCTCGGACTGGAACCAGGTGATGAGGTAATAACTCCCTCTTTCACTTTCATTGCTACGGCGGAAGTAATAGCCCTGCTGCAGCTGAAACCCGTTTTCGTGGATGTGGATCCTCAAACATATTGCGTGGATATTGCTGCTGTAGAAAAGGCCATTACACCTAAAACCAAAGCTATTGTACCGGTACACTTATACGGTCATGTAACGGATATGGAGCCGCTGATGGCGCTGGCAGCAAAATACAAACTGTATGTGATTGAAGATAATGCACAGGCGATAGGCGCTGATTATACTTTTGCCGATGGCACGAAGAAAAAGGCCGGTACGATTGGGCATATTGGCTGTACTTCTTTCTTCCCATCCAAAAACCTGGGTTGCTACGGAGATGGTGGCGCTATTTTCACCAACGACGACGAACTGGCGGCAAAGATCCGTATGGTAGCCAATCATGGCCAGTCGGCACGCTATTATCATGACGTGGTAGGTTGTAACTCCCGCCTCGATTCTGTACAGGCTGCCGTATTACGTATTAAACTTCCTCTGCTGGATGAATATATAACAGCACGTCGCGCAGTTGCGGACGCTTATGATGCTGCATTTGCAGGTATGCCCCAGATAACAACGCCTTACCGTGCCCCTTACAGTTACCATGTATTTCACCAATACACCCTGCAGCTGAATGGCGCCGACAGGAATGAACTGCAGAAATACCTGGCCGAAAAAGAAGTCCCTGCAATGATCTACTATCCTGTTCCTGCTCACCGCCAAAAAATGTTCGAGCACTTCGGCGGTGCAGCTTTTGATCTCCCCGTAACCGACAATCTCACCACGAAGGTGATTTCCTTGCCAATACACACTGAAATGGATCCCGATCAGCTGGAATATATTATCCAGTCAGTTAAATCATTTTTAAAATAATCACCCCACATGAAAATTACAGTAGTAGGAACCGGTTATGTAGGTCTCGTGACCGGTACTTGTTTTGCCGAAACAGGAAATGATGTCACCTGCGTAGACATTGATGCCAACAAAGTAAAAAAGCTTTCCTCAGGTCAGATTACCATTTACGAGCCTGGGTTGGAAAAATTATTTGAACGCAACCTCAAAGAAGAACGACTGTCCTTCACTACCAGTCTTGAAGACGGGATTAAAGGCGCAGAAGTAATATTCCTTGCGCTTCCCACGCCTCCGGGAGCAGATGGAGCAGCGGACTTGTCTTTTGTGCTCAATGTTGCTACACACCTGGGAAAGATCATGACCGACTACAAGGTGATTGTAGACAAAAGCACAGTACCGGTTGGAACCGCAGAAAAAGTAACAGCTGCTATCGCACAAAATTGCCAAACTCCGTTTGATGTGGTTTCCAATCCCGAATTTTTGCGGGAAGGTGTAGCGGTCGATGATTTCATGAAACCAGACAGGGTGGTGATTGGTACATTGTCTGACAGAGCGAGAAAAGTAATGGGTGAACTGTATGCTCCTTTTGTAAGACAGGGCAATCCTATCCTGTTTATGGATGAGAAATCTGCAGAGCTTACCAAATATGCCGCCAACTCATTCCTGGCTACAAAGATTTCCTTCATGAATGAAATCGCGATACTATGCGAGAAACTCGGCGCTGATGTGGATATGGTACGCAGGGGGATCGGTAGTGATGACCGTATTGGTAAGCGCTTTCTTTTTCCCGGTATCGGCTACGGTGGCAGCTGCTTTCCAAAAGATGTACAGGCGCTGGTAAAATCATCCGAAGATGCCCGGTATGAATTTAAAATACTGAATGCCGTAATGGATGTGAATGAAAATCAGAAGCTGTTCCTTCTTCCTAAAATAAAAAATTTCTTTAAAAACGATCTGAAGGGTAAACACTTTGCGCTGTGGGGCCTGGCATTCAAGCCTAATACAGACGATATCAGGGAAGCGCCGGCATTATATATTATTGATGCGTTACTCGCAGAAGGCGCTACCGTAAGCGTTTTTGATCCGGAAGCTATGGCAAATGTGAGACAGCTGTTAGGTGATAAAATCACATACGCCGATCATCAATACACCTGCCTGGAAAATGCAGATGCCCTGATTATTGCTACGGAATGGAGTGTGTTCAGAACTCCCGACTTCCATAAAATTTCGGCCAGCCTTAAAAATCAGGCTATTTTTGATGGCAGGAACCTTTTCGAGGTGTCCCGCATGAAAGAACTTGGCTATCATTATGAAAGCGTAGGGCGCACACCTGCTATTCTGTAACTATTATTTATACCTGACATATGGAAAAGAAAAGAATACTCATTGCAGGTGCTGCCGGATTTCTTGGATCCCACCTTTGTGACCGGTTTATAAAGGAAGGATTTCATGTAATTGGTATGGACAACCTTCTTACCGGCAATATCAAAAATATTGAACACCTTTTTCCGTTGCCGGAATTTGAATACTATCATCACGATGTTACGAAGTTTGTACATGTTCCCGGCAAACTCGATTACATACTGAACTTTGCATCCCCGGCCAGCCCGATCGATTACCTGAAGATGCCTATTCAAACACTGAAAGTAGGATCACTGGGCACGCACAACCTGCTGGGGCTGGCAAAAGAAAAAAAAGCGCGTATCCTTGTTGCATCTACTTCCGAAGTGTATGGAGATCCCAATGTACACCCGCAAACGGAGGAATACTGGGGAAACGTAAATCCCGTTGGCCCGAGAGGAGTATATGATGAAGCCAAAAGATTCCTTGAGTCTATTACAATGGCCTATCATAATTTTCACGGGGTGGAAACACGTATTGTCCGCATCTTCAATACTTACGGTCCGCGTATGCGGCTTAATGACGGGCGTGCATTGCCTGCATTTATGAGCCAGGCACTGAATGGACAGGACCTGACCGTATTTGGCGATGGCAGCCAAACCCGTTCATTCTGCTATGTAGACGACCTGGTGGAAGGTATTTACCGTTTATTGTTAAGCGATTACCACCTGCCGGTTAACATTGGCAATCCACAGGAAATTACACTGAACCAGTTTGCAGAGGAAATCATCGCATTAACAGGTTCCAAACAAAAAATTGTTTATCATCCATTACCAAAAGATGATCCAAAACAGCGGCAGCCAGACATCACTAAAGCCCGTAACCTGTTGGGTTGGGAGCCTAAAATAGGCAGGCAGGAAGGCTTGAGGATCACCTACGAATATTTTAAAGAGGCCTTATTAAAATAAAATTTTTCTCTGGAATGAAGCGTAAACTATTAATTACCGGCGGCGCCGGGTTCATTGGCTCTCATGTAGTACGGTTATTTGTCAATAAATATCCTGATTACCAGATTGTAAATCTTGATGCTCTCACCTACGCTGGTAACCTGGAAAACCTCGTGGATGTAAAAGATAAACCGAATTACATTTTTGAGAAAGGTGATATCACAGACGAAGCATTCATTGATGAGCTTTTTGCTAAATATCAGTTTGACGGGGTGATCCACCTTGCCGCAGAAAGTCATGTAGACCGCTCCATCATGGACCCGCTGGCATTCATAAAAACAAACGTGCTCGGTACTGCTGTATTGCTGAACAATGCACGGAAACACTGGAAAGATAACATGAACGGAAAACTGTTCTATCATGTGTCTACCGATGAAGTGTATGGATCATTGGGAGATGAAGGATTTTTTCTTGAAACTACCGCTTATGACCCACGTTCGCCTTACTCCGCTTCAAAAGCCAGCTCGGATCATTTTGTAATGGCTTATTATCACACTTATCATTTGCCTGCTGTTATTTCCAATTGTTCCAATAACTATGGCTCCCATCATTTCCCCGAAAAGTTGATACCGCTGGCTATTCACAATATCAAAAACAATAAACCGGTGCCGGTTTATGGGAAAGGCGAAAATATCCGCGACTGGTTGTATGTAAATGACCATGCCCGCGCAATTGATACTATTTTCCACCACGGAAAAGTAGGTGAAACCTATAATGTAGGCGGATTTAACGAGTGGAAAAATATTGACCTGATCCAATTACTGTGCAAGATCATGGATAAGAAACTGGGACGGCCTGAAGGAACCTCTGCACAGCTGATCACTTTTGTGAAAGACAGGGCAGGGCACGATCTCCGTTATGCCATTGATGCCACCAAGCTCAATAAAGAACTCGGTTGGGAGCCCTCCCTCCAGTTTGAAGAGGGCCTTGAAAAAACCGTAGACTGGTACCTGGAAAATGAAGCCTGGCTCAACAATGTTACCAGCGGAAATTACCAGCAATACTATAACGAACAATATCAAAAAAGATAGTGATGCAGCAGTTGGTTCAAAAACTAACTGCTCATTGCTTTATAGCTATTACACATGCCTTTTCAACAAACCGGGATACCCGACCTGCTAATTTACGAACCCAAAGTTTTTGGAGACCATCGTGGTTATTTTTTTGAAAGTTATAATGCCAATACCTTCAGCGCTGAGGGTATTGAGTATAAATTTGTACAGGACAACCAGGCCCGCTCTACCTATGGCGTGCTTCGCGGTCTCCATTATCAGCTGGAGCCTTATGCGCAAACCAAACTGGTAAGAGTACTGGAAGGAAGCATTATTGACGCTGTTGTAGATATCCGTAAAGGATCCCCTACCTATGGTAAATCCTTTGCTATTGAACTAAGCGCCAGCAATAAATTACAACTACTGGTGCCTAAAGGATTTGCACATGGCTACGCAGTGATCAGCCAAACAGCGGAAGTAATGTACAAATGCGATAACTTCTACCATAAAGGCAGCGAGGGAGGAATTATTTATAATGACCCCTCCCTGGGTATCGACTGGGGCATTAACCTGGATGACGCTATTGTTTCCGAAAAGGACCTGATCCTTCCCACACTGGCAAACATTCAACATAATTTTATTTTTAACAGCTGATCATTTGCTATGAAGAATATTCTTGTTACCGGCGGAAATGGCCAACTCGGACAAGCCCTGCAAAAAGTTGCAGGCGGATATCCCCAATTCAACCTGTTATATACCGATTACCAGGACCTGGATATCACCAATGCAGACGCCCTGGCAGCATATTTTTCTGCACAACAGATCGACGCATGCATTAACTGCGCAGCCTATACAGCAGTAGATAAAGCAGAGGAAGAAGAAGACAAGGCATTCCTGCTGAACTTCCAGGCAGTGCTGGGCCTGGCGGAAGTATGCGCCCAATATAAGGCACAACTGGTGCATATATCCACAGATTATGTGTTTAGCGGTAAACAGAATGTGCCTTATACCGAAAACGACGAAACTGATCCTGAGAGCATTTATGGTGCGTCCAAAGTGCGTGGCGAGGCAGCTGCAGCTGGCTACAACCCCGATACCATTATATTACGCACTTCCTGGCTATACTCTGAATACGCGGTTAATTTCGTGAAAAGAATGCGGCAGCTCATGCAGGAAAAACAGGAACTGAACGTGGTTTTCGATCAGGCTGGTACTCCTACCTATGCCGGAGATCTGGCAAAAGCCATCCTGGATATATTGCAATACAAATCAGATAACCCGGATGCAGCGATAGGCGGAGTGTATCATTACAGCAATGAAGGCGTTACCAGTTGGTTCGACTTTGCCGTAGCCATCAAGGAAATGACGAATGCCACTACTGCTATACATCCTGTTACATCAGATAAGTATAAAACGGCCGCCAAACGCCCGGCATACAGCGTATTGAATAAGGAAAAAATTAAAAGCACTTTTGGCCTGAGTATCCCTTACTGGAGAGACAGCCTGGCCAAATGCCTGAAAAATAGCTAAGTAGAAAGTTGCCGCCTCCAAAATAGGAGGCGGCAACTTTCTATTTGGTGGCTGATGGAACACGTTGTTACTTAAGCGATGCCCAGGCGCCAGGCTTAATTTTGATACATCCCCTTTTTATTTCTTCAGCGCGGTGATCATTGTTCCCCCCATATCTTTCCCATCTTTACTGGACGAGGTTTTCACCGGTCCGAAATCCGGAGCAAACCACTCAGTTGCATTTAGTTTCATGGGAATCCCCTGCCCCATCATCTTCATCTGGAAATTAATATCATACGCAATTTTGAAACAATCCCAGCTGCCTGCAGGAGTAGTTACCTTTTCTTTTCCCAGCACTTTCCGGTTGCTGATCACATAACTGATCCCTATTTCCATCCCGTTCATATTCCCGCTCATTTCAAAAGTGCCACCCGGCAGCTCCTGGCCGACGTGCATCCCGGAAGGGTAATGAAGGAAAGATGCATTGGTTTTACCTTCCATTTTCATGTCTTTCATTTGAGGCATCGCCGGAACGCTCATTTTCATATCTACAGACACCCCATTACCACTGCACTTGAAATGCCCGGTCCCGGAAGTGACCTGCTTATTGCTTTTATCATAAAACGTATTGGTAAAATCAGATACTGTCCCACCCGCTTCCTTGTGCACATTGGTAACTTTATAGATGGTTTTTCCATTGATAATGCCTTTCGCATCGAAAATAGACATCTCAATTTCAGCATTGTTCAGCAGGTAGTAATAACCCTTGCAATCCTGCGCCAGCACCGGTATCGCGAAACACAGTACAGCCAAAAAAATAATAGCTTTTTTCATAACATATTAAATTTGGGGTAAGAAAGAATTTTATCACATTTATAATTTTCACCAGCAGCCGGGGGACAAACAGCCGGTCTTCTTTATAAATTTACAGAGATATTTGTTATACCAGCCTGGAATCCTTAAAATAGGCGAATCCTGCGAATTTTATGTAGGTTTGCAAAAATTATTATTAAAATCATGAATCTGATAGATGAACTGCGCTGGCGGGGTATGCTACAGGATATGATGCCTGGCACGGAAGAGCAACTGAAAAAAGAAATGACCACTGCTTATATTGGTTTTGATCCTACAGCAGAATCGTTGCACATCGGCAGCCTGGTTCCCATCCTGTTATTGGTGCACCTGCAAAAGGCAGGACATAAGCCACTGGCCCTGGTGGGCGGCGCTACCGGAATGGTAGGCGACCCCTCCTTTAAAGCGGAAGAAAGAAAAATGCTGGACCTGGATACCCTGCAAAAAAATGTAGCCGGTATCAAAGCCCAGCTGGAACGCTTTCTCGACTTTGATGCTGCAAAACCAAACGCAGCGGAAATGGTGAATAACTTCGACTGGTTTCAACACATTTCCTTCCTCGACTTTATCCGCGACACCGGCAAACATATCACCGTTAATTACATGATGGCCAAAGATTCAGTTAAAAAAAGGATCGAAGGCGACAACGGGATGTCATTTACTGAATTTACCTATCAACTGATACAGGGCTACGACTTCTATCATTTATATACTGCCAAAAACTGCAAACTGCAGATGGGTGGCTCAGACCAGTGGGGTAATATTGTTACGGGCACGGAGCTGATCCGTCGTAAAGCACGGGGTGAGGCATTCGCATTCACCTGTCCGCTGATTAAAAAAGCAGACGGCACCAAGTTTGGCAAAACAGAACAAGGTACCGTGTGGCTTGATCCTAAACGTACTTCTCCCTACGCTTTCTACCAGTTCTGGCTCAGAACAACCGATGTGGACGCCGAAAGCTATATCAAAATATTCACCTTCCTGGAACAACCGGAAGTGGAAGCCTTGATAGAAGAACACAGGAAAGATCCTGGCCAGCGACTGCTACAGAAACGTCTTGCCAAAGAGGTAACGGTATTTATTCATGGCGAAGAAAACTACAACTTCGCAGTAGAAGCAGCGTCTATACTGTATAATAAAAACACTGCCGAATTACTGGTATCCCTTTCTGAATCGGACCTGATCGATGTAATGGATGGCGTTCCTCAGTTTGAGATGCCAAGAACCGACCTGGAAGCAGGTAAGGATATTGTAAGCCTGCTCGCTGAAACCGGCATTTTCCCCAGCAAAAGCGAAGCCCGCAAAACAGTACAGGGCGGAGGTGTAAGTGTAAATAAGATAAAAGTTCCCGGTATCGACATGATCGTAAATACATCTTCATTACTGAGAGATAAATATATTTTACTGCAAAAAGGCAAAAGCTATTTCCTCGTAAAAGCGGTATAGCCTTAATCATAAAAAAGATAAGGGAAGAAAAAGCAATCACCTGCTTTTATCTTCCCTTATCTTTTTAGAATTATCCTGAGAAAAACAACCTTCACTTACAATCCATACTTCTTCTCATATTTCTCATATAACTGCTTCTGCTTATTATCGAGGTTTATTTCCCGGCCCTGGATAAATGCACGCGTAATTACGCTCGATTTCATATCAAGCATATCGCCGGTGCTCACCGCAATATTCGCATCCTTACCGGCTTCAAGAGAGCCTGTTGTTTTATCGATTCCCAGTATTTTTGCGGCATTAAGCGTAACAGCCGACAATGCTTCTTCCTTTGTTAACCCATAAGTACTTGCAGTACCGGCTTCAAAGCCCAGGTTACGTTGCTGCCAGAAGCCTTCATTGCTCAAACAAAACAATACGCCTGCTTTCTGCAGCTGCGCTGCCGTTTTGTAGGGCTGGTCCACATCATCATCCTGCATTACCGGCAAAGCATGCGGCTGCGACAGGACCACGGGGATATTATTCTGCTTCAGGATATCCGCAATCAGCCAGGAATCTGTTCCGCCTACAATCACTACATCAAGCTGGAACTCTTTGGCGAAGTCTGTTGCTATCAGCATTTCCTTTACCAGGTCGCAGTGAATAAACAGTTTTTGCTCCCTTGTAAACAGCTTCCGCATCGATTCAAATTTCAGGTTGGTTGCGGTATGTTTAGCCTCCTGCTGATACGCTCTGGCTTCACGGAAAAAGGTTTTCACCGTTTCTATTTGTTCCATTGCGGCCTTCATCCGGTCAGACGAAGCAGGGCCGCGGCCGCCACCAACGGGCGATACACGGGGCATAAAAAAGTGCAGGGCATTATCCGTTTTATAGGCGGCATCTTCCCAGTTCCAGGCATCCAGCTGCACCACGGAAGAAACGCCGCTGATGATGCCTCCTTCCGGTGTTACCTGCGCCAGCAGTATCCCATTGGAGCGCAGTGTATTGATCACTTTGGAATCCGCATTATAGGCAATGATGGACCGTACGGAAGGATTTATTTCTCCCACTTCGCGTGCGTCGATAGTGGCGCGCACACTCTCAAACTCCACCAGGCCCAGGTTGGATTCCGGCGCAATGATACCGGGGTATACATGCTGTCCTTTCATATCCAATACAGTGGCATCTCCACCGGCTGCGGGAATGCTGGCGCCTACTGCGGTAATTTTCCCGTTACTGAAAGCAATGGAACCATTTTCAATTACCTGTCCGTTGCCTACATGAATAGTGGCATTGGTGAGATATACAGGTTTATTTTGCGGGCCCGCCGGGGATATTGTTTCCTGTGCCCGGGCGACATACGCTCCCAGTACCAGGCTTAATAAAATCAATTGTTTTTTCATCGCTTGTTGCATTTAGCGGTGCTTTAAAAAGTTAAAACGGATCAGTTACCAATAGCCTGCTGATGTCCTCCCTGCAGATCTTCACAGTGATATATTTCTTCCGCCACCAGTTCTGCTTTCCGGGTAGGAGTGCCTTTTTTCTTTTCCCCCAGCAGCAGTTGGGTAAGACGGTTACGTTCTGCTGCTATACGCTTACGCAACTGCAGGTCATTATCGCGGTCAAACTCCACAATACCATCCACAATGGTCTTTTCGGCTTTGGCGTAGATGCTCAGCGGGTTGTCGCTCCACAATACCACATCGGCATCTTTACCCACTTTGATGCTGCCCATCCGACTGTCTACATGCAGCAGCTTAGCAGGATTGATGGTGATCAGTTTGATGGCTTCCTCTTCTTTCATGCCACCGTATTTGATGCTCTTGGCGGCTTCCTGGTTCAGGCGCCGTGCCATTTCCGCATCATCGGAGTTGATGGCGGTGAGCACGCCCACTCCCTGCATGATGGCGGCATTGTAGGGAATAGCATCCTGCACTTCCATTTTATATGCCCACCAGTCGGCAAACGTACCGGCGCCGGCCCCATGCGCTTTCATTTTATCGGCTACTTTATATCCTTCGAGGATATGTGTGAAAGTATTCACTTTAAAGTGGAAGCTGTCTGCCACATGCATGAGCATATTGATTTCACTCTGTACATAAGAGTGGCAGGTAATAAACCGTTTCTGGTGCAATATTTCCACAAGGGCATCCAGCTCCAGGTCGCGACGCTTGCCGGGCCCCTGCTTTTCATAATCAAGCGCGCGGGTGAACGCATCTGTATAGATCTGCTCCACGCCCATTCTTGTTTGCGGGAAACGCACGGTATTACGTTCACCCCAGTTGGATTGCTTCACATTTTCACCCAATGCAAACTTGATGAAAGGGTCCCAGTTGCTTACTTTCAGGGCTTCTGCGTTTTGTCCCCAGCGGAGCTTGATCAGCTGGGATTGTCCGCCGATAGCGTTAGCGCTGCCATGCAACAGATGCGAGGCCGTTACGCCACCACTCAGCTGGCGATAGATATTGATATCATCGGGATTTAACACATCGGCGATGCGTACCTCCGCAGTAACGGACTGCGATGATTCATTCACTCCCCTGCTGAGCGCAATATGCGAGTGCTCATCAATAATGCCGGCGCTCAGGTGTTTCCCGGTGCCGTCTATCACCCGGGCATTGCCGGCAGCAAGGTTCTTACCTATCTGTGCAATTTTACCATTGCGGATCAATACGTCTGTATTTTCCAGTATGCCTTCTTTTTCGCTGGTCCATACGGTCGTATTTTTGATCAGCAGGTCTTGTGGAGATGGCAACTTTTCCCAGCCATAACCATTAAACGGGTAATACACCGGTCCAATGGCCAGGGGTGTTTCCTTCTTTACTGAATCCTTTTTTTCGGGGGCGGCCTTTACAAATACGGCCGTCCATTTTACAGGGTTGCCGCTGGTATCTGCACCGGTACCCGTCCAGCTGTTGTCGCCGATGATACCGCTGAGACGCACATTGCTTTTACTGTTTTTGGCCAGTGAGAGCGACAGCGTTACCAGTTTTCCGTTTACATCAATACGTCCCGGAAGGGTATCTTTCTGTAAAACAGACAGTAAAGGTGCGGTAGCAGTGCCTCTCACTTCTACGGAGTAGCTGCCGCCGGGACTGAGGTTTATAGTATATATGCCGCGGATATCATCCCATCCGTCGGCTTTAATGGTATAACGGTTACCTTGTACCCAGTTCTGGTAAAGGATGGTTTTTTCGTTAAAAACAGGGCCGGAAGTAATGAGGAAGTTGGCCAGTTTACCAGGTTCCAGGCTGCCTACTTTATCGTAAGCCTTTATGAGGGTAGCCGGTGTTTTGGTTAATGCCTCCAATGCTTTTTGTTCGCTGAGGCCATAACTGATGGCTTTCCGCACATTGACCAGGAATTGTTTTACATCTTTCAGATCGGCCGCAGTTAAGCAAAAGGGAATACCTGCTTTTTCAAATGCGGCTGGCTCCGTAGGCGCCATTTCCCAATGTTTCATATCGGCCAGGGACACATAGCGGGCGTCTGCGGGATCTTCCATATCAATAGCGCCGGGAAAATTAAGCGGTAATACGAAAGCCGCTTTGGTAGCGGCCATTTCGCTGATGCGCTGGTATTCATTACCACTGGCCCTGATGATATACTGTACCCCGAACTCGTCGCCTATTTTATCTGCGCGAAGCGCATCCCATTTATCGGTCACTTCAAACAGCTGGGGCAATTGCTGGCTGGCATTCCATGCCTCCAGGCTAAGGTTCACCCCTTCTTTTGCGGGCCGGGTCTTATACCACTGGGCATCCAGGAAAGTTTGCCTCAGCAGGGCGATGCAACCCATGAGGGAGTTCGGGTAATTCTGTGTAGAGCTGCCTTTATCAAAGGAATAGGCGGCGGCAGCTTTTTCCATGATAACTGCTTTGTTTTCCCTGGTAGCTGCCAGGGTTACCAGCGCCGCTGTGCCCCGGGCAATACCATCCGGCTGCTGGGTAAGCACGGCGCCAAAGCCTGCTTCCCGCAGGGGTGCTGCCTTTCCGTCATCTGCCGAAAAAAGATCCACCGCATTTACTTCGCTTCTGATAGCCTGGTTCCAGCCATATGCACCTTTGGTGTTAGACAGGAACTGGGGGGCGGCATTCCAGGCGGCCCCTCCTCTTTTAGGCTCCGATAAGCCATAATTACTGGAAATATCCACAAAGGAAGGATAAATATACTTTCCTTTACAATCCACTATCACCGCATCTTTTGGTATAGCAACCGAGGTACCGGCAGACACTATTTTCCCATCACGGATCACTAGTGTGGCATTATTGAGGGTGGTTTGCGGGTCTTTTACAAGGGTAGCGTGCGTAAAAGCAAAGCATCCTTCCCGGGGATCGGCAATCCCATTGACGGGGAAGGTTTCCTGGGCGCTGGCCACAGTGCCGGTTGCCAGCAGGGCCTGTAGCAGCAGTTTACCGCGGTGCCGCTTCATAGCATAGGTAATACGCCGTAACAGCAGGGCTGCCCGTGGGTTCTCAAAAGCTTTTTTCATGTAA
>NZ_DATCRD010000078.1:0-6272 GCF_036569185.1 Chitinophaga sp.
AATCAGTTGAATCCCTTTAATCCTGAGTCAGACAATCTCCGCACAAAATTCGCATGTTTCCCTTATTTTTACAGGAGCTACTTATTCACCAAAACCCTGATCATGCCTCAAGCAACCCTCGCACATCCTGGTCAGCCTGTTAATGCCACGTCGCTGGAAACTTTTTTCCCTGGTTACTTCGCCCTTGTAATGGCTACCGGAATTGTATCTATCGGCTTATTCCTTTGGGGATACAGCTGGCCGGCGGGTATGTTTCTCTGGCTCAATATGGCGTTTTACGCACTGTTATGGATCATCCTGTTCCTGCGCATCATTAAGTACCCGGTGGTAGTGTGGAACGACCTGCATCATTCTGCCCGGGGCGTTACTTTTCTTACCCTGGTGGCGGGCAACAATGTACTGGGCAGCCAGGTGGCTATCATCACCGGCCGTATGGATATTGCGCTGGTATTATGGATAACAGGATGTATCCTTTGGGCATTATTGCTGTATACTTTTTTCCTGGTAAATATCCTGAAAGAACCCAAACCCACGCTGGAACAAAGCATTAACGGGGCCTGGCTGCTGATTGTGGTGGCTACCGAATCGGTGGCGGTACTGGGCGCCATTATTGCCAACAGCAGCGCTTTTCACTGGCTCATTGCTTTTATTTCCCTGTGCGCCTATATGATAGGAGGGATGTTCTATTTTGTGCTGATAGGGCTGATCCTTTACCGCTGGCTGTTTTTCAGCATGAAGGCGGAAACGCTCACGCCGCCGTACTGGATCAATATGGGAGCAGTGGCTATCATTACGCTGGCCGGTTCCCGGCTGGTCATGTATGCGCATCAGCATGAGGCGCTGAGCCCCTGGTCCGATTTCGTACAGGCGTTTACGATGTTCTTCTGGGCCTTTGCCAGCTGGTGGCTGCCCCTGTTATTCCTGATGTTTGCTTACCGTCATTTTATTGCCAGGGTGCCGCTGAAGTATGATCCGCAGTACTGGTCCATGGTATTTCCCCTGGGTATGTACGGCGTATGTACGTTCACGTATGCGAGCGTTACAGGTTTCACATTTCTTAAACCTGTTTCGGCTTTATTTGTTATTTTAGCTTTAGGTACCTGGGTGATTGTTTTTATAGGATTGTTCATTGATCTCTTTTCATCAGGAAAAGAAAAAAAGTAACATCGTTACTGTATTCCGGATAACCATAAATAGGTGTCAATGCATGCTTCTCTCAACAAAAAAGCCTTACTGGTTGCAATCATTGTTACACTCGCCTGCGTAGTGATCTCTTTCTACGGGTCCAGGAAGCTCCAGAATTTTGACCCGGCACTGATTGCTTATTTATTCGGAACCCTGTTTGCCTTGTTTGGCGGCATCTACCGTTATTGTGTGTGGCTGCAACGACCGCCCACCTGGATGTATTTCAGACGTACCTGGCAGTTTATTTTCAAAGGCAGTTTTTTTGTGCATATATGGTTGCTGCTGCAGGATTCAGTAAAGAACCTCCTGTTCCAGCGCTTTATTTATCCAAGAGGAAAGAAAAGATGGCTGGCGCATTTTATGCTGGCCTCAGGTTGCCTGGCCGCTTTTGCCATTACCATCCCGCTAACCCTGGGCTGGATCAATTTCACGCTGGACCCCGGCACCGCACTGGATCCCGGCGCAGTGAAACTGTATAACGCCAATTTTTTCGGGTTTAAGATAATGTCTTTTAAACTGGGCTCTGTATTGGCCTTTCTCATTTTTCATGCACTTACCTGGTGCTCCTGGGCAGTAATTGCCGGAGCGGTTATTTTTTTCGTGAGAAGATTAACCAATGCGGGTCTTATTGCTTCACAAACTTTTGAAGGAGACCTGCTGCCACTCATTCTGCTCATCATTATTTCAGTAACAGGGCTTGGGCTTAATTTCAGCTACGCTTTCATGAAAGGTATGGCGTATGATTTTATGTCTGTAACACATGCCATCTCGGTGATACTATTCCTGGTATGGATTCCCTTCGGGAAATTTTTTCATATTATCCAGCGCCCGGCGCAAATAGGCGCGCATATCTATAAACGGGAAGGCAGAAAAAGAGGAATGGCTGTATGCCCCCACACGGGAAAAGAATTTACTACCCAGCTGCATGTAAATGATCTTAAAATAGTGACCAAACAGGTGGGCTTCGACTTCACACTGGAAGACGGCAGTTCCCACCTCGATTACAGCCCCGAAGGCAAACGCTCCCTGCTGGCCAAAGCGCACCTCAAAGCCAGGCAGGAAGGCGGGTCATTTTTTGGATAACCATTTCGTAATACCGGTACTCAATTACTATCTGTATGGCAAAATTACCCGTATCACCAGAAAAGATTATTGATGATTTTGGTCCGCACCTGAACTTCACGCCCACGGAGGGCTATCCCGGCAGGGATGAGCCGGATGCCACCGTGAAAACGCATTGCTGCTTTTGTGGTATGCAGTGCGGTATCCAGTTGCTCGTGAAAAATAACAAGGTGGTAGGATTTGAACCGTGGATGGAGTTCCCTTTCAATGAAGGACGGCTTTGTCCCAAAGGAGTACAGCGCTACCTGCAGGACAATCACCCTGATCGCCTGCTGGAGCCCCTGGAAAGAGTGGAAGGCAAAGGGTTTAAGCCGGTATCCTGGGATACAGCGCTGGATCGCGTAACAGCAGAGATCCAACGGATACAGCAAACCTATGGTAAAGACGCTTTCTCTATTTTATCAGGCGTTTCCCTCACCAATGAAAAAAGTTACCTCATGGGCAAGTTTGCCCGTGTAGCCGTTAAAACAAGTAACCTCGATTATAACGGCCGCCTGTGTATGGTAAGCGCTGGCGCCGGTAATAAAAAGGCATTCGGGTTAGACCGCACTTCCAATAACTACACCGACCTTGCGCATGCGGAAGTGATCATTGTAGCAGGGGCCAATGTAAGTGAAACCTTTCCTACACTTACTTACTGGATCTGGCGCGCAAGGGATAACGGCGCCAAACTGATAGTGGTGGATCCCCGCGTGATCCCCCTGGCGCGTACCGCCGATATCCATCTGCCTATAAAACCAGGTACTGATGCTGCGCTGTATGGGGCCATGCTTAAATACCTGGTGGATCATGATATGCTGGACCATGATTTTATCAATAACCATACTACCGGTTTTGAGGAAACCATTGCGGCGGTAAAAGATTATACCCTGGAATGGGCGGAGCAGGTAACCGGTATTGAGAAAGAAAAAATAGAACAGGCCGCCGCCCTGTGGGGCAAAGCCAGCACCAGCTTCCTGCTGCATGCACGGGGCATAGAGCATCATTCAAAAGGCGTGGAGAATGTGCTGGGTTGTATTAACCTGGTACTGGCCACCGGCCGCATTGGCCGCCCTTACTGCGGTTACGGCACCATCACCGGGCAGGGTAACGGACAGGGAGGCAGGGAGCACGGGCACAAATGTGACCAGCTGCCGGGTAACCGCGATATTACCAATCCTGAACACCGGAAATATATTGCAGGCGTATGGGGCATTCCTGAATCAGAACTGCCGGGAAAAGGGCTTACGGCTTATGAACTGGTAGAAGCCATTCACCGTGGTGAAGTAAAAGGGTTATTATCCATCTGTTTTAACCCGCTGGTATCACTGCCCAATAATAATTATGTCAGGGAAGCGTTGGAGAAACTGGAGTTCTATGTGGCGATCGATTTCTTCCTGAATGAAACGGCGCGGCATGCGGATATTATCCTGGCCGGCTCCCTTCATGAAGAAGAGGAGGGGACCGTTACCACCGCAGAAGGCCGCGTAGTTCGTATACGCGCCGCTGTTAGTCCGCCGGGGAACGCCCGCACAGATACCTCCATTATCCTGGAGCTGGCTGCAAGGCTCGGGGCGGCTGATAAATTTACCTATAAGGATTCCGAAGCCATCTTTAATGAACTGCGTATCGCTTCAAAAGGAGGAACAGCCGATTACTACGGCATCACCTATAAAAAAATAGAAGATAACATGGGTGTTTTCTGGCCCTGTCCTTCCGAAGATCACCCGGGCACCCCGCGTTTATGGGAAGATAAAAAGTTTGCCACGCCGGATGGCAAGGCGCATTTCAATCCTGTTCACTACCGCGATCCGGGAGAAGTAACTGATGAGGAATATCCCGTGGTACTCACCACCGGCAGGGTGGTATCGCAATACCTTAGCGGCTCGCAAACCAGGCGTATCGGGAAGCTGGTAGGACTGATACCCGAACCGTTGCTGGAAATTCATCCGGAACTGGCTATGAAGTACGGGATCAGGCAAAGGGAAATGGTAAAGGTGAGCACCCGCCGCGGTACAGGAGAATTTCCTGCAAATATTGTGGAAACCATCCGTAAAGACACGGTGTTTATTCCTTATCACTGGCCAGGCCGGAAATCGGCCAACCAGCTTACTATAGGCACGCTGGATCCTGTATCAAAGATCCCGGAGTTTAAAGTATGCGCCTGTAAGCTGGAACCGCTGGGAATTATTTCCAGACCTGGTGAAACAACGGCATTCGACAGTATCTGATGATCATTAAACCACCTTCGCAACATGGAAGTTACTGCCTACAAAACAGACATGGAATTTTTTGTTGACATGCAACGATGCATTGGTTGTAAAGCCTGTGAAATGGCCTGTGCGGAATGTGAAACCAATGGCCAGGAAAGCATGATACATGTAAACTATGTGGAGCGCGCGGTTACCATTCAAACCACCGTACAGGTATGCATGCACTGCGATGACCCGGTATGCGCCAAAGTATGCCCGGCCGATGCTATCAGCAAAGATGATTTCGGGGTAGTGCACAGCGCCAATACCGCCCGCTGTATCGGTTGTTCCAACTGCGTGATGGCCTGTCCTTTTGGAGTGCCCATCAAAGAAGAGAAGTACGATATGATGATGAAGTGCAACATGTGTTACGACCGTACCAGTGCCGGAAAGAAACCCATGTGCGCAACGGTTTGCCCCAGCCAGGCGCTGTTTTACGGCACCCGCGAAGAAATAAGCCGTATGCGCCCTAACAGTACGCCTGTTAATACCTTTGTTTTCGGGCAACAGGTAGTCACTACAAAGGTGAATATCATGATGCCCAAAGGAAGTACACAATTAAAAGTTCATTAAACAGAAAGATATGCCTGATCAAACTGCAAAAGAACCTCACTGGAAACAGGATTTCCCGGTGGAAAGAACAGCGGCTACTGCTGTAAGCCGCAGGGACTTTGCACGGTTTTTATGCCTGGTGTCCGGTGGCCTGGCCGTTGGCAGCGCCTATGTAGCGGTAAAAGCTAATTTCTTTCCGCCGGAAGAGGTAAAGGGAGAACATTTTGTTTGCAAAGCAGACAGTGTGCCGGTAGGAGGTACCCGTTCTTTCATTATTGCGGGAAGTAGTATTCCTTACATTCTTATCCGGCTGGAGAATGGGCATTGGAGGGCCTATGAACAGAAATGTACACACCTGTCGTGCGCCGTATATTACAAACCTGGCAGCGGCCAGGTTGTATGCCCCTGCCACGAAGGCTTCTTCGACGCCATGACCGGCGAAGTGGTGGCCGGTCCGCCACCCCGTCCGTTACCAGCCCTGGAGGTACTGCTGAAAGGCGACGACATATATGTAAAGGCAACCGGTAGCCAAAGCAGCTAACATACCATCTTACGCAAATCAAAACAACAAACAACCCGGATAATCATCTACCTAAAATCACTATATATGAGCAATTTTAAAGAAGCTCAGAACAAAGCCCATCCCAACAAATCCAACACGCTGATGTCGGCGCTGATCGTGATCCTCATTTTAAATATCGGCATCCAGATCTGGTTGTTATATACCGGTCTTAATAACGCGCTTGGCGATAACCGGGATATTGCATTGCCTGCATTTATCGCCTCTTTCATATTATTCCTGATCGGCTTTTTCTGGTTGTATTTTCTTCCCATGGGAGATAGAAAAAAAGGCAAGTAAAAAAACACCGCAAAAAATCACAACAAAAAATCAGAAAAAAATAAATCAGCGTAATCAATGTAATCCCTTTAATCCTGAGTCAGACAATCTCCGCTTCCACCTTTTTTTATTTTTCTTAAAAAGTGCTCCTTTTTTACTAGCTTGTATCCTGCCAAAATCAGTTACTACACCATGAGCACATTAACAACAATGCCAGTGGACCCCGGGACCGCGCCTGTAGCGGCAACCCGCGATAATGAAAAAAAAGGCCGTCTCTATTCCCTGGATGCCCTCAGAGGATTTGATATGTTCTGGATCATGGGAGGAGGCTCCATTTTCCAGGC
>NZ_DATCRD010000079.1:0-33648 GCF_036569185.1 Chitinophaga sp.
GCGATGGCAGTATTTCACAGGTGAAAACAGTGGGCGCAGCCAAAGGAGGCGGCCTGGAGGAAGAAGCCATCCGCGTGGTGAGCAAAATGCCAAAGTGGAAACCTGGTAAACAGAACGGACAATATGTAGCTGTATATTTTAACCTGCCGGTTAGTTTCCACTTAAATAATAACTAAGCATCCCCTTTCTTTCATTTCAATTAAACTTTAATTAATAACCCGGAAAGTGCTGTCTGCGTCAGACGGTATGACCTTCTATATTATTATCTCTTTAAGTTTTATTTCCTGTTTATCCCGGCCTGCATCCATTAACCCGCGCATTCTGATTCCTGATACCAGTCCCGGTCCGCATTTAGCGGCCGGGATTGCTTTTTAATACCATCGCTTCTTATTAGATAATATTCAAACATTATCACTTTATGTCAAACAAAAATCAAAAAACTAAGAAATTACCATAATAATTATTAATTTAACAGCCGCTTAGTCTTCTTCTTTAGCACTATAAACGGATAATTAGTATGGAAGCGCCGGTAAATAATTCGCTGCAACAGTTCAAAAACCTTGTTGGGACCAAGTTTCAGCTATATAATAGCCTCTTCACCTCTTTGCCTTTCCACCGCGTGGAAAAGACAGGTATCTTCCTGTCCCTGTTCCTGCTTCATTGCGAAGAAGGATATTCCAAAGGCAACAGCCCCGAAGAAATTATGAACTCTTTTTTTTCCCAGTATACCACTTATACAGAGGAGAAACAGCGAACGGACCTGTTGTTCCGGTTTGTGCAATATGCTGAAAGACAGGTAGTATTGTTCGATGCGCTGGAAGATGCGGCTTTCCGGAATATCCGCGACCTGCAGGGAGCCGGCACTTTGCGGCACCTGCAATCTGAAGTGATCCAGGAGCAGGCGCAGGACAAGCTGAAGGAGAAATTGAAGGATTTTTCCGTGAGATTGGTGCTGACCGCGCATCCTACCCAGTTTTACCCCAGTGAAGTGCTGGGAATTATCAATGACCTGTCTAAAGCGCTCATTGATGAAAATACCAGCCAGGTAAATATGTACCTGCAACAGCTGGGTAAAACACCCTTTTTCAAAAAAGAAAAACCTACCCCCTACGATGAGGCTATCAGCCTGGTATGGTTCCTCGAAAATATTTTTTACCAGTCGGCCGGCCGCATCCTGTCCTCTATCCGGGCACAGTTTCCCGGAGCGATCAGCAGCGAGAATGCCGTGATCCGTATGGGCTTCTGGCCCGGGGGCGACCGCGATGGGAACCCGTTTGTAAAAGCGCCTACCACGGTGGAAGTAGCCGCCGCTCTGCGCGCTTCCATCATGAAATGTTATTTCCGGGAAGTACGTAACCTTCGCCGCCGCCTTACTTTTAAAGGAGTGGAGAATGTAGTAGCCGCACTGGAATCAAAATTATCGCGCAACCTGTTTCTGCCCGGGCATAAAGCGGATATCAGCCGCCAGGAAATACTGGACACGTTGGCGGATATACGAAATACGATCATGGCCGATCTGAACGGGCTGTTTGTTCATCTCGTAGATAACCTGGTCAGTAAAGTGGAGATCTTTGGATTGTTCTTTGCTTCGCTGGATATCCGCCAGGACAGCTCCATTCATGAAGCCGTACTGGAAGCCGTAGCTGCGGGAACAGCAGCGCTGCCGGATAACTACACTACCCTGGATGATAAAGAAAAGATCAGCGCCTTGCTGAATATAAAGGAAGCTATAGATCCCAAATCCCTGGAAAATCCACTGCACCAGGATACGCTGGAAACCATTGCGGCTATCCGGGAAATACAGGCAGCGAATGGGGAAGAAGGCTGTAACCGTTACATTATCAGTCATAGTACCAGTGTGCTTAATGTAATGGAAGTATACGGTTTGTTCCTGCTGAGTGGCTGGAAAAAAGAAGAAATGACGGTAGATATTGTACCGCTGTTTGAAACCATTGATGACTTGCGCCATGCAGGGCAGGTAATGAAAGAGCTGTATGAAAATGCCGATTACCGGGAGCATCTGCGCCGCCGCCAGTGTAAACAAACTATTATGCTCGGCTTCTCCGATGGTACAAAAGACGGGGGATACCTGATGGCCAACTGGAGCATCTATAAGGCAAAAGAAGAGCTCACTGCTATTTCCAAAGATTATGGTATCAACGTGGTGTTCTTCGACGGCAGGGGAGGCCCCCCCGCACGCGGCGGTGGAAAAACACACCAGTTCTATGCTTCCATGGGAAGGAATATTGCCAATAAAGAAATACAGCAAACTATACAGGGGCAAACCATCAGCTCCAACTTTGGTACTATAGACGCTGCGCAGTTTAATATGGAACAGCTGATCCATGCGGGCATCAGCAACGAGCTGTTTTCCTCGAAGGAAGTGACGCTCAGTCAAGCGGAAGAAGATCTGCTGCAATCCCTTGCTGATGAAGGCTATAAAGCTTACAATAAATTAAAAACACATCCGTATTTCCTGGCCTATCTCGATCATGCCAGCCCGCTGCGGTATTATGCGGAAGCAAATATAGGCAGCCGCCCGAGCAAGCGTAATGCTTCTGCCAAACTCAATCTCAACGACCTGAGAGCGGTGCCTTATGTAGGCGCATGGAGCCAGCTGAAACAAAATGTACCCGGCTACTATGGTGTGGGCAGCGCCCTGGAACAGCTGGACCAGCAAGGTAAATGGGAGGAGCTGGAAGCATTGTATGCACACTCCCTGTTTTTCAGGACCCTGCTCGATAACTGTGTAATGGCCATGAAAAAGAGCTATTTCCCGCTCACCGCCTACCTGGAAAAACATCCGCAATATGGAGAAGTGTGGCAGATGATCTATAATGAATTTGAGCTCACTAAGAAATACCTGCTGCGGCTCACCAATGAGCCTGAGCTGATGGCCGGCAGCCCTATCGACCTGCTGTCTATCCAGATGAGGGAAAGAATTGTGTTGCCGCTGCTCACTACCCAGCAGTATGCGCTTACCCGGATCCGGGAGCTGGACTTGCATCCCGACAACGGGCATGGCAGGGAAACCTACGAGAAGCTCATTATGCGTTGCTCTTTTGGTATTATTAACGCCGGCAGGAACTCGGCATAAATAACTCATAAAACAGGTTACGGAGTTATGTGGATACAGCGAAGGTAATACCAGTGGCTGTATCCATGTAACTCCGTAATTCGTAACCGGTATTTCGTAATTCTTCCCTACTTTTACACCTCCTTAAGTAACTTCTCTATATATGGCAAACAGCTTATATGACTTTGGAATGATCGGCCTCGGCGTAATGGGCAGAAACCTGTTACTCAACATGGCAGATCATGGCTTTTCCGTTATCGGCTTTGATAAAGACGCTGCAAAGAACAGCGCACTGGAAGCAGCCGCTACCCCCGGTACTACCGTTAAAGGTGTTGCAGAGCTGGCCGCTATGGTACAGTTGCTGGAACGTCCCCGCAAATTAATGATGCTGGTACCCGCCGGTCAGCCGGTAGATGACGTGATAGCATCCCTGTTGCCGCTGCTGGAGCAGGGCGACGTAGTAATAGATGGTGGCAACTCCCACTATACGGACACTTTGCGCCGTGTACAACAGCTCCGCGAAAAAGGTATCCATTTTATGGGTATCGGCGTTTCCGGCGGTGAGCAGGGCGCCCGTACCGGCCCAAGCATTATGCCTGGTGGCGACAAGGAAGCCTATGCCAAGGTACAACCCATGCTGGAGGCGATTTCCGCCAAGGTAAAGGGTACGCCCTGCGTAGCTTATCTCGGTAAGGAAGGCGCCGGTCACTATGTAAAAATGGTGCATAACGGTATTGAATATGCTATTATGCAACTGATCAGTGAAAGCTATACCCTGTTGCAAAAAGGGGCGGGGCTCAACAACGACCAGCTGCATGAAGTGTTCAAAAACTGGAACCAGGGCGCTTTACAGTCGTTCCTGGTGGAAATTACCGCCGACATCTTCCTGCAGAACGACGATAAATCCGACAAACGCCTGGTAGATGTGATCTCCGATAAAGCGGGTTCCAAAGGAACCGGTAAATGGACTTCGCAGGATGCCATGGAACTGCCGGTGGCCGTTCCGGTAATTGATACCGCCGTAGCCATGCGTACCCTCTCCGGTTATAAAGAGCAACGCCTGCAGGCCGAAGCGATCTATAAAGCACCGGAAAATACCATTCATGCCGACGCAGAAATGTGGATCAAACAGGTACATGATGCGCTCTACTTCGCTACCATCCTGAGCTATGCACAGGGCCTTGCCATGCTGAGAGAAGCGTCGGCCGACCTGAAAATGGAGATCCCATTGCCGGAAGTAGTAAAGGTATGGAGAGGTGGATGCATCATCCGTTCCTCCCTGCTGGAAATATTTACACAGGCCTACCAGAAAAATGCCGACCTGGCCAATATCCTGCTGGATGAAGGCGTGGCTTACCTGGTGAAATCGGTAGAAAGCAACACCCGCAGTGTAATTGCCCAGGCTGCCTCCGCAGGAGTGCCCGTAGGAGGATTCATGTCGGCGTTGTCTTATTTCGATGCATTCCGTACTGGTCGCATGGCTACCAACCTGATCCAGGCACAGCGCGATTACTTTGGCGCACACACCTACCAGCGTATCGACATGCCAGGCACTTTCCATACGGAGTGGCAGCAACACTAAAAATGTTCATCTTTAATTAAACATATGCAGATCCATAAACGCCCGCCTGCGTCCATACTATTCATATTCGGAGGCAGTGGCGATTTAAACTACCGGAAACTAACGCCTGCGTTATATAATCTCTTTTTGGATGATTGGATGCCTGAGCAATTTGCTATTGCAGGCTTAGGCCGCAGCCCTTACAGCAATGAAGACTATAATAACCACCTGCTGGAAGGGATCAGTAAGTTTTCCCGTCGGAAGGGCGAGCAGAATGGTCACTGGAAAGACTTCAGCAACCATGTTACTTACCTGCAGATGGATGCAGAAGATCCTGCATCTTACAGCAAGATCACCGATTTTGTAACAAAGAAGGAAGAAGAGTGGGGCGTACATCCTACCGTTATCTTTTACCTGGCCGTAGCGCCACAGCTGGTGCCGAATATAGCCACCCGGTTGGGTGAGCTGAACCTCTGCTCCGATAAGCATTGCACCCGCATTGTAGTGGAAAAACCATTTGGCCATGACCTGCAAAGCGCGCATGAACTGAATGAGCTGCTGGCGAAGAAATTTACAGAAGAGCAGATCTACCGTATCGATCACTACCTCGGTAAGGAAACTATACAGAATATCCTGGCGTTCCGCTTTGCAAACGCATTATTTGAGCCGGTATGGAACCGCAATTACATCGATAATATCCAGATCACCGCCGCTGAAAGCGTGGGACTGGAGGGTCGTGGTGGTTACTACGAACGGGCAGGCGCCCTGCGCGATATGGTGCAGAACCATATCCTGCAGATCATGTGTATCCTGGCCATGGAAGCGCCGGTATCTTTTGATGCCAACGAGGTACGTAACAAGAAAGTGGATGTGCTCAACGCCATCCGCCGTATTACACCGGATAAAGTACATGAACATGCCGTACGCGGACAGTACTCTTCCGGGTGGATGAAAGGAAATAAAGTAGCCGGCTACCGCGAAGAAAAAGGAGTGGATCCGAAATCCAATATCGACACCTACGCGGCGGTTAAATTTTATATCGATAACTGGCGCTGGCAGGGCGTTCCGATCTATGTACGGACCGGCAAATACCTCCATCAGAAAGCGACCAATATTATCATCACCTTTAAGGAAGCACCTCCTTATTCCTTCCCGATTGAAGCTGCCCAGACATGGCGCCCCAACAGGCTCACCATCAGCATTCAGCCGGAAATGGATATCCGGATCCGCTTCCAGGCAAAACGCCCAGGCCAGACCATGACGCTGGATCCGGTAGACATGACCTTCAATTACGACGCCGCCAATGGCGAACACGCACCGGAAGCATACGAAACATTGCTGCTGGATGTGATGGAAGGAGATGCTACCCTGTTCATGCGTGGCGACCAGGTAGACGCCGCCTGGAAAGTGATCATGCCTATCCTGGAAACATGGGAAAACCGTATGCCGCAGGACTTCCCCAACTATGCACCCGATTCATGGGGCCCCGATGATGCCGATGCACTCGTTGCCCGCGACGGTCATACCTGGATTAATTTACCTTCTAAATAATGATTACGGACCATTTGTATAAATGGTCCGTAATTCTTTTTGTATTATGGAACTACATATCGCAAAAGACCCTGCCCAACTGAGTGAAAATGTAGCGGCATGGATCAGTAACTACATACTGGAAGTATTGCAAACACAGGAGCGGTTCACATTTGTGCTGTCTGGTGGCAATACGCCAAAGCAGTTATACAGCCTCCTGGCGAAAGCTCCTTACAATATGGTAATACCCTGGGAAAAAATACATTTTTTCTGGGGGGATGAAAGAGATGTGCCTTTTGAAGATGAACGCAATAATGCCCGCATGGCATTTGAGTCATTGCTTGACAAAGTAAGCGTGAACCCTGATAATATTCACGTGATGCGTACTGATATAGGGCCGGAAGAATCTGCTGCTGAATATGAGAAAATCCTGAAATCATATTTCGGAAAAGAGGATACCACTTTTGACCTGGTATTGCTGGGTATGGGAGACGACGGGCATACGCTGTCGCTGTTCCCGGGCTTACCCATTGTACATGAAAAAAAGGCCTGGGTGAAATCATTTTTCCTGGAAGCGCAGGATATGTACCGCATTACCTTAACCGCTCCCGTAGTGAACAGGGCCGCCTGCGTGCTGTTCCTTACTACCGGCGCCAACAAAGCCATTACGCTGAAAAGTGTGATAGAAGGCACGTTTGATGCAGAGAAATATCCTTCCCAGCTGATCCGCCCTGAAGAAGGCGAGCTGCATTGGTTTGTGGACGAAGCCGCTGCAGGCGCAATGGAAATTTAACAAAACAGAAAACAAATGCCATAAAGGCCCGGGCGGATTGCGAGATCCCTCCGGGCCTTCTGCTTTCTGCTTTCAGCTATTTTCTGTAGCTTGTGTATTGTAACAACGATGAGATTATGTTTGATAAGCCCATATTCGACGCGCACCTGCACATTATTGATCACCGGTTTCCCATGCAACCCAATCAGGGTTTTTTACCATCGGATTTTTCAGTAGCTGACTACCGGCAACAAGCCGCTCCGCTGAACATTGATGGAGGTGCAGTAGTATCCGGCTCTTTCCAGGGATTTGATCAGGGCTACCTGCTGGAAGCGTTGAAGCAGTTAGGGCCTGGTTATGTGGGCGTTACGCAGATTCCTGCCAGTACCAGCGATGAGGAAATAATTGCCCTGCATGAAGCCGGGGTACGCGCCGTAAGGTTTAATGTGCAGCGTGGCGGTTCTGAAAGTGTAAAGCACCTGGAACAATTGGGGCTGCGGGTATATGAACTGGTGAAATGGCATGTGGAACTGTATGTGGATTCCCGGCAACTGCCAGGATTGTCTACCACCCTGCATAAACTGCCTGCCGTGGTAATTGACCACCTGGGTTTATCCAAAGCAGGGTTCAAGTATTTGTTGCCGTTAGTGGAAAAAGGAGCGAGGATAAAGGCCACTGGTTTCAGCCGTTGTGATTTTGATGTGTTAACCGCTATGCGGCAGATTACAGCTATTAATGCAGGCGCTTTGTTATTTGGTACCGATATGCCCTCTACCCGTGCGCCGCGTCCATTTGCGGCGACGGACCTGCAACTGATCCTGCAGAATTTCCCGGAGAAAATTGCTGCTAAAATATGCAGGGAAAACGCGTTGGCATTATACCGGCCGCGGATTTTGTCTGACTCAGGATTACGCTGATTATACTGATTACCTGGATTTGATCTTATGTGATTTTAAAGGATTGGGGGAGATGTAAGCGGCTGGGATCAGGTTTGGGATTTAAAAATATTGGGGAAGATAGCGCAGGATTTGGGCTTTTATCTTTTGTAGGATAAAAGCCCAGATCTTTTTTACTACATCCATGTATCAATTCCCACTGTTTCCATCTCTCTTTTCAGGTGCTCCGGCATTAGCCCGTTCAGCAATGAGCCGGGGGGAGTGCTCGGATATATATCTTCAAAAGTTTTTACCTGGTTCATAAATACCCGGCGGAAAATATGCCGCCTGGTGATATCATGCGGATCTTTTAACCCGGCTGCACCCGCCATTTCAATGGCGCTTTCTATGGTATCGCGGTGATAGTTGGCTACGCGGTGTTTTTTATCATCTACCACCAGGCCGGCCGACAGCCATTTATCCTGTGTAGCCACGCCGGTAGGACATTTATTCGTATTGCACACCAGTGCCTGGATACATCCCAGTGCCATCATCATGGCGCGGGCGCTGTTGCAGGTATCTGCCCCCAGGGCCATTGCGCGCAGTATGTGATAGCCTGTGAGTATTTTACCGGAGGCAATAATTTTCATATGATGACGGATATTGAACCCGGTAAGGGTATCGTGCACAAAGGAAAGCCCGTCCATCAGCGGCATTCCCACAGAGTTGGAGAATTCCGGTGGAGCAGCGCCGGTACCGCCTTCCCCGCCATCTACGGTTATAAAGTCCGGATAAATATCTGTTTCTATCATCGCCTTACAGATGGCGTAAAATTCCCGTTGCTGACCGATGCACAATTTGAACCCAACAGGCTTGCCTTTACTCAGATCGCGCAGGCGCCGGATAAACAGCATCATTTCACGCGGACTGTTAAACGCTTTATGGTAGGGAGGCGAGAAGACGGTGGTATGAGGCTTAACATGACGGATAGCGGCAATTTCAGGCGTATTCTTGGCCGCAGGCAATATACCGCCATGACCGGGTTTGGCTCCCTGTGAAATTTTCAGTTCTATCATTTTAACTTGTGGCAGCGCGCTTTTTTCTGCAAACAAGCTATCGGAAAAATTACCGTCGTCATCCCGGCAGCCAAAATAGCCGGTACCAATTTGCCAGATAATATCCCCTCCCTGTTTGAGATGAGCCTCGCTGATACCGCCCTCGCCGGTATTATGCGCGAAGTTGCCTATTTTAGCACCTCCGTTTAACGCCTGCACGGCGTTGTTACTGAGCGATCCGTAGCTCATAGCGCTAACATTCAGGATACTGCCGGAATAGGGTTGTTTACAGTCTTTACCGCCAAAGGTTACACGCGGGTCCTTTTCCATGTTGTCAAAGTTCTGCGGTTGAATAGAATGCGCCATCCATTCATATCCTTCGGCGTATACATTGAACTGGGTGCCAAATGGTTGGGAATCCAGTTCCCGTTTGGCACGCTGGTAAATAGTGGAACGGTCTACCCGGTTAATAGGGCTGCCGTCAATATCACTCTCCACAAAGTATTGATAGATTTTAGGCCGCAACGCTTCCATCCAGTACCGCATACGCCCTACTATGGGGTAGTTCCGGATAATGGCATGTTTGGTTTGCAGCATGTCCAGTATACCCATAATAACAATAGGTAATACCAATACCAATAACCAGAAAACCCAGGGGAAAAACAATCCTAAAACAACGATAACACTTACACTCACCACTGAAAACCCGATAAATGCTTTGACCATAGACGTAATTTTTTTGATTTTTTGATGCTCCTGTTCCCAGGAGATTATGAATACTTCCTTCGCTATTGTTCCTATAAATCTAATTAACGTACGGCAGATAAATTTGTTAAATCTTTCACGCGGATTTTGTCTGACGCGGATTTTGTCTGACTCACTGATTACGCTGATTATACTGATTAGTTTGATTTTATTCTTTTGGATTTTATAAAGGATTTCAGGGAGATACAGGCGAATAATGGGCTTATTATAAACGAATATGCGCTTATGTCTCCCTAAGTCCTTTAAATCGCATCTGGTCAAACCAGGCAATCATAAACGAACATATACGCTCATATCTCCCCAAATCCTTTAAAATCACATATAGTCAAATCCATGTAATCAGTATAATCAGCGTAATCAGTGAGTCAGACAAAATCCGCGTCAGACAAAATCCGCACTAGTTTTTAAATTATTTTATTATCTTTCAAAATAAGCCAATTCAATCATCCACAATGAAAAGATACAATTATCATGGCAAGTTGATTGCAGCTTGCGTGCTCTTATTTAGTACTGTAGCGGGCGCCCGGGCACAACAATCCGCACCCTATGATGCGGCCCGGTTGAAAACCAGCTGGGAGGTAGTGGAAAACCATTACCAGGGCCGCGACAACTTCCAGTCGGCCTTCACTTTTATAAACACCGCAGGGAAACCGTTTCCTTCCAAAGGGTGGCAACTGTACTTTAATTTTATCAGGATGGTAACACCGGGGGAACTGCCAGGCCATGTAAAAGTGGAGCATATTAACGGTGACCTGTACCGCTTTACGCCGGCAGAAGGCTTTACCGGTATCGCTCCGGGCGATTCGCTGAAACTGGCCATCACCGGCGATGCATGGGCGGTAAATTTTACAGACGCTCCTTCCGGTTTGTATCTGGTGTGGAACGAACAACCAGAAAAAGGTTTCTCTGTTAAAGATTATAGCATCCGGCCTTCTACCACCGCAAAACAACTGATGCGTTATCCGGGTGATAAAACCGCCGTAGTAACGCCAACGGATATATTTAAACAGAATGCCACGGTAAAGGATATCCCGGTAGCACAGCTTCCACTGGTTTTTCCTACGCCTAAATCGTACAAAGCTACCGGCAGCAACCTGGTACTGGACGCATTCCCGGAAGTAAAAGCCGATCCGCAATTATCTGCCAGCGCTACAATACTGGATACTGAGTTGCTAACGTTACTGGGTAAACGAAAAAAAGGAACGACTACTATTAATCTCGTATATGATGCCGGTATTACCGCCCCGGAAGGTTATCGTTTGAAGGTAACGCCGGAAGGGATTACCATCGCCGCCGGTACAGAAGCGGGCGCTTTTTATGCTATCCAGTCGTTGAAAACACTGGTTCCTCCTGCTGCATTTGCAGGGAACCAGAAATCCATCACTATTCCGGGTGTGGATGTAACTGATGAACCTCGCTTTGGCTACCGGGGCTTCATGATTGACGTAGCCCGCAATTTCCATAACAAACGTGATATGCTCCGCATCATCGACCTGATGGCGCTGTATAAATTAAACGTGCTGCATTTCCATTTCAGCGATGATGAAGGCTGGCGGGTGGAAATTCCTTCCTTGCCGGAACTGACAGCTGTAGGCGCTAAACGTGGTCATAGCAGCGATTGGAAAAACATGCTGCCTCCTTCTTATGGTTCCGGTCCTGATACTACCAATACAGCCGGCAGCGGTTATTTTACACGTAACGATTTTATTGAGATCCTCCGTTATGCAACGGCAAGGCATATACGGGTTTTACCGGAAATAGAAAGCCCGGGGCATGCCCGGGCAGCAGTTAAATCAATGGAATCCCGCTACTACCGCCTGAAAGCAGCCGGTCGTGAACAGGAAGCAAAAGAATACCTGCTCACCGACCTGGAAGATAAATCTGAATATCATTCCGTACAATATTGGAACGACAACGTGATGAATGTGGCTTTGCCATCTACCTATCATTTCCTTGATAAAGTGGTGGAGGAACTGCAGGCAATGTATAAAGAAGCCGGCGCACCACTGGATGCAGTGCATATGGGTGGCGATGAAGTGCCGGGCGGTGTGTTTGAAAAATCACCTGCCTGTATCGCACTGATGCAGCAGGATAAATCATTGCAGCATGTAAATGACCTCTGGTATTATTACTACCGCAAAGTGAACGATCTGCTGAAAGCCCGCGGCTTATCTGTGGCCGGCTGGGAAGAAGCAGGGATGCGCAAAACAACTATCGGCAATGAATCGCAAAGTATTCCCAATCCCGATTTTGTAAATGATCACTTCCAGCTGAATGTATGGAACAATGTGATCGGCGGAGGACAGGAAGATTTATCTTACCGCCTTGCCAATGCAGGCTACAAAGTAGTTTTATCCGGTGTAAGCAATTTCTATTTCGATATGGCTTACATGAAATCTTTTGATGAACCTGGATTTTACTGGGGTGGGTTTGTAGATGTAGATAAGCCGTTTTACTTTATCCCGTTTGATTATTACAAGAACTCAAAAGTAGATGGCAGAGGAAACCCGGTTACACCGGAGTTGTTTGTTGGAAAAGACCGGTTAACAGGTTTTGGAGCATCCAATATACCGGGTATCCAGGGATTGCTGTGGAGTGAAACAGTGACCAGCTCCGACCGTATGGAATATATGATGTTACCAAAATTGCTGGGGCTTGCAGAAAGAGCATGGGCGCAGGATCCGGAATGGGCTACAGAAAAAGATGCTGCAAAAGCAGACGCACTGTATGCTCAGGCATGGAGCGTGTTCAGCAATGTAATGGGTAAACGTGAAATGCCCCGCCTGGATTATTTCGATGGTGGCTTCAACTGGCGTATCCCAACAGCAGGTGCAAAGGTCGACAATGGCGTACTGAGCGCCAATGTGCAGATGCCGGGACTGGTGATAAGATATACTACTAACGGTGATGAGCCTACGTTAAAAAGCCCTGTATACACTACGCCTGTCGCCGCGGGTGGTAAAATGGTGAAACTGAAAGTATTTAACACCAGGGGGCGAAGCAGCAGAACCACTACAGTAAAGGTGCCTGTGGCCGATACGCAGATGAAGAATAATAAATTATAATTTTCCGGGAGATAGAGTGGCGGTGGGCAGCAGGGATACCTGTAGCCCACCGCCTTTTTATGGCAGGATTATTCCCGGTATCCATCTCCCCAAATTCTTACGGATCCGCTGGATTTACCCTTCATCCATTTTCTTCTTCCTCCTTTTGCAATTTTTGTATTTTGCCCGTAAACCCATATCAACCTGATGTATCGTATTATTCCACTTATTATTAGCTGTAGTCTTGTTTGCTTTTCAGTACGTGCGCAAAAGAAAAATGACGCTTATCAATTGCAGATCCGCAAAGCAGTTTCTCCCATTAAAATAGATGGTGTGATAGATGAAGCGGCGTGGCTGCAGGCCGATATTGCTACGGGCTTTCACATGGTACTGCCAATGGATACCAGCGCCGCCAGGCTGCGTACGGATGTGCGGATGACCTACGACGATAAGAACCTGTATCTCGTGGTGGAGAACTACACGGTTGGTGATGGGCCGTACATGGTGGAATCGTTGCGCCGTGATTTTGCTTTTCTGAAGAATGATAACTTCCTTTTATTCATGGACCCGTTTGATGATCAGACCAATGGTTTCTCTTTTGGCGCCAATGCTGCCGGGGCGCAATGGGACGGTTTGATGTATGATGGCGGAAAAGTGGACCTGAGCTGGGACAATAAATGGACATCTGTAGTAAAAAACTACCCGGATAAATGGGTGTTTGAAGCGGTGATCCCCTTTAAAACCATCCGTTATAAAAAAGGAATTACCAAATGGGGGATCAACTTCAGCCGGAACGACCTGAAAACAACGGAGAAATCGGCCTGGGCGCCGGTACCACGACAATTCCCTACGGCTTCACTGGCTTATACGGGCAACCTTGTTTGGGATGCGGCGCCTCCTCCCGCCGGCGCGAATGTGTCGCTGATTCCTTATGTACTGGGAGGAATGCTAAAGGATTATGATAAGGCCACACCCACCAAATACCGGCGGGATGCGGGTCTGGACGCTAAAGTAGCCGTTACTTCTTCATTGAATCTTGACCTCACGGTGAACCCGGATTTTTCGCAGGTAGATGTGGATAAACAGGTCACCAACCTGGATCGCTTTGAATTGTTTTACCCCGAGAAACGGCAGTTTTTCCTGGAGAACGGCGACCAGATGTCCAATTTCGGATATGCCACCATCCGCCCGTTTTTCTCCAGGCGTATTGGTCTTGGTGGTGTACCCATCCGTTTTGGCGCCAGGCTGAGTGGTAAGCTTAATAAAGACTGGCGTTTGGGCGTCATGAACATGGAAACGGGAAAGCAGGAAGAAACCGGACTACCGGCACAAAACTTTACGGTGGCTGCTTTACAGCGCCGGGTATTTTCCCGTTCCAACATCGGTTTTATTTTTATTAATAAAGAATCGGTGAACTATGATCCGTCTAAAGTGACAGACAAGCCACTTTACAACAGGTATAACCGGAATATGGGACTGGAGTACAACCTGGCGTCTTCCAATAATTTCTGGACGGGAAAAGCCATGTTGCTGAAATCGTATACGCCCAATAAAACCGGTCATGATATAGCCCATGCGGCCAATCTGCAATATACCAGCAAGGAATGGAATATTGGCTGGCAGCACGAATATGTAGGACGCAATTACAATGCAGAGGTGGGATATGTGCCCCGCCAGGGATATATTAAAATAGCGCCACAGGTGACCCGTCTTTTCTTCCCTTTGTCGGGGTCTGTATTAAGCCATGGGCCGCAGGTTACCAGTACCTGGTTTTTTGATGAAGCCAATATGCATCGTACCGATAACGAAACCATGCTCAATTACGGCATCGTGTTCCGGAAGCGGAACACGCTCAATGTCTGGGCATCCAATACCTATATTAAGCTGTTGCAACCTTTTGATCCTACCAATACCGGAAAGGACAGCCTGGTGAATGGTAGTCAGCATAACTGGAATACCGTGGGCGCTGATTATGTCTCCAAACCGCAAAGTTTGTTCACCTATTCCCTGTCCGCCCGCTACGGCGGGTATTATGCGGATGGCAGCCGCCTGATGACCAATACAGAGCTGGGGTATCGTTTCCAGCCATATGTGAGCATTGCTTTGAGCGCTAACTATAATAACATCAATTTGCCGAAGCCATGGGGGAACAATTCCTTCTGGCTGGTGGGGCCCCGTTTGGATGTAACAATGACCAATACGCTTTTCTTTACCGGTTTTATGCAGTATAACGGGCAGCAGAAGAATATGAATCTTAATACCCGCTTCCAGTGGCGTTACAGGCCTGCTTCAGATCTTTTTATCGTTTATACGGACAATTATCTTCCGGAGCCGTTTTATGTGAGGAACCGGGCTTTGGTGCTGAAGCTGGTATATTGGCTGAATCTTTAAATAAATCCTGTTTTGTATTAACAGTTAAGATTCGATTAACACTTTCCTTATTTGTACCCTTTATTATTGCATTTTAAGATTGATGTGATAAACGGCTATACCCGTTAAGATATATAAAGTTTTCATTTACTATCGTTGTGAATATTATCTCCCTGTGGTTTTTACCATGGGGATTGTTACCATCTAAAAATCTAATTATGAACCGTCCTGTGATTAAGCAGCTGCTGCGTAACAGCTGTGTTCTTCTGATGCTGGCAGGAACCACTGCAGCACAATCTTCCACCGTTATTACGGGTAAGGTAGCGGGCCGTCCTGTGCAAAAGGTGTCATTGACTTACTGGTATGATCCGGGTATTTCCCCTGCTGTTACACAGGACACTTTATTAAAGCCGGATTCTTTTTATTTCCGTATACCGCTGCCAGTGGGGAAGGAAATATTTTTTTATGCAGATGCCGGCAGCGGATCTGATTTTTATGGGATGATCAGGGGAGGAGATAGTTTGCAGTTGATGATGCAGGGCGACAGTATCCGGTTTGGAGGTAGCGGCGCGAGACTGAACAGGGCTATTTATGAGGCCAGGCTCGCCCAGTTGCGCGTAACAATTCCTGCATCTTCCGATGCATTGCAGCTGGCGGCAGCGTATCGTCGGCAGTTGCAGGCTGGCAACGGGGTGATGGCCTTGTATCGCGACAGCCTGAGCCCGGCCACCTGGGCAGTAGCCAGGGCGCATGTGCAGGGAGAAGCAGCATCAGGCCTGGTGGGCACGCTATGGAAAGTGGCGGCAGCGCCGGATAGCACACTGGAAGAAAGACAGGTCCTTTTTTACAAAGAGAATATTTTGCCTGCATTACCACAAGCGCTTCTTCCGGATACAACAGTAACGCCTATACGTTATTTGAGCTACCTGCTGCATAAAGCAGAGGCAGATTATTTTATCCAGCACCGCTATGAATGCAACAACAGGGCAATTTATGAGTGGCTGAAAACCCATTACAGTGGCCGGTTGCGCGACAGGCTACTGGCGCATTCATTAACGCTTGGTTTTGCTGCCGGCAATCCTGCTGAAGAACAGGAATGGTGTGTGCGCGATTACCTGGAGATCGTACAGGATGATGCTTGCAAACAGGCCATTGCAAAGCTTTACGGCCGCTCCAGGAAAGGGATCAGCAAAGGTGTAATGGCGCCGGTTTTTAGTTTCCCTGATGCACAGGGGAAACTGGTAAGCCTGCGGCAATTCAGCGGAAAGGTAGTACTGCTGCATTTCTACAGCGGATCAGCCCCGGTGCTGCCTGCCCTCACGGAAATAAAAGACTGCTTCAATAATGCTGTGGCGTTTGTGAACATCTGCTGCGATGGCGCTGCTGCAAAGGACTTGCCGGGATGGATATGGCAGCTGGATGATCAGCACAGGGAGGTGCTTACACAATACAGTATCAGTAAATACCCTTCATTTATTGTTGTTGGAAAGAATGGAAAAGTATATGCCACCAGACCTCCGGATCCCGCAGTGGACAAGGGAACAGCCCTTGCCAACATTATCTATGAAGCATTATTGCAGTGAGTTTTTCATCGTGTAATCCAATAAAAACAGCACTGCTACGTTTAGTAAAAGTACGCAGCTAATCCGCATCAGCGCCATTGTTCCGCAGCTAAAATTTCGAAAACCCGTTTAAACCAGATTGTTAATATTTACGTTTAAATATATATATGATAATGCTGGTTTAATAAAGACACAAATCGTATATTCAGTAAATAACCGTTAAGACCCCTCTATGCCACATGCCAAAGCGTTATTTTGACAGACTACAGACCATTGATTACCTCATCAGGATCAAAGGGACCGGTAAGCCCGCTCAGTTAGCCAAGCGGCTTCGTATTTCCGAAAGAACACTCTATGAATTCCTCAAAATGATGAAGGAGTTAGGTGCTCCCATTGAGTACGACCGGTACAAAGAAAGTTACTTCTACTCAGAAAAAGGCGGCTTCAATGTCAGGTTCTCGAAAAACCTGGTCGCTGTGAGTACGATGTTCCTTTTATGCTTCCTTATTTGGTAAATATGGTCCGCGCACCGACCAGTTAACCGGCCTCCCTGTTAGCTCTCCCTGCGCCCGCGTCGCCCTTCCGGGGCCTTAGATCTGCTGAACAGCTGCATAACAGCTGTCACGGGATCTTTTATGTAATCTTCCTTAACTGGTGGACTGGGAAAGTATTGTCTTTCAGGGACAGTTACTTTAACTGTCCACCTTTCTTTTTCCAAAATACTTAACATTCGATTAACTGTTATCATCGCAAATAAGGTCAAATTTACTGTTGTCAGCTTTTGATAAAATCTTATGCTAATAATAACTTTTTTTCATAACGCGGTTTAGATTAGATTTTAGATTATACGCGGGTTTCTGTTCAGTCACCTGCCCTGTTTAAATCATCTGTTTCCGTGGCAACTGACTCGAGTGGATTTACGTATCCTTATTTGACAAAATCAACCCTATGGTACTAAACTGTATTATTTTGGGTAATGACCCGGAGGGATTTGAAGAACTGGAGAATTTTTTAACTGCTATCCCCTATGTTTACCTCGTATGCCGCTGTCAAACGATGCAGGAGGCGCGTTTCTGGATGGAAACACAAACCATTCACGTACTGATAGCAGGCGATTATATTGATCCGCTTTCCCCGCCTATGACTATAACGGGTGTGCTGCCGGTTTTACTGATGGTGTATAATGATGATCCATCTGCAGGATTTGATTTCCTGCCTGTTGCACTTATGCAGTTGCCTTTTACTGCCAATGCACTAAATGAAGTGTTTTCTAAAATATATAAGACTATAGCAATGGAAGCAACAACCAACCCCACCCGCTATTCAGCGGATTATTTCACCCTGAAAACGCAGCACCGCTTTGAAAAAGTATTTTATGATGAGCTGCAGTATGTAGAGGTAATGGATGATCATATCATGCTGCATCTGCGTGATCAGAAGCTGGTTACCACCGAGAAACTGGACTGGATCATTTCCCAGTTGCCTGCCAATGCTTTTATGCGGGTGCATCATTGGTTTGTAATAGGATTCCGCCACATTACCTCTCTGGCAGATGATCATGTGATGATGGGAGAAGCCAGGATCCCCCTGACAACGGAAATGAGAAAGGAACTGGCCAGGAGATACCAGTTGCCTATGGAGTAACGCCTGCCTGCAGGCCTGCCAGTATTTTTCCTGCTACGCCGGCAGCATCTTCATCATAGGCATGTCCGCCAGGCAGGATCAGTTTTTCGTACCGGACATTCAATGCCGAAAAATTGAAGTCTTTTTCCTCTGCTCCGAAAACCAGCAGTAGCGGCTTGTTGGTGATTTTGTTCATTTCTGCGGGAACGCTCATTCCCTTGTTACTGGATTTTCCCAGCATATCTGAAAGATGGACCTCCATATCCGTAAAAAGGGACGGTGATAAAAATACCAGGTGTTTCACTTCCCCGGCTACTTCCGGTGGCAAACTGGTATAAATAAACGGGAGCACATCCGCCCCCAGTGAATATCCTATCAGTACCACGCCATGGTTACCACCCCATTGCCCCTGGTAATAAGTGATCAGGGAGGTGATATCCTTTGCTGCCTGCTGGGGTGATTTCTTACTCCAGAAGTACTTCAGTGCGTTCAATGCTACCACCGGGTAGTTTTTCTGACGGAACGATTCAATCACATTGGCGGAGAATTTCTTCATCCCGCCATCTCCCGTTATATACAGGATCAATGGAGCTGTACTGCCGGCGGCAGGCGCCTTGATAACTACCGGCAGGTTACTGATCCCGCTCTGTGCTTTTGACTGTAATACTGAAAATAATAAGAAAAAGCTAAACAGCTTTGCTGTATTGAACAATTTGCCTGGTACCATATACTGAATTAACGCCTCTCCATAAAACAAAATCCGTTCCGCGATTGTTCGTCCGCCTATGGCTGCATTACCTTGCTCAGGGCAGATGGCAATTGTATCAGGTCAAAATCATGTTCGTATACCAGGTATTTGTTTGTCCATTCAGTGGCATACTTCTCTTTAAACTCCCTTAAACCCTGGTAATGCCGGAAGAAACGCAGCTTTTCGTAGGCATACTTCACCATTTTTTCCGCAGTGTTTTCCGGCTGAATAATGCCCGACATAGGCACCATTCCCAGGTTCAGGTAGTGCAGCCCTTTTTGCTGTGCATCCTGGATCAACGCAATGATGAGTGCATCCATTACGCCGCCGGGAGCATCAGCGCGTTTCCGGATAAGATCGTAGGTACATTCACCGGGAGCATAGTCCGGGATTATATTAAGAAAGGCCGCTACCTGCCCGTCCGCATCGGTTACGGTAATTATATCCTGGTTGCGGATCACATCTTCATCAAACAATCCCTGCGAAAAGGTGAGCTCCTTTACTTCATACTGATGCAGCCATTCATCGCTCACTGCTTTTAAAGCATGCAGCATGGCGGGCGACTGTGGCGCGGCATGGAAAGCAGTGGTATAACCTTTATTGGCCAGGCTGTTTAACCCGTTGCGCAGCGATTTTTTGTCCTTGCCACTCAACGTAAAGTCCCGGATATCCATAATGGCTTCCTGGCCAATCAGCATCTTTTTCTTTTTCAGGTGACTGAAATAATAGGTGCTGTCTTCATCTACCCGGTAAAAAGCCGGCCGGAGGCCCATCTTCCGGCATTGTTGTTCAAATTCCTGCAGCACGGGTAGCTTATTATCTTCACTGCACACCGGTTCTTCCAGTACAATAGCAAAACTCCCGGCTACCCGGTAAGCGATAAAACCTTCATACTGTTCGGATACGAACAATAATTTGTCCTGTCCTATTTTGAAATAATCCATCGGGGAATCTCCATACTGGCTCAGATAAAAACGCGCTTTTTCCAGGCTGGTATTGGTTTGCTGGGCCACATGCAGGTAAGGCCGTATAATGGTGTAAAACAGGAATGCCCACGCGCTTACTCCTAACACACGGATGGCCGACATAAATTCTTTTCCGAACCTGGTAACCGGCTGTAATCCATCATCTTCCAGCAGCATAAAACAGTGGAAGGCATGTCGGATAGATTGCTGCCAGGTGAAATCTATACCGAAATGTCTCACATTCAAAAAATAAAAACCAATGGTACCGAAAATCAGGACCACAAACAGGGTAGCCATGGCTGTTACCACGCCAATGTTCACCAGTTGCGGATTACTTTTAACCCGGTACTGGCGCGAGGTAATAAGCAGTATAACACTGGTAACCAGCGCCAGGGACGCTTCTTCGTAATCCAGGGCTTTACCGATATGCCCGAATACTGATAACAGCGATACTGCCAGCGCAACAATCCAGGCACTGCGTAACCCGCGGAATAAAAAGGTAGCTGTTACGAGCAGCACCAGCCCAAGAAACACCACCAGCAAATTAGTAGCATGGATAGAGGTGCCCGGGATGTAAGCCCGCAATAAATGCATACGGTTGGCCAGGGGAGGGGTGAGCACCGAAAAAATATTTACCATGCCAAGCAGGAAGATCAGGATGGGCGGCAGTAACCGCAATACCAGGTCACGCCCCTTCAACGCAAAGGCAAACATACCACCAATCAGCGGCAACCAGAATTCAAACAGGCGGAATAATAAAGTGATTTCCAGCGCCTCCAGTGTACTGAACCCATAGTTACTGAGGATATAAGCCAGCGATAATTCAATGGCGCCCAGTCCCCGCAGGAAAGGAGAAATAATCAAAAAGATGGTAGCCACAATATATCCCACGCAGGCTGCCTCCAGCGAGGGCGTGACGCCTACTGCCAGCATGCTCAGGTACAGATGGCCCACACCGGCTACTTCAATCAGTACTGACGCTATTACCGTATTCATGAAGGAGGGCACGGATAACTGGAACGTGAATATTTCATCTACCTGCCGCGCGGCCCCCGGAAAGTATTTCACCAATAACCGGTAGGCGCCGCCTTTGGCCTGCATGGAGCGTACCAGCCATACTACCCCGAGTAACAGCGCGCAAATGGCTGCAAGTCCCCACAGGGCATCCTTCATAGTACCCGCATGAAGCATGGCATATGCCACCACAGGGATGCCTACCAGGAAAACGGAAAGAATGCCCACAAACCCGTAAATGCCGGAAGCCTGGTGGATCTGTTGTTTGTGCAAGCCGGTACGGCGCAGGCTCTGCGGCAAATAGGCCAGTGAGCTGATACCACCTGCCGGCAGGAACACTGATAAAAGATTACGCTTCAGAAATAATTCTGTGCTTCTGCCGGTATCCAGCCTGGCGCCTACTGCCCGGAAGCTGAACACATACATTGCCGCCTGCAGCAAAATATAAGCGATGGTTACCATCACTCCAAGTACTACCCAGCCCCTGTGCGCCTTTTCAATAGCGGGGATCAGGGAATATAATTCATGACGCTGTGAACGGAAAAAATAAATGGCCAGCAATATAAATAACACTGCCAGCAGCTCTTTCAGATGGAGCTTACGCAGAAATGCCGCAGTAAAAAATTTCTTTTTCAAAGGTTCGTAGGTTTCGTTAATCTGTTGTTCGCACTGATCCGCAAAGTTATACCAACTTTTAAACGAATCCCTTTAACTGCGGGGAGTTTAAGGGGATTTTAATTTATGGAAGATGATCTCCGGGTTTTATTCCATTAGTATAACCTTTTCTGTGTGAATAAGTTCATTATTTTCCCCGATCAACTGAACGAAGTAGGTGCCACGGGCAAGACCAGCAGGAATATTCAGCTCATAGTAATTCCGCTGTTGCAGCGGCTGGTCATATTTCTGGTAAATGATCCGGCGACCGGGAATATCAATGAGTGAAATTGCTTTTACATGCTGGTTTGCGCTATAATAAATATGCAGCACACCTCCTCTCACCGGATTGGGCCAGATCGTAATTTCGCTCCTGGTGTTTTTGCCCTTTACAATGCGTACAGGGCTGTAGAAGAAGGTACCGTCTGTCATGATGACTTTAAGACGGTAGAAAATAAATCCATCAAAAGCAGGTGCATCTATAGCATCATATCCCACAGGGAAAAAGCTGATCCCGCCGGGAGATTTGCTGCCCACAAACCCGATGGAGTCAAACGTCTGACCGGTAGCGAATTTTCTTTCAATGGAGAATCCGCGGCAGAAGTATTCCCTACCGGTGATCCAGTGCAGCAGTACGGTATCTTCATCGGTAACGCTGCGCGTGGCGCTGAAAAAGTTCAGCGTTGTTTTGTTGGGACTGTTCACTGTTTCCGCCACCAGGCTGGTGAAATAATTGGTGCTGCGCAGATGTTGAAAAGTGCGGCTTACAAATACTTTTTGCCTGTCCGGCGGCCCTGTAGTGAACGGACTGGGGCCCGCGGGAGCTGCCCGTTGTGTGGCCAGGTCCCAGGAGGTGTCTATAAACCTTGCCAGGTAGGCAGTATTCCGGTTTGCTTCATAAGATGGCCCTTCATCCGAGAGGTCGTGTACCAGGTGAATGCTCAGGGCTGCATCCGGTGCGGAAACATCCACATTCCACGTTTTATTTACGCTGGTCAGTACAAGGTTTGAACCTTCAGTAAGATGTTGCTTTACACTATCGGAAACGCCTGCACGAATAGTAACGGTGGAACCCTGGTTTTCCACAGCCACTGGTGTAAAGCTGGATGGCCTGGTACCAATAGGGAAAACAACTGTTCTATCGGCGTTGGAAACATTGCTGCGGTAAAGGGCTCCGCCGCCAAAGCTGCCACCGGTAATGATGAAGTGATCCGTGGAATAATTGCGTATATCCCCCGGCGTATGATGGCCTACTACCAGGTTCCATCCATTGAGAAATATATATCCCTTTTTAAGATCGAGGGTATTCGCAATTTTCAGGTCGCTGAGATCATCTAAAAAAATGCCCGGCGAATTTTCCACACTCAGATTGGGGAAACTCGGACCTTGTGCAGAGGCCGCGTTGTAGCCACCGCTGATATACTGGTACAGGGCAGGATTGGTTTGCATAAAGCGGAATAGCCCACCGGAAGCGCTATACCCGTCACTGCTTTCATCCAGTATTGCCGCATTGTTGCCGTTACGCCAGCGTAACCCGTAAAAATTCACCACTGAGCCGGTTACTGTACGTATGTTTCCTTCATTAACCATATCGCCAAAAACGGCAACAGTATCCGTATTGAATATTCCCATTTTGCTGTTGGGGTGCAACCAGGTAACAGCCTGTCCCCTGGTTGCCTGGGAGGCAACCAGCAGCAGTAAAATGGATAATATGAAGCAATAGTTTTTTATAGTATGATTGTTTTAATACCCGATAACCGTGACAAATATTTTAGTGGTGTTCGCAATACTTGGCTCCAGTCCTTCCACTGAATTGATCAGTAAGATGTTGGTTTGCCTGCTGTCTGTGAGGATAAAATTTATTTTTGTTAAACTATATCCCAGTATGGTGACCAGCGGCGCATTTGAGTAATCTGCGCCGCCTTTTGCAGTAGCTTGTATCGACAGGATTTTGGTAAACCCTGCGGAGGAAACATCGATGGATAGTTGCCCGCTGGTAAGCGGTGTAGCGGGCTGGCTTACTGAATCTGCCCATATTTTTATGGACTGTGATATTACTCCGGCGCTGTTATAGAATACCGGTGTGCTGGCAGTTCTTACCACGTTTCCACTTGCATCTACCCCGAGCCCGCCTGCACCTGCAGTTACGGTAGAAGCACTGGTAAGGTTTTCCAGTCTCACCCCGGAAGTGTTGGCAGCGCCGGTTTTTACATGCAGCAGCGATGATGGGGTAGTAGTCCCGATTCCAACATTTCCGGTACTGGAAATGATCATCCTGTTTAAGTTGCCGGTACGGAAATTAACAGGGTTGGCGGTAGATGTACCCAGGAACTTCGTGGCGCTGTCGATATTCGCATTGCCGCTTAGTAACCATTGATTGTTGCTGACGGCCGTGCTGTCAGCCAATTTAGACCAGGAGCCGTTTCTTCTGATAAGCAGGCTGCTGGCCGGTTTGTAATAAATGATCATTCCATCGGGAGATGCGTTGAGCGGTGCTATTGCAGTATCTGTAACGCGGGGCAACAACAGTCCCTGGTTAGTTGTATTAAGTTCCAGTAATGCCGCTTTGATGGGAGATGTGGTAGGGTCTCCCAGTTTGAGTTGCTGTGCATATGCAGGAATATACAGCAACAACAGCACGCATAACCATACGCTGCTTTGGATGCTTTTTTTCAGCATGAACAACAATTTACAGGTAACAATAAATCGGTTTACTTTCTGATCACGTACCAGTTGGAACCATCTGTCTGAATTGTTACATAAGTGTAATTGTTGTAGATGATGTAGTTAGTGCCTCCTTCAATTTGTGCGCCTCCCTGTGGTTGAAGCGTAACAGCATTATCGATAGAACCTGCGATTTTTTTGATAGTATAAACACGACCTGCAATATTTGCGACCGGGGGCAAGGTAATAGTAACGCCTCCGGAGCCGGCATTTACAAGTAAGGTATTATCCGTTTCAGCCAGCGCTTCGTTACTGGTGGCTGTTCTTATTTTTAAAGACATTGATCCCTGCACATCCAGGGTGGAATTGGGTGCTGTGCCTGCTCCTACAATTGCATTTTTCCCTACAGCCAGCGTATCTCTTACTGTTTTGAAGCCGGCGAAGGTTTGAGTGGAATCATTTACCACACCTCTTGCAGTAGCGCTCGCATCCGGTATGTTGAGGGTGAGGGTATTGGCGACGCTGGTGCTGTCGAGGGAAACGTCTGTACCGGCTTTACCGGTCTTGATATAAATAGCAGGACCGGTTTGTCCGTTTATCCTGCGGATGCCCGCAGAGAATGCAGCGGAATCCACTTCTCTTTTTTCCAGTGCACCGGTTGTAGGGTTACGGAATAATACAGTGGTAACCGGGGTGCTCACATCCGGGGGAGCAGTGGCCAGTACCACTGCACCGCTGATATTGGCGCCGCCGGCGTTTACTTTAAGACCGTTGCCCAGCGTAGCCAGGCCAGTAACGCCAACACCGGCAGCGATGCTCACGCTATCATTGAAAGTTTTAACACCGCCAAAGGTTTGTGCGCCAATGGATACGCCGCCGGGATTGGTGGCATCTGCAGCCACCAGTTGTAATACGCCGGTAGTGTTATCCAGTACCAGGCCATTGGGATTGCCCGGGGTAAGAATAAACGCGCCTACAGTAATTGCTTTTTGTTTATTACTGAAAGATTGCCAGTCTGCATAAGTGAGTAACCCTGTCCGCTGGGAGGCAGTGCCAACAATCGGTACATTCATCGTGATAGTACTGTCGGTTGCATTGGTGGTTACTCCAAAATCGGCGTTCAGGGTATCTGCCCGGATGGTGAAACCCTGTTTGGCTACGCCATTGAG
This sequence comes from Chitinophaga sp., assembly GCF_036569185.1. Classification (GTDB taxonomy): domain Bacteria; phylum Bacteroidota; class Bacteroidia; order Chitinophagales; family Chitinophagaceae; genus Chitinophaga. The sequence continues at coordinate 25,448 of NZ_DATCRD010000079.1, forward strand.
CGTTCTGATGGCATCGGTAAAAGCGGCCGGTGAAAGATTGCGCTGGTTGATGGTACCGGTGGCGGGGTCTATCATCAGTACGCTGATGAGGGTAGTGGTGGCAGGTACCTGTTTGAGGGCTACTGTTTGTGTGTTGCTGATGTTAATAGCTTCCGTGGCATTGGTGCGGATAGACAGCGGCTGATTATCGGAAGTACCGAGATAATTGGCGATTGTAGTACCGGCATTCCCTTTCAGCTGCCAGCTTCCTGCAGAAGCGTTGAGGCTGTCTACCAGCCTGGACCAGTAACCGTTACGCCGCACCATCAGGCTTTGGGTAACCGTATGATAGATGATCATCCCGTCGGGGGCTGTATTGAGCGGGGCAAGTGTGGTATCCACAATCCGGGGGAGCAGCAGCCCCTGGCGTAAGCTTTCCAGTTCCAGGATAGAGGATTTGTTGATAGTGGCGGGATTGTCGCCGATCTTGAGCTGCGCAGATACTGCGGTGGCGAGCATCAGGAATAATAATACCAGTAAGATGCTTTTGCCGGGGTAATTTTTTTTCATAGTAATGGTTTAGAGGTGAAGGGGAGTTGTGTGCATAGAAGATCCTTTACCAGTTGGGGCTGGAGGGTCGAAGGCCTGGCTTACAGATATACTTTAATTATTCGTTATTAAATATAACCCATATCCGGCGTTTAAAGTTGCGGAAGAGGCATAAAAAATCCCGGCGGGGATCGCCGGGAATCAGCATGAATGCTGTTGTATTACCTGTTGAGTGTTAGGCTTAATGTTCTTCCCTGTTATAAGGAACCACCAGTACGGGTATACGGGAGTGACGGATAATATATTCCGCATTGCTGCCCAGGAGCATATGATCCAGGCCGGTTCTGCCATGCGTGCCTATTACCAGCATAGTTGCATTGCTTTCATGTGCCTGTGCCAGCGTTTCATTTTTAGGGTTCCCGGTACCTACCAGGATGCTGATGTTCTTTTTATCAGGATAGTTTTGCCTGTATGCTTCCAGTCTTTCCTCCACTTCACGCATCCGTGCGGGAATATCGTCGGTGAATACGGGGCCGCCTTCCGGCAAACCGATGCCGATACCTATTTCTACCACTGAGTAAAGGGTAACGGAAGCATTTATTTTATCGGCCAGTTCCAGGCCGGTCCTGATCAGGTTTTCTGAAAAGCTGCTCAGGTCTACTGCGATCATAATGTCTGACATATGCAGAGGTGTTAATTTGTGAATATTTATTCATTATTGTTATGCTTTCAGGGCATCCCAACAAAGGTCGAAAGCGGTGTTGATCTTGCTTCTGTTAAGGGTGATACTGCTGTAATGCGTTTGTTTTACCAGTTCATTCATAGCGCCAATAATAAAAGTGAGCAATAGCCCCACATCCGCCTGCTTGATAAGTTGTTCTTTCTGGCCTCTTTCCATCAGCGCGTAGAAAGGGGCTGAAAGTTGCAGTGCCTTTTCCCGTGTATCGTTGGTGATAAACGGTGAATGATAACACTGTTCCATAAAAATAACTTCTTCAAAATGTTGCAGCTTATAGCGCAGGATATTCAGCCAGATATTTTTAAACGCAGGTTTGAAAGGAATTTGCGGGTTGTAACCTTTAAAAGACACCTGTACCGAATTTTCCCGGCAGGCGGCAAATAAGGCATTGATCAGTTCATCTTTTCCTTTAAAGTAAACATATAAGGTGCCTGTGGCAATGCCGGCTTCCCTGGAGATGTCGCCCATAGTAACGCCTGACAATCCTTTTTCGGCCACCAGCCTGAGTGCAGCCTGGAAGATCTGGGTTACTTTTTTATCGTCTTTCCGTTTCACAGTACAAATATAAGCGAATATATATTCATTTTAAAGTTTTAAAAAAAGCCTCCGCAGTGGAAACTGCAAAGGCGCTGTAGCTAGATGATGATTAAATCAAAAACCCATTGGTTGCTTAACCGGTGGGTGATTGTTAATAAGGTTATGGCGTTGCTTCTTCGGGATTTTTAAGATCATGATAGTGATTGTTAGGGTGATTGTAATAAGGTTGCGGCATCACCGGCTATGCTGTTCAATACTGCGAATAGTTCGCTGCCGTACACCTGGTTTGTGACGGAAGCTCCTGTCGGCCTGAAAAAACCAACAGGCGCTGTTGAAACATTTGTTGGTTGTAAGCATTTTTAAGTTACCGGAAGATTACTGAGCAGGTAGCAATATTAATAACTTTCGTAGTTCAGAGAGTTAATTAAATCTAAATAAGAATTGTATAACAGGTAGAAAGTCAGGGCAAAAAGAAACCTCTGCCGATGACAAACAGCAGAGGTGTTTAAAACATTCACATGGCATCTGCGGCATCGCGTCAGATGCTGATAACACATTATAGCCTGTTATTGAGCTAAATAAGATGATTGCTGAATCTGGAAAGTTACAAGACGCTTAGTGACCGTAACTTATCTGCTACCGAAATTAGATATTACTCTCTGTAATAATCGTTAATCATTGGTTAATGACGAAAACTTACCCTAAAACCCTTCGATTGTATCATTTTCCCTTTCCCTGATACCATTTTCCAGGCATTTGCATATACCGGGGGATATGTATATTTTTTACGGACCGTTACTACTAAATTTAGCTATATGTTCCACCGGATTCCAACGTTACTGGTACTGTTATGCCTGTTCAACCCGCTGAAAGCGAGTACCCAGGACATGCCGGATATGTGGAATAAAGATGCTGTAAACAATAAATCGCATCCCGGGTTAAAATGGTTCAAAGAAGCAAAATTCGGGCTGTTCATTCACTGGGGCCTTTACTCTGAACTTGGCGGCCGTTGGAAAGACAGCAGCTACTACGGCAGCGGCGAATGGATCATGCACCGTGCAAAAGCGCCTGCAGCTGAATACGCCAAAGTAGCACAAACCTTCAACCCTATAGGATTTAATGCAGAAGAATGGGCGGAGATGGCCCGGCAATCAGGTATCAGGTATATGGTGATCACCGCCAAACATCACGAAGGCTTCAGTATGTATGATTCTAAAGTAACTGATTTCGATATTGTTGATGCTTCTCCCTATAGGAAAGACCCTATGAAGGCGCTCGCTGCCGCCTGCCGCGCAAAAGGTATACAGTTTGGGTTCTATTATTCCCAGTTCCTCGACTGGCACGAGCCGGATGGCGGAGGAAATAACTGGGATTTTAAAAATAAAGAGAAAGATTACCAGCGGTATTACCGCACCAAATCAATCCCGCAACTGAAAGAACTATTAACCAACTATGGCCCCCTTGGTCTTATCTGGTTTGATATGCCGGGAGGGTTAACCGCTGAGCAAACCAGGCAAATGATCGATAGCCTGCGATTGCTGCAGCCCGGCTGCCTTTTCAGCAGCCGCGTAGGACATGACCTCGGCGATTACCGCGATTTTGGCGACTCCGAAGTGCCGCCGGTTCCCATCCCCGGTGCATGGGAATCTATTTATACCCACAACGATTCCTGGGGATATATCCGCCACGACCTGAACTTTAAATCACCCGCAGAAATTATACGCCTCCTGGGAAATGTAGCCTCCAAAGGCGGCAACCTTATGCTCAATGTAGGGCCCGATGGCAACGGCAAATGGCCGGCTTACTCAGTTGCTTATCTGAAAGCTGCCGGCAAGTGGCTGCAAACCTACGGCGAAAGCATTTACGGCACCAGCTGGGGACTGATCCCCGCGCAGCCATGGGGCGTAACTACCAGCAAACCGGGAAAATTATTCCTGCACGTGTGGCAAATGCCGGCCAACAGGAAACTACGTGTACCGGGACTAACTGCAAAAATCAGGTCGGTGAAAATACTGGGCGGTAAAAATCCGCTTACATGGCAACAACTGCCGGAAGAAACCATTATCAGTTTACCTGTAACGTTGCCGGATACACGAAGCACCGTGCTGGAGGTAGTGTACTCAGGGCAGCAAACAGATTTATCGCAGCTCCGTACACAAACTGTAAGCAGCGAATATCCACAGGCGGAAATCCCTGCTGTATGGGCTATTTTCAACGGGAAATCCCAAAGCAGGCTTTTTACCTATTCCCATTATTTCGGCGACTGGAAACACGACAATTGCATAACCGGGATGGTAACCCCAGACGATGCCATCATATTCCCGCTGGAAGTGCAGGACGCAGGCGACTATAAAATTATCCTTGATTATGCATGCGAACCTGCAAGCGCCTCACAACAGGGGCTGGTAACCCTGGGCGGGCAGCAGCTGCCATTCCTGACACTGGTAACCGGCAGTTACGACAGCCACAAGCCCATGAACTTTATTCAACACGCAATAGGTATCATACATATCGATAAAGCAGGAAAACAAAATCTCACAGTGAAACCGGTTTCCGGTAACAAAAATGAATTGTGCTGGCTAAGGAAAGTGATCCTGCAGCCGGTTAAATAATATTTATAAGAAGAACAAGAACATGAAGAAAACAAACCTCCTGTTAGGACTGGTTGCCAGTCTTGGTTCAGGCATAGCAGCTGCACAGGTAAAATCACCTGCGCCCGACTGGTTAATCAATCACCAGCCCTATACCGCCACGGTAACAGAAAAAAACAAGGAAATTACACTCAGCAACGGATTGCTGAGCCGTAGTTTTCGTATAACCCCCAACGTGATATGTACCGATTACCGCAACCTGGTGAGCGGAGAACAATTATTGCGCGCCATTAAACCGGAAGCCAGGCTTACCATTAACGGGCACGACTATACGATTGGTGGTGCATACGGGCAAAAACAACAGGCGTACATGCTTCCTGTATGGCTGGATAACCTGGAAGCAGGGCCATCAGATTTTATATACAGCGGCCACCAGGTAACATCTGTCTCTCCCTATTTAAAATGGCAGGCCCGGCGATGGTGCAGTAACCCAAAGCAGCCCACCGGGAAAGAGCTTACATTCTCTTACCAGGCGCAGGCGTCTGAATTGAAAGGCATCCAGGTAAAAATACACTACGATATATTTGACGGAATACCACTCATTTCCAAATGGCTGGAAATAACCAACCAAAGCGGGCAACCGGTAAAACTGCAGCAAGTGGTGAATGAGATACTGGCCACACCGGAAGAAGAATCGGCTGTAGTAGGCAGTGTGAATAAAATGCAGGTGCCCCACGGAATTTATATTGAAAGCAATTACGCTTTCAATAACGCCATGAAGGCAAATCTCAGTGATCAAACCACACACTGGAAGGCCGACAGTACCTATACTTCACAGGTGAACTACGACCTGCAAACACCCTGCGTGCTGGAAGTATACCCCATAGTACCGGTTGGCATTACACTGGCAGCGGGTGAACATTTTGAATCTATCCGTACCTATGAGCTGTTGTTTGATGGATATGACCGGGAAAGGAATGGGTTGGCTAAAAGAAGATTTTACAGCACCATTGCGCCCTGGACCACAGAGAACCCCGTTTTCATGCACCTGGTAAGCACCGATCCGGTAAAGGTAAAGGCTATCATTGACCAATGTGCAGAAACCGGCTATGAAGGCGTGATCCTTAGCTTTGGCAGTGGTTTGAATATGGAAGATACCAGCGCCGCCAATATCGCGAAGTTCAAAGCACTGGCGGATTATGCACATAGTAAAAAGGTGATGCTTGGCGGCTACTCCCTGTTTTCGAGCAGGCGTATCAGTGAGGAAGATGACGTAATCAATCCTGCCACCGGCAAAACCGGCGGCGCATTTTTTGGTAACGCTCCCTGTATGGGTAGTAAATGGGGCCTCGGCTATCTGCAAAAGATCAAAAGTTTTATCAGCGCTACCGGCTTCGATATCTTTGAGAATGATGGCCCTTACCCGGGCGATGTTTGTGCATCCACTACCCATCCCGGCCATACCGGGCTGGAAGATTCCCAATGGAAACAAATGCAGCTGCAGAAAGGGTTGTACCACTGGCTCAATGAAAGAGGCGTATATGTAAATGCGCCGGACTGGTACTTCCTGGATGGTACCAACAAAATAGCACTAGGCTACCGCGAAGTAAATTTTTCCCTGCCACGGGCAGAACAGCTGATCCTGAACAGGCAGAATATTTTTGACGGCACCTGGGAGAAAACCCCTTCCATGAGCTGGGGCTTTGTACCGCTCAGCGAATACCAGGGCGGCGGTGCAGCCGCTACGCTGGAGCCCCTGAAAGATCACCTGGACGCCTACGACCAGCTGATGGCACAGTATTATGGGGCTGGGGTTCAGGCCTGTTACCGCGGTCCGCGTTTATACGACACCGATAGTACCAAGGCCGTTGTGAAGAATATGATCGACTGGTACAAAAAGTACCGCAATATCCTCAATACGGATATTATCCATCTGCGCAGGGCCGATGGCCGCGACTGGGACGGTATCATGCACGTGAGCGCCAAACTGCCGCAAAAAGCGCTGGCCATGCTGTATAATCCAACCCAACAGGCAATTACCCGGGAGGTGGCCCTGCCACTGTATTACAGCGGCCTCACGAAAAGTGTGCGCATCCGCGAAAAGGAAGGAGCATTGAAAACGTATATGCTTGACCGTAGTTACAATGCTCATGTAAAAGTAACCATCCCGGCAAACGGTTATACCTGGCTGGTGGCCGAATAGAACTGTATCAAACCAAATCTGTATAATTTATTAGTTATGAAGAAATTATCACTATTCGTTTTCACTTTCCTTATGATGCTGGCAACAGTAAATGCACAGGAAAAGAAAATATTCAATGAAACGGATGCACAAAAAGAACAGCGGCTGGCCTGGTGGGTAAATGACCGCTTTGGCATGTTTATTCACTGGGGATTATATTCTATGCCTTCCAGGCATGAGTGGGTGAAAAGCAATGAGCATCTTACCGACAGCGCCTATCAGAAATATTTTGATCTGTACAACCCCGATCTGTATAATCCACGCGAATGGGCCCGGCAGGCGAAGGCCGCAGGTATGAAGTACGCGGTGATCACTACCAAGCACCATGAAGGGTTTTGTTTATTTGATTCCAAATACACCGATTATAAAGCCACCAATACAGCGGCGAAAAAGGACCTTATCAAAGAATGGGTCGAAGCTTTCCGGGCAGAAGGATTGAAGATTGGGTTTTATTATTCGCTGATCGACTGGCATCATCCTGATTATACGATCGACCGTGTGCATCCGCAGCGCCCTGCAGATCCGAAGGATTATGAGAAGCTGAATAAAGGGCGTGATATGGAAAAGTACCGTACTTATCTGAAGAACCAGCTAAAGGAACTGATGACCAATTACGGGAAAATTGATATTCTCTGGACCGACTTTTCTTTTCCGGGGGAACATGGCAAGGATCATAACGATTGGAATTCACTGGAGCTTATTAAGATGATCCGCAAACTGCAGCCCGGAATTATTATCAACGACCGGCTGGACCTGGAAGAGTATGAGGATGGCGGCGATTTTGCCACTCCTGAACAGTACAAAGTATCTGAATGGCCCACCCGTAATGGTAAACGCATTCATTGGGAAACCTGTCAGACGTTCTCCGGATCATGGGGTTATTACCGGGATGAAACTTCCTGGAAAGATAACAAGCAGCTGCTGGTGCTGCTGATTGAATCAGTGAGCAAGGGCGGTAACCTGTTGTTGAATGTGGGCCCTACTTCCCGCGGTACTTTCGATGCCCGTGCGCAGGAAAGGCTCAAAGGAATGGGAGAATGGATGCAGGTGAACGGTCGTTCTATTTATGGCTGTACCGAGGCGCCGGCGGAATTCAAACGCCCGGATAACAGCTTACTGACTTACAACCCAACTACCAAACGGTTATATGTGCATTTGCTCGATTACCCGCTGCAGCGTTTTGAACTGCCTGGAATGAAAGGCAAGGTTAAATACGCACAGCTGCTGAATGACGGCTCTGAAATAAAAATGAGGGGCACAGACAAAGGCGACCTGGCCCTGGAGCTCCCGGTGCGCAAACCCGATGTGGAGATACCGGTAATAGAGCTGGTACTTCAATGATCGCGGAGTTTGTCTGACTCAGGATTATGATGATTTTAATGATTAGCCTGATTTTATTTTGTAACAATTATAATTAAGGGAGATAGAAGCGAAAAAATTATCCGCTTTTATCTCCCTTAACTATTTTCAAACTTTAAAACTAAATCAGGCTAATCATTAAAATCATCATAATCCTGAGTCAGACAAACTCCGCGATCATTGAAGTACCAGCTCTATTACCGGT
>NZ_DATCRD010000080.1:0-17454 GCF_036569185.1 Chitinophaga sp.
TGCAGTAAATGATAAAGTGAAAGAGCTCAATATTGTAAACATCAAATCCGATATGGAGAAATTTGGCAGCGACTCATCCAAGATTGCCCGTAACAAGGACTGGATCAAGATCAGAACCAAAGACATCTATCTCGATGAAGCGGTGAACGTCATGAATGACCTGATCGTTCAGTCGTTGCCCAAAATGCAGCGTAAAAACCAGTAGTGAGCGGAGGGGATCGCCTTCGGCGATTGTCTTGGAGCAGGATTACGCTGATTATACTGATTTGTCTGATTTTATTTTTTGGGATTTTATAAATAATTAAGGGAGATAGAAGCACGTATTGCTTTTATCTCCCTTAGTTATTAAAAAGATAAGGGAGATAAAACCGGGTATCCGTTTTTATCTCCCTTGCTTTATTCTAAAAAATGTAAAAATAAAATCAGCGAAATCATCAAAATCCTGAGTCAGACAAAATCCGCTTATATCTCCAAAAAAATCAAATCAAACAAATCAGTATAATCATCATAATCCTGCTCCAAGACAATTTCCTTCGCCGAAGGCGAAGGGCGAAGAACAATCACTCCGCTGCGCCCTTTTCCTTCGCCACTACTTCGAGTGCTTTCTTTACCATCGGGTCTTCTGCATTGATGGCTTCGTAGAAGCCTTCAGTTCTGTAGAGCTGCCGGGCCAGCATTGCTTTGAGCCTGGTCCGGATCTCTATTTCGTCGCGGGCAGTAAGATGATCGAGACCGGGCACGCTGTCCTTTTTAGCGTATGCTTTGAAGTCGCTGATCAGCACCGGTGTGGTCTGAAAGTTTTTGGTGAAATCCTCCGCGTTCTTATAGGATTTAAAGGCTTCCCTGTGCGATGTATAATACTGGTAGGCAAAATTGCTGAAAGTATTGCGGGTATAAATAGCGGTTAAAGTAGGTGTAAAACGGGAGGTGTCAAACGGAATAAAAATGTCCGGTGTAATACCGCCCCCGCCGTAAACGGGCCTGCCGGCGGCTGTTTTATAAAGTACGGTATCTGTTATTTTGATACTGTCTTTATTTACCATTTCTCCGTGGTGATAACGTTCAATGATATCATCATCGTAATCATCATGTCCTTTACCGTATGGTTTCTGGATACTTCTGCCGGAAGGGATGTAGTAGCGGGCTACGGTAAGACGCAATGCGCCTCCATTGTCCAGATCGTACTGCTCCTGTACCAGGCCTTTTCCGAAAGTCCGGCGGCCGATAACGGTACCGCGGTCCCAGTCCTGTATGGCACCAGCCAGTATTTCACTGGCGGAAGCGGAGCCTTCATCTGTCAGCACTGCCAGGGCGCCTTTCTCAAAAAGCCCCGGCCGTTTGGTTTTATAGTCGGTTCGTGGAAAGTCTTTGCCCTTTGTATATACGATTAGTTTCTGGTCGTCTATCAGTTCATCCGCAATACGGGTGGCTGCATCCAGGTAGCCGCCGGGATTCTGCCGGAGATCGATCACCAGTTTTTGCATGCCCTGTTTTTCCAGCTGACGGATGGCTTTCATAAATTCATCGTAAGTGGTGGCGGAGAATTTACTGATCTTAATATAGCCTACGCCGGGGGCGGCCATATAGCTGGCGTCTACGCTGTATAAGGGAATAACGCCGCGTTTAATGGGAATGGTGATCTTTTTATCCTGTCTTAATACCACTGTGTTCACAGTAGATCCGGCCGGGCCTCTCAATAATTTGCGGATCTTTTCCGGTGTGATACTGTTGCCCGCCACCAGGCTATCGTTCACTTTCAGGATCTTATCGCCGGTTTGCACGCCTGCAGATTCAGACGGGCCGCCGCTCAGCACACTTACCACATTCACCGTATCTGCAGTAATATTGAATTCTACCCCGATGCCCTCAAAATTTCCTTCCATATCTTCATTCACCCGCTGCAGTTCGGAAGGCGGTATATATATAGAGTGGGGATCCAGGTGGGTCAGCAACCCTTCTATGGCTTCCTGCTGTAACTCGTCAGTATTGAGGGAATCTACATATTTCGCTTTGATCAGGTCCATTACTTCCTGTAACGGGCCCCTGTTGGGTTTGGTGAAAAAAACGGTGGCTCCTCCATTGTTCGATCCAGGCATTTTATGTCCGAGGAACATTCCCAGGGCTAATACAACTGCAAAGAGAAGAGGCAAAAAAACATTCAACTTCCTGTTAGACATAATCAGATTATTATCCCGCTAATTTATATGACCAATCTTTGTATCCATGTAGCAAAAGCACCTGGCGGAAAGCAATCTGCTGCATACATGTATCATCATCACTTAAACTTAAAGAGGGCATTTGTTTTTATGAACCCCTTTTGTTTAAATTGTGACAAAAATAGCATAAATCAGGTGCAAACTTTTAGGATTCTTAAATTTCATAAATAACCGGATATGGGTGCTGGAATAAAGTTAGTGGCAGACAGCGGGTCTACGAAGACGGAGTGGGGCGTGCTGGGCGCCGCGGAGCCTTTGGTGTTGAAAACACAGGGCGTAAGCCCTTATTTTCAGACCGCGGAGCAGATAAAGGCTATCCTGGAAAAAGAACTGCTACCACAGCTGCCCGCCGGTAAATCCGTGACGGATGTATTTTTTTATGGAACGGGATTGTCGCAACCAAGGAACCTGCAACTGGTGTCGGATGCCATAAAGGCTGTTTGGCCAGACGCTGCATTCGATGTGCAACACGACCTCATGGGCGCTGCCCGCGCACTTTGCGGTACCCAGGAAGGCGTAGTGAGCATACTGGGCACCGGTTCAAATTCCTGTTATTACAACGGGAAAGAAGTGGTGAAGAATAACCCGGGTCTTGGCTTTATCCTCGGGGATGAGGGCAGCGGCGCTTACCTGGGACGAAAAGTATTACAGTATTATCTCTATCATAGTTTTGATGCCGATCTCCACGCACGCTTCGAGTTTAAGTACCATACCACTAAAGATGAGATCCTGGAAAGCGTATACCGCAAGCCGTTAGCGAACCGCTACCTGGCCGGGTTTACAGAGTTCCTGTCGGAAAACCGGGAGCACTATATGATCCAGAATATTCTGGAAGACGGGTTGAACGATTTTTTCTTTAACCATATTTATAAATACAGGGAAAGCTGGACCACTGCACTTCATTTTACAGGTGGGGTAGCCTGGCATTTCCGTGATATCATCAGCGAATTGTGCGAACTGTATGAACTGCCTATGGGCAAGGTATTACGCACGCCCATGGAGGGTTTGCTGGATTATCACCGTTAATCATTTTCAACTTTTTAATATGTCATTTGTAAAAGTAACGGAACAGGCTTCTCATTACCGTCACCTTGAAAAGATGAGCGTGCAGGAGCTGCTGACCAACATGAACAAAGAAGATCAGACCGTTCCGTTAGCCGTGGAAAAAGCTATTCCGCAAATTGAGAAACTGGTTACTGCCGTAGCAGATAAAATGCTGGCGGGCGGCCGCCTGTTTTATATGGGCGCCGGTACCAGCGGTCGTTTGGGCGTAGTGGATGCCTCAGAATGCCCGCCTACTTTTGGCGTACCGCAAGGCCTGGTAGTGGGGCTGATTGCTGGCGGGGACAGCGCTATACGAAAAGCCGTGGAGTTTGCGGAAGACAGCCGGACCCAGGGTTGGGAAGACCTGCAGGCGTATAATATAACTGATAAAGACGTAGTAGTAGGCATCGCTGCCAGTGGTACTACTCCCTATGTAATAGGAGCGCTCAACGAATGCCGCAAACATGGTATTGTTACCGGGAGTATCAGTTGTAATCCTGATACGCCGGTATCTGCTGCTGCCGACTTCCCCGTGGAAGTGGTGGTAGGACCTGAATTTGTAACGGGCAGCACACGCCTGAAAAGCGGCACTGCGCAGAAACTGGTGCTGAATATGTTGTCGACCGCCGTAATGATCCAGCTCGGAAGGGTAGAGGATAATAAAATGGTGAACATGCAGCTCAGCAACGAAAAGCTGGTAGACCGCGGCGTAAAAATGCTCATGGAACAATTGTCGCTCACCGATTACGCCCAGGCCCAGCAGCTGCTGTTAAAGGCCGGCAGCGTAAAAAAAGCGGTGGACGACTTTACCGGCAAATGATCTGAAAACCTTTATACCCATCAACCAGGTATGCATAACATAGAGCCATATTACAACTGGCGGCACCTGTACACCGCCGAAGAAGATGAGTATTCCCCGTTTTACGGAAGGGAATACAGTGAGTTTGAATATTCCAATTCGGTGTATAACTATTATATACATCCGCAATGGGATGAGTTTGGCTCACGTAACCTGTACATGAAGATCCTTTTCACGGATTACCAGTTTAATTTTGTGATCATAGAATTACTGGGAGAATGGAATGATGCTATTGACAACGACATCATGACCATGAAGCGTAACATCATCGATACACTTATTGCACAGGGCATTACAAAGTTTATTCTCATCACTGAAAATGTAATGAACTTTCATTCTTCCGATGATTGCTATTATGAAGAATGGTGGGATGATATCCGCGATGATGGCGGCTGGATCGTAAGCCTGAACATGCCTGTGCAAACGCGCGAAGAGTTTGAAAAAGCCCGCCTGCACTATTATGTTCACCTGCTGGACGATGATAAATGGAGAACCTATCAGCCTTTGCACCTGTTTAATATGGTGGATAACATCATGCTGAAACGGCTGGAATAATATTAATTTTCATTACAAAATGAAAGATATTATGCGTGTTTAGTTGATTATTAATGATTAATGTATATTAATTGTAGTATATCTATATTGAAACCTGATAAATATCATTTGGTTTTTATTTTTCCTGCGTTAAATTTGCCCGACATTTCAAACATCTTTTTATACTAGGAAGCTTAGAATTTTACTTATGAAGTGGTCACAGTTCTTTAATACCTCTATCGGTAAGAAGTTATTGGTAGGTGCTACCGGCTTGTTTCTTTGCAGTTTTGTTATTATACACCTGGCGGGTAATTTTCAGCTGCTGTATAATGACGAAGGCAAGGCCTTTAACGTATATGCTGCGTTTATGGGGCACAACAGCCTGATTCAGTTTATTGCCTGGGGGCTGAAAATTGTGATCCTGCTGCATGCGTTTATTGCGCTTCAGCTCACTTTCAGCAACAGGGCCGCCCGTCCGGTGAAGTACGCCGTGAACCCGGGTAATCAGACATCTTCCTGGTTCAGCCGTCAGATGGCTATCATGGGAAGTATCCTCTTCATCTTCATCGTTATCCACCTGGTTAACTTCTGGGGAAAATTTCACTACACGGATCTGCCCACCCGTACTTATGAAGGCAGCGTTGAACCGCTGAAAGATCTGTATGCCTTGTCGTATGAAACCTTTAAGAACGGCTGGTTGGTAGCATTGTATGTGATCGGTATGATCGGCTTGTCTTTCCACCTGATCCATGGCTTTAAAAGCGCCTGTCAGACCTTCGGTTTAAATCATAAAAAATACAACGGCCTGCTCAGCTTCATTGGTATATGGGTGTTTGGAATAGCCATCCCTGTTGGTTTTGCTATTATTCCCATCGTAATCTATTTCAAATAATTCTGTAAAGTAAGGATATATGTTGAACGCAAAAATTCCTGCCGGACCATTAAACTCCAAATGGGAAGACTATAAAGGACACTGTAAGCTGGTGAATCCTGCCAATAAGCGTAACCTGGAAGTGATCATCATTGGTACAGGTTTGGCCGGCGCATCAGCAGCAGCTTCGTTAGGTGAGTTAGGATATAAAGTAAAAGCATTCTGCTTTCAGGATAGCCCGCGCCGCGCGCACAGTATTGCTGCCCAGGGTGGTATCAATGCGGCAAAGAATTATCAGAACGATGGCGACTCTGTTTTCCGTTTGTTCTACGACACAGTAAAAGGTGGTGACTACCGCGCCCGTGAAGCCAACGTACACCGTTTGGCAGAAGTAAGCGGTAACATTATAGATCAGTGCGTGGCACAGGGGGTTCCCTTTGCCCGTGAATATGGCGGCCTGTTAAGTAACCGCTCTTTCGGTGGTACACAGGTACAGCGTACTTTTTATGCAGCGGGCCAAACCGGCCAGCAACTGCTGCTGGGTGCTTACTCTGCGCTGGAACGCCAGGTGGCACTGGGTAACGTGAAAATGTACAACCGTCACGAAATGCTCGACATCGTAAAAATTGATGGCAAAGCACGAGGTATCATTGCGCGTAACCTGGTAACCGGTGAACTGGAACGCCATTTTGGTCATGCAGTACTGATTTGCAGTGGCGGTTATGGCAACGTGTTCTACCTGTCTACCAACGCAATGGGCTCTAACGTAACTGCCGCCTGGAAAGCAACCAAGAACGGCGCTTACTTCGCTAACCCCTGCTTCACACAAATTCACCCTACCTGTATCCCGGTATCAGGCGATCACCAGTCAAAACTGACCCTCATGTCAGAATCACTGCGTAATGATGGCCGTATCTGGGTTCCTAAAAAACAGAACGATACCCGCAAAGCCAACGAAATTCCTGAAGAAGAAAGGGACTATTACCTGGAAAGAAGATATCCTGCATTCGGTAACCTCGTTCCCCGCGACGTGGCTTCCCGTGCAGCAAAAGAAAGATGCGATGCCGGTTATGGCGTAGGTACTTCCAAACAGGCTGTGTACCTCGACTTTGCCGCAGCCATTGAACGTTATGGTAACATTGAAGTGGGTAAACGACAGATCTCCAATGCTTCCAAAGAAGAGATCATTAAACTGGGTAAAGAAGTAGTAGCAGAGAAGTATGGTAACCTGTTCGACATGTACGCCAAGATCACCGGTGAAAATCCTTACGAACTGCCCATGCGTATCTATCCTGCGGTACACTACACAATGGGTGGTCTTTGGGTAGATTATGAATTGGGTACCACTGTTCCCGGCCTGTATTCCCTGGGAGAAGCAAACTTCTCCGATCACGGCGCTAACCGCCTGGGAGCATCAGCACTGATGCAGGGCCTGGCCGATGGTTATTTCGTAATCCCTTACACTGTGGGTAACTACCTGGCAGATGAGATCCGTACAAAAGCAATCCCTACTGACCATCCCGCTTTCGTGGAAGCAGAGAATAAAGTAAGAGGCACTATTAATAAACTGATGAGCATTAAAGGGTCTAAGTCTGTTGATTTCTTCCACAAGAAACTCGGTAAGATCATGTGGGATAAATGCGGTATGGCACGTAATGAACAGGGCCTGAAAGAAGCGATTGAAGAAATCAAAGCGCTGCGTGCAGAGTTCTGGAAAGATGTGCGTATCCCTGGTGATGCCAACGAATTCAACCCTGAACTGGAGAAAGCCGGTCGTGTGGCCGATTTCCTGGAGCTGGGCGAACTGATGTGTATCGACGCGCTGAACCGCCGCGAATCCTGCGGGGGCCATTTCCGTGAGGAATCACAAACCGAAGACGGGGAAGCGCAACGCGATGATGAAAACTTCAGCTATGTAGCTGCTTGGGAATATAAAGGCGACGGACAGTACGAACTGCACAAGGAACCACTGGAATTCGTTGAATGTAAACCAACACAGCGTAGCTATAAATAATGGTTATTGGTGAATTGTTTAACGGTTCGCCAGGATTATAAATCAAATAATTGTCCAAGGTATATGGAACATTATAACATGAACCTCACATTAAAAGTGTGGAGGCAGAAAAACAAAGATGATCAGGGTAGATTTGAAACTTTACAGGCAAAAAACATTTCTTCCGAAATGTCGTTCCTGGAAATGTTTGATGTAGTGAATGAAGAGCTGATCAATGAAGGCAAAGAACCAATAGCATTTGACCACGATTGCCGCGAAGGTATCTGCGGTATGTGCTCCATGCATATCAACGGCCGTGCACATGGTCCGTGGAATGGTACTACTACCTGCCAGCTGCACATGCGCGCTTTCAAAGATGGCGATACCATCACGGTAGAGCCCTGGAGAGCAGGCGCATTCCCGGTAATCAAAGATCTGACAGTAGACAGATCAGCGTTTGACCGTATCATTGAAGCTGGTGGTTATATTTCCGTAAACACAGGTAATGCGCAGGATGCAAACTGCTTACCGGTAGATAAAAATAAAGCCGACCTGGCTTTTGCAGCTGCAGCCTGTATCGGTTGCGGCGCCTGCGTAGCAGCATGTAAGAACTCTTCTGCCATGCTGTTCGTATCTGCAAAAGTTTCCCAGCTGGCATTGCTGCCACAGGGCCAGCCTGAAAAGCAAACCCGTGCGCTCAACATGGTGGCGCAAATGGATAAGGAAGGTTTTGGCAGCTGTACTAATACCGGCGCCTGCGAAGCGGAATGTCCGAAAGAAATTTCCCTCACCAATATCGCCCGCCTCAACAGGGAGTTTATTGCTGCAGGTTTTTCTTCTGAGAAATAGCAGATTTTGTCTTGGAACACTGATTTAGATGATTTCGCTGATTTGCCGATTTATTTTTTGAATAATATAAAAAGGAGATGGGAGTGTTATGGCATTCTCGTCTCCTTTCTTTTTTAGCGCGGATTTTGTCTGACTCAGGATTACGCTGATTATACTGATTTTTTTGATTTGATCATTTTTGATTTTAAAAGGATTCAGGGAGATATAAGCAAATGTTTTTTTTGATCTGGATTTGGGGAGATAAATTTTGATCCGGGATTTTTGAAGATATCCGTTTTTGTCTTCCAAAATCTTAATTAAAAAAAATATCTATTCGCTTATATCTCCCTGAATCCTTTTAAAATCAAAAATGATCAAATCAAAAAAATCAGTATAATCAGCGTAATCCTGAGTCAGACAAAATCCGCTTATCCTTTCTGACTTTAACTTTCTAAAATTTTTTATTATTATGTGCTTTTCCCACGTAATGTAAAACAGAGAACATATGTCAGAACAATCACGCAGAAAGTTTATCAAGCACATCGGCAGCACCGCCGCACTGCTCGGAATAGGCCAGTTGGCCGCCATCGCTAAAGAACAGGAACATGTAGAAATATTACAGCCCGAAAAAAGAGTGGCCCCCAACGACAAAATCCGTGTTGCCTGCGTAGGAATGGGGATCATGGGATTCGGGGATGTGGAAACGGCTATTAAGGTGCCGGGAGTGGAATTTGTAGGCGCAGCCGACCTGTATACCGGCCACCTTGAGAAAGTAAAAGAAGTGTTCGGCCCGCAGGTATACACTACCCGCGATTACCGGGAGTTATTGAAACGGAAAGATATTGATGCTGTTATAGTAGCTACCCCTGATCACTGGCACGATACCATTGCCATTGCCGCCATGGAAGCAGGAAAAGCGGTTTACTGCGAAAAACCAATGGTACAGCAGATAGAAGAAGGCCATAAAGTAATTGCCGCACAGCAACGCACCAAAGCCGTTTTCCAGGTAGGCAGCCAGCGGGTTAGCAGCGTGGCACTGGCAGAAGCCCGTAAACGTTACCAGGCAGGTGAAATAGGACAATTAAATGTAGTGGAAGCAAGGATGGACCGCCACAGCGCACTTGGCGCCTGGCAGTATTCCATTCCACCGGATGCTTCACCGGCTACTGTCGACTTTGATACCTTCCTGAAAGACACTGCGAAGCTACCGTTTGACCCGGTGCGCTTTTTCCGTTGGCGTAATTACCGCGCCTATGGCACCGGTATTCCCGGCGATCTGTTTGTGCACCTGATCTCTGGTCTTCATTTTATTACAGGATCACTCGGGCCCACCTCCATTTATGCCAGCGGTAACCTGGTACAATGGAAAGATGGCCGCGATGTGCCGGATGTGGTAGTGGCTATTTTTGACTACCCCGAAACAAAAGAACACCCGGCCTTCCAGATGACGCTCCGCGTGAATTTCGCTGATGGCAGCGGTGGCGGCGAATACACCCGTTTTATTGGTACAGAAGGGGTGCTGGAACTGGGGTGGAACGACTTCAAAATCAAAAAACATAAGCTGCCGGAAGCACCAGGCTACGGTGGCTGGGATACCTATAACACATTTACCAAACAACAACAGGCGAAATACGTACAGGAATACAATGCAAAGTATCCCGCAGATAAGCGGAATACGGTGGAAACATCCAGCGCTTTTGCCGCTCCCAAAGGGTACGACGACCGCCTGGATCACTTTACCAACTTCTTTGAGTCCATGCGCTCCGGCAAACCCGTGGTGGAAGACGCCGTATTTGGCCTTCGCGCCGCAGGGCCAGCCCTGGTAACCAATGAAAGCTACTTCAGCAAAAAACTGATTAACTGGGATCCGGTGAATATGAAAATAGTGTAGGGAGAATTCGTAATTTGTATTGCTTTTGAGTTAAACCACTATTTAAATCTATGTCCTATGTTTAAAAACTTCCAGGGTAATTGTTGGTTGCTTTTGGGGATGGCGCTTTTGTCTTGTAATGAAAAGAAAAATACTATGAACGACCAGGTTGATGTAAAACCTCCTGTAGCAGAGAAGATAGCTAAAGAGCTCAGTATTCACGGCGATAAACGGATTGATAATTATTACTGGATGAACAACCGGGAAGATCCGAAAGTACTGGCCTGGCTGAATGCAGAAAATGCGTATCTCGACACCATCCTTTCTTCCGAAAAAAAGCTCCGTGAAAAACTTTTCACCGAGATGAAGTCCAGGATCAAGGAAACAGACATGAGCGTGCCCTATCTTAAAAACGGCTATTACTACTACACCCGTTATGAAGAAGGGAAGGAGTATCCAGTACATTGCCGCAAAAAAGGCAGCCTGGAAGCACCGGAAGAAGTGATCCTCAATGTGAATGAGCTGGCCGCCGGTCATGCATATTGCCAGGTGGCGGGATTGAGCATAAGCCCGGATACAAAATTGCTCGCATACGGAATAGATACGGTAAGCCGCAGGCGTTATACCATCCGGATCAAAAACCTGGAAACAAACGAGCTTCTTACAGACGAGATCCATGAAACCACTGCCGGCAGCACCTGGGCGAGTGATAATAAAACCCTTTTCTATTCCCGTAAAGATACCGTTACCCTCCGGGCCGATCGTATCATGCGGCATTCACTGGGAGTGGCAGCCGACAAGGAAGTGTATCATGAAACAGATGAAACGTTTGATGTAGATGTTTCCAAAACAAAATCCGGCAAATATATTATCATCAACAGCGAAAGCACCCTGTCGTCCGAAAGCCGGATCCTGGATGCTTCCAAGCCCAATGATGCGTTCCGCATTTTTCATCCCCGGGAAAAAGAGATGCTGTATCATGTGGACCATCGTGATGATAAATTCTATATCACCACTAACTGGAACGCGCTTAACTTCCGGTTAATGGAAACCCCGCTGGATAAGACTTCCAGGCAAAACTGGAAAGAACTGATCCCTAACCGCAGCGATGTGCTGCTGGAAGGCGTGGAGTTGTTTAAAGATTTTACCGTGCTGGAAGAAAGGAAAGGAGGCTTAACACAGATCCGCATCATCAATGACAGAACCCATACCGAAAAGTACCTGCCCTTTTCTGAAACGGCTTACACCGCATCTGTAAGCAGTAACCCGGAAATGGACAGCAAGGAGCTGCGGTATAATTATACTTCCATGATCACGCCCAACTCGGTGTATGATTACAACATGGAAACAGGGGCCCGCGAATTGAAGCGTCAGCAGGAAGTACTGGGCGGCTATGATCCCAAAGATTATGCAACAGAAAGATTATTTGCCACTGCTTCGGATGGTACAAAAATCCCGGTGTCGATAGTGTATAAGAAAACTTTTGAGAAAAATGGCAAGGGGCCGTTATTGCTATATGGCTATGGTTCTTACGGCAATAGTATGGATGCTACCTTCAGCTCCACCCGGTTAAGTTTACTGGACCGTGGTTTTGCCTTTGCCATTGCACATGTCCGCGGTGGCCAGGAAATGGGGCGCCAATGGTATGAGGATGGCAAAATGTTTAAGAAGAAAAATACATTTACCGATTTTATAGCCGCTGCAAAATTCCTGGTACAGCAACATTATACTGATTCTGCGCATCTTTACGCAATGGGTGGCAGTGCAGGTGGCCTGTTAATGGGCGCTGTTGCCAATATGGAACCGACCTTGTTCAACGGCATTGTGGCGCAGGTGCCTTTTGTGGATGTGGTTACCACTATGCTTGACGAGAGTATTCCGCTTACTACCGGTGAGTTTGATGAATGGGGCAATCCCAAGAACAAGGATTCCTATGATTACATGAAATCCTATTCCCCTTATGATAACGTGGAACAAAAAGCTTATCCCAATATGCTGGTCACTACAGGTTTACACGATTCGCAGGTACAATACTGGGAACCTGCCAAATGGGTAGCGAAATTAAGGGAGCTTAAAACAGATCATCATTTGCTGCTGCTGCATACTAATATGGAAGCCGGCCATGGTGGCGCTTCGGGCCGGTTTAAATCGCTGGAGGAAGTGGCGTTGGAATATTCATTCCTGTTGAAGCTGGAAGGGAAAGAAAAATAATAAAAAGAGGGTGTATCAGGTACGATACACCTTCTTCTTTTATTTGGTGAGCATCTTTGATGAAGTCACTGTTTTACCATAAAAGATCTCCGCCATCTTATCAAAAATTCCGGGATCATCGGTGGTATAAAAACTACGCTGCTGCTGTTTACTAAGCCTACTTTCCATTTCAGGATGGCGTTTCAGGTAGTCTTTCAGGCTATGTGCCACAATTTTACCCTGCGATAAAACAGTGATACCGCCCGGTAAAAACTGTTTGATCTTTTTCATCAGCAACGGATAGTGTGTACAACCAAGTACAAGGGTATCGATGCCTGGAGAGGCGGACAAT
This sequence comes from Chitinophaga sp., assembly GCF_036569185.1. Lineage (GTDB taxonomy): Bacteria > Bacteroidota > Bacteroidia > Chitinophagales > Chitinophagaceae > Chitinophaga. The sequence goes on from NZ_DATCRD010000080.1 coordinate 12,758, forward strand.
ATTCTATCCAGGTATTCTTTTACAAAATAGTCGGCTCCTTCGCTTTCGTGTTCATTATTTTCAATCAGCGGCACCCACATCGGGCAGGCCAGCTGATGTGTTTTTACATGTGGAAAAAACTTCCGGATCTCCAGCGGGTACGATTCTGACGAAACGGTGCCATTGGTAGCCAGTATGCCTACTTCGCCGGTTTGCGTGATGGTGCCCACCATTTCAGAAGTAGGGCGGATCACGCCCAGCACCCGGTTATCGGGAGCAATATGCGGCAGGTCTTTTTGCTGTATAGTGCGCAATGCTTTCGCGGAGGCGGTATTGCAGGCCAGTATTACCAGTGGGCAGCCCATTTCAAACAGCTTTTGCACGCACTCCAGCGTGTAGGTGTGAATGGTATCAAAGCCTCGGTTGCCGTAGGGCGCACGGGCATTGTCTCCCAGGTAAATGTAATCGTATTGCGGGAGCTCCGCCACAATTTCCTTTAGTACGGTTAAGCCGCCATAGCCGGAGTCGAATATGCCTATCGGGCCCATGATTATTCGGTATCTTTTTGCATCAGACCGGAGCCTGTTAAATCATAAATCTTCTGTATTTCGTGCAATACGCCTTCAAAATCTATTTCCAGGTCTTTCAGTATGCCGTTCTTCAGGTCATATACCCAGCCATGTACAGTGGGAAAGCCTTTCTCCACATACGATTTCTGAACAGCTGCAGTTTTGATCACGTTAATGCATTGTTCCTGCGTATTCAGTTCAACAAGGCGGTTATAACGTGCATGCTCATCCGTTATAGCATTCAGTTCATCCATGTGGAGGCGGTATACGTCGCGGATGTTACGTAACCAGGGATTGAGGATTCCCAGGTCTTTGGCCTGCATGGCCGCTTTCACACCACCACAGTTGTAGTGGCCGCATACAATGATATGTTTTACTTCCAGGTGTACCACCGCGTAGTTAATCACGCTCATAACGTTGAGATCGATATTGGGTACAAGGTTGGCGATATTGCGGTGCACAAACACTTCTCCTGCTTCAAGTCCCATGATTTCATTGGTAGGAACCCGGCTGTCGCTGCAACCAATATACAGGTAGGCCGGTTTCTGCGTATCCGCCATTTTCTCGAAAAATTGCTCGTCCGTAGCTTTTTTTGAAGCTATCCACTGTTTGTTATTCTCGAATATCTGTTTATATGCTGTCATGCAGGTTTCATTTTATGCGCTAAAGATACGTATTGAAAGCATATGCAGACAACCCTTTCATCATGAAAGGGTTAAAGAAATGTTGCATTTTTTACTGCCGGTAAATTCCAGGGGCAAAATGTATAAAATGTTATTATAAAGATATTTATTCATATTGTTTATTGATATGTCTGCTACAGTCCATTCTTGGAAACCCCGCATAAAATCAGTACCTTTGCAGCTTCAAAATTTCATAGCCAGCATGATCAGTGTTAAAAACGTAACGCTCTCTTTCGGTAAGAGAGTATTGTTTGACGAAGTAAACCTCAATTTCACAAAAGGGAACTGTTATGGTGTGATTGGGGCCAATGGAGCAGGTAAGTCTACTTTTCTGAAAATATTATCCGGTGAAATAGAACCGAATAAAGGTACGGTAGAAATTACTCCGGGTGAGCGCATGAGCGTGCTCACGCAGAACCACTTCCAGTTTGATGAGGTTACGGTACTGAATGCCGTATTGATGGGTAACAAGAAGCTTTGGGAAATAGCCAACGAAAGGGATACTATTTATGCCAAGGAAGATTTTACTGAAGAAGACGGTATGCGCGCAGGCGAACTGGAGGCTGAATATGGTGAGATGGGCGGTTATACTGCAGAAAGCGATGCAGGTGTGCTGCTGAGCGATCTGGGCGTGAAAGAAGAAGTGCATGGCATGCTGATGAAAGATATTGCCGGTAGCCTTAAAGTGCGGGTACTGCTTGCACAGGCGCTGTTTGGCAATCCTGATATCCTCCTGCTGGATGAGCCTACGAACGACCTGGATGTGGAAACCATCGGCTGGCTGGAGAACTTCCTGGCCGACTATGAAAATATTGTGATCGTGGTATCGCACGACCGTCACTTCCTGGATGCCGTATGTACGCACGTGGCAGATGTGGACCGCGCAAAGATCCAGATCTTTAGCGGTAACTATACTTTCTGGTATGAATCATCCCAGTTGATGGCCCGCCAGATTGCAGATAAGAACAAGAAGATGGAAGATAAGCGTAAAGACCTGCTGGACTTTATCGCCCGCTTTAGCGCCAACGCCTCCAAAAGTAAACAGGCTACTTCCAGGAAGAAAGCCCTGGAAAAACTGGTGGTGGAAGATATCCAGCCTTCTAACCGTAAATATCCTGGTATCATCTTCAAACAGCAGCGCGAAGTGGGTAACCAGATCCTGAACGTGGAAAAACTGGAGAAACTGGCAGACGGCCGTAAACTCTTTACGGATGTTACCTTCTCTGTTAACAAAGGAGATAAGATCGCATTTCTCTCTAAAGACCACCTGGCACTTACCACTTTCTTTGAAGTGATCAACAACGAAGCAACGGCAGATAGCGGCAAGTTTGAATGGGGAACCACTGTAACCAGTGCCTACCTGCCTAACGACAACGCTGCCTACTTTGCCAATAAGGACCTGAACCTGATGGATTGGTTACGTCAGTACGTGCCACCTCATGTAACAGATGTGGATGAACCTTTCCTCCGTGGTTTCCTTGGTAAAATGTTATTTGGCGGAGATGAGATCATGAAGAAAACTTCTGTGCTGAGTGGTGGTGAAAAAGTGCGTTGTATGACCAGCCGCATGATGCTGCAGGATCCGAATGTGCTCATACTCGATGAACCTACCAACCACCTGGATCTCGAGTCTATCCAGGCTTTCAACGAAAGCATGATCAACTACAAAGGAGTGGTGCTGTTCACCACGCATGACCATACCTTCATGCAATCAGTGGCTAATCGTATTATCGAGTTAACGCCTAAAGGGATCATCGACAGGCTGATGACCTTTGATGAATACCTGGCAGATGAACGTGTGAAAGCACTACGGGAAGAGATGTATGGTAGCGCAGTTCCGGCGTAAAAGAGAATAGGGGAAAAATATAGAAGCGAATGGCCAGCCGGTCATTCGCTTCTTTTTTAATGGTGTGTTTATATCTTCTTATAAATACTCCTCTATTACCTTTAATTTATTCTTATCGAGGGGCTTTGTAATATAAGCCATCAGTTCCGGTGTATGTTGTACTTTTTGCATGTCCCGCACATCCACAGAAGAGGAGCACATGATAATCGGGATGGTATTTTTAAAAGAGGTTTTCAATCCCCTGTAAGCCTCAATAAAATCCCAGCCGTTCATTCGCTGCATATTCATATCAAGAATGATAAGAGAGGGCAAGGTAGGTTGAGGGGCCCTGGAAAGCTGCTCCAGGGCTTCTTCTGCGCAGAGAAAAGAGGTAACTACCAGGTGATTGCTTTGGTGCCCCAACATTTTCTTGATAATGAAATGAAATATTTCATCATCATCTACAACGTACACTATTTTATTCATGTCTTCCATGCTTCGGTTTTAATTGGGCTTCTTATCTTATCCGATAATAACAAAAGGCGCACAAAAAGACGATGTTAAGGAATTACGTGGCCCTGTTTACTGCAAAGTAAGGGCATTGACTCCAGGGATAACAAGTGGCTGAAATCAAAATCCTTCATCGTAAACATGGGCTGGATCGGCATTTATACTATGCCTGTCACATTCTTCTTCTTAAGCATTGGTCATGGGAGTGCAGTGGCCTCCGGCTATATTTAATTGCGAAGCAAAGAACGTTAATTTAATTTTATTTTTATATATATGTTTTTGGCAATAACTAATCATTAACAAATTAGATAAGCGAAAAAAATACCATAATCTGCCGGGCACTTCCCTGAAAAGCGAATGGCCGGGACGAAGATCGTACTTCGCCCCGGCCATTTGCTATTATCAGTAAGCGGATGGTTGTTAGAACAAGCCGCCTTTTTTCAATGTTACTTTACCCTGACCGATTTTGTAACCGTTATGGTAGATTTCAACAGCATAATCGCCTACTTTGAAATCGGAATTCTGTTTCCAGTCCATACTCACGGATTGTTTCTGACCAGTGGTATAAGCCACTGTTTTCTTGGCAGTATATAATTTTTCAGTGCCATCTTCCAGTGTGAAACGGCCGGAGCCCAGTGCTTCCACTGCCAGTGGAGCGCCATCCGGGGCGGTGATAGCTACAAAGATCTCTTTATCACCGGTAGGTGCAATACGGTTGTCGTCCAGGTCAAAGGTAACCCGCATCATATCTGCACGTTTTGCTTTGCTGGTTTCTACCTCTTTACCGTTGTTTTTTACACGGATCGGTAATAATTTAATGTTGGATGCATGTAATACAGATCCCAGGTCCACCTTCTTATTGAGGCTGTCTTTCACAACAGATACTGAGTCGCGCTCTTTACGGGCATAATCCCTTTCGCCAGCCAGCACTATCTTTTCCCCTTCCAGGCGCTCTATAGTTTCCGTATAGCCTTCAATGTTGGATTTCAGCTGCTCGATCAAACGGCGCGCTTCTGCCAGTTGTGCCTGCGTAGCGTTTTTGTTAGACAGGATACTGGAGATCCTGGCTTTCATATCCTGTATTTCTTTATCTTTTGTTTTAACCAGGCTGTCCATCCGGGTGTTCTGGGA